>NZ_JBEZZW010000027.1:0-103599 GCF_040639415.1 Micromonospora sp. NPDC023888 | reverse complement strand
GATCTGCGCCGCGGCCTGCGTCGCCGCCGAACCAAACCCCTGCCAGCGCCCCGCTGACGACCGAATCGCCGACGGATCACCATCCATCCTGAACAAGTGCGCCGGAAACTCAGCCATCGCGCCGGGACCTCCCCGTGTCCACGCCAACAAGCCCGCAGCTCGACGCTGGCCAACCGTTCGCCGGCGCCACGCAGCACCACGACGACGCGCCCGGACCTCGATCGACGCCCGGACGCCGCCACACGTTTGGGATCAGCCCTGCAGAGTCCCCCGCACCTGACCGCGCATCTCCTGCACGGACGTCGTGGTCTGACCGAGAGCACCCTTGACCGAGTCGAGGATCTGCTTGACGGTGTCCGCCGCAGTGTTCCACTGCGTCTGGATGCCGTTGTAGATCTCCATCTCGTCGCCCTCCCAGTTGGCCTTGACCCGGGTGACGAAGTTGGTCAGATCGTCGAGACTTGCCTGGACCCCGTTGGCGACCGAAGCAATGTCGCCCTGCGCCGACCCGGCGGTCGACTCGTCGTAACTGAAGACGTCACCCATGATCCCCGTAACCTTCCCGTCAGCCCCGGAACTTCGCGCTGTCCCAGTTGGCCGACCCCATGGTCGACTGCAACTGGCTGGTCTGCTCCGAGTGGTAGGTGTCGTAGAGCTGGCCCGCCGAACCGACCCGGCTCGTGATGTCGGTCAATGCCTTGTTGAGATCGGCCATCGCCGTGTTCCACCGCTGGGTCAGCTGGTCCCAACTCTGGAACGCGGAACCCTTCCAGACCGCCGGCAGCGGCTCGATCGCACTGATGAACGATCGTGCCTGACTGTTCAGCGCAGCGACTGAAGTGTCTAGATTTGACGAGTGTTGGTTGACCGCATTGTCGGTGATCGAAAATTTCGCACCCATCCGGAGCCCCTCCCGTGAACTCGACCCGCAGTCATTCGAACATAGACACGCAACGACCTTTGGGCGCTACCTGAGTCGCATATCTCGCACAATCTGCGTGGCAAGGTCGAGAATGATCTCCTGCGTGCCGCTCGCGAGATCAGCCCAGCGCAGCGCGCCGGCGGTCCGCAGCGCCGGGTCGAACGGCAGAACGAAGGTCGGAAGGTCGCCGGGCGACTGCCCGGCCGCGGCAACGTCCGACTGCGGGGCCTGGCCGACAAGCACCTGGACGCCGACCCGGTCGAGCGGCTCGCGCAGCAGTGGGGCGATCCAGGACCGGCAGTCGGCAAGCAACCCGGGACCGCGCTCGTCGTTCGGGGCCACCAGCACCACGCGATCGGCCCGGGTCAGCACCGCCGGCACGACCGGATCGTCGGTCAGCGGCGGGGTGTCGACGACCCGGACGGGGAACCACCGGCTCAGGGTGGCCGAGACCGTGCCGTACTCGGCCGCCGTCACCGGGGGCTCGGCGTCGCCCGGGGGGCCGGCCAGCAGCATCGTCCGCTCGGCCAGCGCGAGGCGCTCCCGCAGCCACCGGTGACCCACGGCCGGCCGGCGACCGGCGTTGGCGCCGCGCAGGCCGAGACCGGCCAGCACCACCTCGGTTGACCCACCGGAGCGGATCGCCAGCCGGGCGTGCAGGCCGCCGCCGTGGCCGGTGTCCACGGCGAGCACCCCGGTGCCCTGGTGGCGGGCCAGCGCCGACGTCACCAGTGCCGCGACCGTCGAGCGGCCGGTGCCCGCGCCCGGCCCGACCACGGCGATCACGCCCGGTCGGAGCCGGGCGGAGAGGATTTCCCCCCGGTCCCGCTCGGCCCGCACCCGTGCGGTGAGGCGGGGGTCGAAGGCCCGCACCATCGTTCGGCCGATCTGTCGGTACTCGGTCATCGGGGTCCCCCCGTATAGACGTGAGTTGTTAGCCTTGGTGAGCGATGACGGGGAGGCGGGATGACGTACGTTCAGTATCCTTACGCGACACTGGTGAGCCTAGGTGGAAATTTGACCACCCTTGCTGATCAGTTGGAGACGGACCATCGCGGGGTGGTCGACTGCGCCGGCCTGACCGATGATCATTCTGATATCCAGGGCGCGATCTCCGATTTCCGGGACGAATGGAAGACCAGCCTGCTCGAGCTGATGAACAACATCGGCGAGTGGGGCGGGCTCTCCAGCGCGATCGGCAAGATGGTCTCCGACTTCGACACCCAGACCGCCGCCGCGCTGCGCCCCACCGAATCGTAGGGGTGGCGCGTGAGCGACGTCTCCATGCTCGATCCGCTGCCCGCGCACGACCTGAAGCTCAACCCCCACGCCCCGCACCCGGAGTTCCCGTGGTTCATCGGGGTCCCCTCAGACTGGGTGCTGCTCGACACCAATCCGGAGTCCTGGCAGCGCAGCGCGGCCCGGATGGTCGACGACCGGTTCTTCGGGCAGCGGCTGCGCGCCGGGGAGCGCCGGGCCGTTCTCCAGTTCGTCGAGCAGCTCGTCGCCGACTGTCAACGTGCCGGCGCGTCGCTGAGCCTTGTGCAACTGGGTCGGATGTCCACAGGTGCGGTCGGCAGCGCCGGGCTGCACCTGGGCTGGTTCAACTCGGCGCCCCAGCCGGCCGGCCTCGCCCTGGTCCGGCAGACGTTGCCGCGTACCGGCACGGCCGAGGAGGTCGAGACGCCGGCCGGGCCGGGGGTGCTGCACCGTGACATCGCGTCCACGGTGCCGCCGGGCGGCCTGACCCGGGTCCGTTCGACGGTGTTGCAGCTGTTCCTGCCGCTGCCCGGCACCACCTGGACGGCCGTGCTCAGCGCCGCGACACCACATCCCGAAATGGAGCAGGTGCTCAGCGACGTGATCGTCGCGGTGGCCCAGAGCATCAAGCCAGCCGACCCGGACGACGTGGCGGCCGCCCACGAGGCCAAGCGGGACAACGACGCCGCCCACGAGGCCGGGCGGGACGACGAGGATGACTGACCGCCGGGGCAGCAGACGCACCAGGACTGACGGCCGGGCTGGGCGTGGCCGTGGCTGACGGGCGGGACCGGGTGGTGGTCGAGGCGCACGCACTGCGTACCGCCACGGCCAAGGCCGCGCTGCTGCACGGGTCCCGGCGCGGCCCACGCGACCTGCGCCGCCCCTACGCCACGGTGATCGCGAGCCTGGTCGTCGGCGCCCTGCTGCTCGTCGCGGTCTGGGCGATCACCAGTATCGGCGGCCTGCTCGCCCAGCAGCGCCAGAAGCGAGGGCTGGCCCCGCCCGCCGCCACGCAGCCGGTGTCGGACGCGGCGCGTCCCTTCCTCGTGCGGTCGGCGGGGCCGGCCGACCGGTCCGAGCCGACCACACCCCGCACCACGCTGATCGGCTGATCAGCGGATGCGGTCGGCCCTCGGCTCAGCCCGCCGCCCAGTCGAAGCCACCGAAGACCGCGATCACCAGCGGCGCGAGGCTGACCACCGCGAGCACCTCGGCCAGGTCGAAGAGCTGTCGCAGTCGGGCAGCGCCGACGTCGTCCAACCGGGGACGGCCAGCCCAGAGCACCACACCCGCCACCACCAGGACACCGACCACGGCCAACCAGGCCCGCACCGCCTCGTCGGCATCGGTGAGCCGGACGGCATCGAGCACCGCCACGGTGGCCGCGGTCACCGGCGGGACGAGCATGGGCAGCACCTGACCGAAACGGGTGAAGACCCGCGACCGCAACGCGAACACCAGCCCCAGCACCGCACCGAGCAGCACGCCGACACCGTCGGGGCCGGTCAACAGCACGACGCAGGCGGCGGTTGCGGCAAGCGCGACGCCGACCACGGCACCGGACAGCACACTCTGACCTCGACGGACCGCCGCCGCGACCAGGTGCCGGCCGACCCACTGACTCTCCTCCTGCCGGCGCAGCAGATCGACGAGGCGGGCCGAGCTGAGCGCGAGCTGCGGTGCCAACCCCACCGCGAAGACGACGACGACAGACCCCACGGCCGCCGCCTGCCGCGGATCGAGCCCGGCGGCGAGCAGCGCGGTGCCGAGCCCGCCGAGCACCGTCACCGCGAGCCCGCCGGCCGCGACGCCGTACCAACGCTCACCCGCCAGGACGAACAGGGCGGCGCCCAGGCCGGCACCGAGAGCACCTGCGGTGAACCAGGCCGGCTCGGGCCAATTGGCCGCCCTGCCCACCGCGACGCCGGCGACCAGCCAGGCCGGCACGGCAGCGGTGATCAGGAGTGTGCCGCCGGGCGGGCCGAGCACCCGACCGGCCAGCACCGCCAACGCGGCCACCGTGAACAGCATGGCCGGTGCCGCGGCCACCGGCACCGGCATGGTGGTGAGCGCGTACGTGAGGGTCAGCACCACGACACCGGCCAGTGCGGCACTGCCTGTCATCCGGGCGGCGTCACGCCACTCGCTGCCGTCACCGTCCAGGGTGGTCTGCACCTCGTCCACCACGTCGTCGACGAACGGCGGCAGGGGCGCCTGCTCGGGCGGCGTCAGGTAGAGCGTCTCGGCGTCGATGATGCCGGCCTCGTCCAGGGAGCGGCGTGGGTCCAACCCGCCGGCGGCCACCGTGGACAGTTTCCAGCGCCCGGCGGCCTCGGGCGTGAGCGAGAGCAGCTCGCACATCTGCGGCACGAACTCCAGCACCGGTCGGGCCGCCGGCAGGCTGATGTCGAGGCTTCGCCCGCCGGCTACCACTGTCACTCGGGTGAATCGGGTTGCCATGACCCTCCGTCCCCGCACGGTCGGCTCAGTGTGTCGACCGGTACTACTCTAGGCAGTCGGAGCACTACCGGTAACCCGGCCGAGGCACTGATCGGTTCGGCCCGGAAGGGGTCGCGATGACGCAGCGGGTGATCCACCGACCGGCCCGGGTCCCACCACCGGAGCCGGAGCCGACCGCGCTCGACGTGGTCTCACCACCGGCGGTGCCCGACGGCGGCGGCGGTTTCGCGGGCGTCATGCAGGTCTTCCTCCCGATCATGGGTGGGGCCGGCATGTTGCTCATGATGATGGCCAACCAAAACCCGATCATGATGATCGCCGGGCTCGGCATGCTTGTCGCCACTGTGTTCGGTGGGATCGCCGCGTACATCACCCAGCGCACCGGCGCAGCCCGCCGCTTCGCCCGACAACGGCAGCGGTACCTGGAGTACATCGACCGGATCCGCGACCAGATCCGCGCGGACGCGGTCACCCAGCGGGCCGCGGCCCAACACCGGCACCCCGCCCCGGAGGTGCTGCCGGACCTGCTCCGTGACCCGCACCGGCGGTGGGAGCGACGGCTGGCCGACCCGGATTTCCTGGTGCTGCGGGTCGGGCACGGGCAGGATCGCCTCTGGCGGCGGGTCACCCTCCAGGCCGACGAGAACAACCCGATGGTCGACCTGGACCCGGTCACCCTGGCCGCCGCCCGGTTGGTGGTGGACCGGGACCGACTGCTCGACGGCATGCCGGTCGCGGTGCCGGTCACCGGTGTGGTCTCGGTGGTCGGCAGCCCGGCCGCGACCCGCAATCTGGTGCGGGTGCTGGTGGCGCAGCTCGCCACCCTGCACGCTCCGGACGACGTACGCCTCGCGTGGCTGCTCGGCGGCACCGCCGGGCCGGAGTTCGACTGGCTGAAGTGGCTTCCCCACTGCCTGCACCCGAGCGAGTACGACGGGCCGGCCCCGCAGCGGCTGGTGGCCTCCGAGCCGATGGCACTGGCGTCGCTGCTCACCGCGGAGCTGTCCCGGCGCGTCGGTGAGGTCAACCGGGCCCGACGACTGGGCGATCCGCAGCACCGGTTCCGGGGCAGCCGGTTGGTCGTCGTGGTCGACCAGATCTCCGCCGGGCGGGCTGACCCGCTCGGTCACCTCGAAGCCGGTCTCAACCCCGACGACCTGGGCATGGCGGTGGTGGTGCTTGTCGACGACCAGCAGCACGAGCCGTCCCACGTGGACGTGCGGGTGCTCTGCGAGGACGACCGGGTCACCGTGCAGGATCTGCGCAAGGTCACCGACACTCGGGCGCAGGCGATCCTGGCCGAGCGTGAGCGGTTGCGCGGCGCGCCCGCCGGGACGGTCGACCAGCTCGACCTGGCCGAGATGGAGCTGCTGGCCCGGCGGGTCTCGCCGCTGCGGCTGGTGGCCGACACGGTGGACGACGCCCCGCTGGAGGCGACGGTCGACCTGCGTGGGCTGCTCGGCATCGTCGACGAGGCCAGCTACGACGTGCGTTCACTGTGGACGCCCCGGATGCTCCCGGACTTCCTCACTGTGCCGTTCGGGGTGGGCACGGACGGCAACCCGGTGCACCTGGACATCAAGGAGGCCGCGTTGGGCGGTATGGGCCCACACGGCCTCTGCGTCGGCGCGACCGGCTCCGGCAAGTCCGAGGTCCTGCGGACCATGGTGCTCACCCTGGCGATGACCCACCCGCCCGAGCGGCTGAGCCTGGTACTTGTCGACTACAAGGGCGGCGCGACCTTCGCCGGGTTGGAACATCTGCCGCACACCTCGGCGATGATCTCGAACCTGTCCGACGACGCCGGCCTGGTCGACCGGCTGCACGACGCGATCCAGGGGGAGATGAAGCGCCGTCAGCAGATTCTGCTCGACGCCGGTCAACTGGCGAACATCACCGAGTACAACAGGCGACGTGACGCGGGCCGGCCGTTGCCACCGCTGCCCAACCTGATGGTGATCATCGACGAGTTCAGTGAGCTGCTGACCGCCAAACCCGACTTCATCGAGCTGTTCATCGCCATCGGCCGGATCGGCCGGTCGATCGGGATCCACCAGTTGCTCGCCTCGCAGCGGCTGGAGGAGGGCCGACTGCGTGGGCTGGAGTCGTTCCTGTCGTACCGGCTGGGGTTGCGCACCTTCAACGAGCAGGAGAGCCGCACCGTGCTGGGGGTGCCCGACGCGTACCGGCTGCCGCCGCTGCCCGGATCGGGCTACCTGAAGGTCGACACCACCGTCTTCGAGCGGTTCAAGGCGGCGTACGTGTCCGGCACGTACCGGCCGCCGGCCGGCGAGGAGGTGGTGGACGCCGCACCCGACCCGACTGTCTTCCTGATGTACAACGTGGCCCGGCACCTGCCGAAGCCGTTGACGACCGAGGAGTCGGCGGAGGCCGACGAGAGCGTCTCGGCGCCGAGCACCCTGGACGTCGTGGTCGACCGCTTGCGCGAGCACGGGCGGCAGGCGCACCGGATCTGGCTGCCGCCGCTGCCGGCCGCGCTGCCGCTCGACTCCATCGTCGGCCCGCTGGAGACCGACCCGGCGTACGGCCTGGTGGCTCCTGTGGAACGGCGCGGGCGGCTGCGGATCCCCCTCGGCCTGCTCGATCGGCCCACCGAGCAGAAACAGGAACCGTTCGTGCTCGACATCTCCGGCGCGGGTGGGCACGTCTGTGTGCTCGGCGCGCCGCAGACCGGCAAGTCGACGCTGCTGCGCAGCCTGGTGGCCGGTGCCGCGCTGACCCACACCCCGCAGGACATCGCGTTCTACTGCGTCGATGTCGGTGGCGGCGCGCTGAACGCGCTGGCCGGGCTGCCACACGTCGGTGGGGTGGCCGGCCGGCTGGACCCGGACCGGATCCGCCGGACGGTGACCGAGGTCAGCATGCTGATGGCCGAACGGGAGGAGCTTTTCGCCGCACACGGCATCGACTCGATCGACACGATGCGCCGGATGCACCGGGAGGGCCGGCTGCCCGAGTTGGCCGCCGCGGACGTCGTGCTCGTGATCGACAACTATCCGGTGCTGAAGTCGGAGTTCGAGGATCTCGCCGATCTCGTCCAGGACATCGGCTCCCGGGGGCTCGGGTACGCCGTACACCTGGTGTTGACCGCCGGTCGATGGTCGGACCTGCGGATGCAGCTCCAGGCGGTGATCGGCTCGAAGGTCGAGTTCCGGTTGAACGACCCGCTGGACTCGACGATCAAGCGGCAGGCCGCCGAGAACCTACGCGCCGACACCCCGGGCCGTTGCCTGACCCAGGACGCCCTGACCGCGCACATCGCGCTGCCCCGAATCGACGGCAGCGACGACGTGACCACCCTGCCGAAGGGGCTGGACGACCTGGTGTCCCGGGTGGCGACGGCCTGGACCGGCCCGTCGGCCCCGGCCATCCGGATGCTACCCACCATGATCGGGTACGGGGAGGTAGCCACCGGGCTCCCCGCCGACGGTCGGGTCCGACTCGGGCTGGACGAGGCCGAGCTGCGACCCACCATGCTCGACCTGTTCGGCACCGACCCGCACCTGCTCGTCTTCGGTGACTCGGCAAGCGGCAAGACCTCGCTGCTGCGCCTGCTGGTCCGGGATCTGACCGCGCAGTTCACCGACGAGGAATTGGTCTTCGCGGTCATCGACCTGCGGCGCACCATGCTGGACGCGGTGCCCGACGACTATCTGGCCGCGTACGCCGGCACCGCCACCGCCGCCCAGGGGCTGGTGCAGGGCGTCGCCGCCGAGATCCGCAACCGGCTACCTCCGGACACCCTGACCGTCGAGCAGCTCCGCAACCGGTCGTGGTGGAAAGGACCGGAAGTCGTGGTGCTCTGCGACGACTACGACCTGCTCTCCGGTGGCGGCGCCGGTCCGTTGGCACCGTTTCTGGAGTTCCTGCCGCAGTCGAAGGACCTCGGCTTCCACCTGGTGTTGGCGCGGCGCAGCGGCGGCGCCGGCCGGGCCGTCCACGAGCCGGTGCCGCAGCGGATGAAGGAGGTCGGTTGCGCCGGGCTGCTGCTCTCCGGCGAGCGGCAGGAGGGTCAGCTCTGGCCGCAGGCCCACCTCTCCGTCCAACCACCCGGCCGGGGGCGGCTGGTGCGTCGTGGCCGTCGCACCACTCTCGTGCAGTTGGCATACGTCGAGTAGGACGCGGCGAGCGGTCGTCCCCGCCCGGGTGAGGAACCCGGGCGGGGACCGATCACCGCAGGTGGAACCGTTCGTCGACCGCGAGGGCGGCCAACTGCGGCACGGTGAACGGCAACCTCTTCAACCCAGGGCGGGTGTCGTCCAGCTTCGCGCCCTGCGCCAGGTAGACCACCACGCCGTCCGGGTGCCGGTACGCCGACCACTGGTCGAGCCGGTCGTCGTCGCCCGGTCGGACCACCACGCCGACCTGCACCGCTCCGACCGTTTCCACCTGGCATTCGCCCTGCATGCCCCAGAAGTCGCGGGCGAGGGCGCACGGCTCGGTCGGCAACTGGTTGCCGGCGTCGTGCACCTCGGCGATCACGCGCCCGACGCGGTCGCCCTGTGCCACGGCGACCGAGGAGAGGTAACTCCACCTGTCGACGCCGTTCACCTTCTCCTCGAACTGCGCCTGGTGGGTCCGCAACGTCCGCTGGTCGGCGGGCTGGTTCGCCGGGTCCTCCGGCGCGGTGTAGCCGGCGGGCACCACGGAGACGACCTCGTTGAGCAACTGGACCCCCCGGTCGTGCTGGGACCCGGCCCGCGCGGTCCGGTCCTCCTGCGGTTGACCGTCCGGCCCGGTCGGCCACGGCTCCTTGGTGTCCCCCGACCCGTCCGGAGAGGCCAGTGGCCCCTGACCCGCCGGTTGGTAGACGTGGTCGTCCGGAGTGGCGACGGCCGCGAAGCCGCTCACCGCCAGCACGACAGCCGCCGAGCCGAGCGACGCCCACAGCGCGCGACGACGGACGTGTGCCCGCCGTGCCGCTCCGAGCGTGGCTTCCGTACTCAACGGTGGCGGCGGGGTGGTGCTCGCCATCTCCTTGCGCAACGCGTCGCGCAACTCTTCTCCGTTCATCGCTCCCCCATCTCGATCCCGCTGTAGGTGGGTGCCAGGAGGCCGCGCAACGTGTCGAGCCCGCGGGCCGCCTGGCTCTTCACCGTCCCTGGAGAGCACTCCAGCAGCGCCGCGACGTCTTCGATCGACTGGTCCTCCCAGTAGCGGAGAACCAGCACCGCCCGCTGGCGCGGCGCGACCCGGGCCAGGGCTTGGAGCAGCACCAGCCGACTCTCCGGCGAGTCGGGAGCGATCACCTGCTCGGCGTCCTCGCCCCCCACCCGTTCGCGCCGCCACCAGCCGCGACGCCGCTCGTCGAGGAACGTCCGGACCAGGATCTGCCGGACGTAGCTGTCGAGCACCTCGTGCCGCGAGATCCGGTGCCAGACCCGGTAGAGCTTGACGAACGTGGTCTGCACCAGGTCTTCGGCCCGGTGCCAGTCGCCGCACAGCAGGTACGCCGTGGCGCGCATGGCAGCGGACCGTGCCGCGAAGTACTCGGCGAACGCGTCGTCGCGGTCGCTCATTCAGGCCTCCGATCCCCGTTTCGAGATAGTCACGCGGGGTCTGCCCCAGCGGGTTGCTCCGAAGTTCGCGTGCGTCTCACCGGATCAACGCCGAACGGCGTCCGGAGGCGACAGTCCCGGCGACGGGCAGGCGGCGAAACCCGCTTCGGCTTCGCCGCGAAGACGCGAGGCGCGCTTCTTATCTTGACAGGTGTCGATCTATGGACTGGTGTAAGGACCAGGTACACCGATGTCCGTCAGGAGGGCACATGATCGTCCGACGACGGTGGACAGCTGCCGCCAGCACAGCGATCCTGTTCAGCGCAGTGTTGTCCCACCCAGGCCAGGGAAGCGCGGCACCCGCCGATCCCGCTCCACCGATCACAGTGAACGCCACCGAAACCGCAGTGGTCCGCGTACAGCTCCGCGACCAGGCACAACTCGACCGGCTGGTCGCCGCCGGCGCTGATCTCGCCAACCGACCCCGGGCCCGGGACGGTCGGATCCTCGCCGACCTGGTGCTCACCGGCACCCAGCTCGCCGAGCTGACCGCGCAGGGTGCGACCGCTGTGCAGGTCGTGCAGCGCGCCGGGGACGGCAGCCGGCACCACGCCGAGAGCGTCCGCGCGGCGCAGGCGCGCACCGCGGCCGGGCTCCGCGCTCCGGCGGCCGGCCAGCGGACCACCACCGCCACCGCGGTGGACACCCTCCAGGTGCAGCAGGCGTACTGGTGGACCACGGGTGGGCAGACCTTCCTCCAGGCCCAGGTGGCGACCACCGCCACCGACGACCCGGATGTGGAGATCACCGTCAGTTGGCGGACGGCGGACGGCGCCACCGGGTCGTTCCCGCTGTTCCGGTTCGAGGACTCCGGTGAGTACCAGTACCACTACGCGCTCCCCCAGCCGGTGCCGGGCCGGCCGGTGCAGCTGAGCGCCACCTCCAGCCTCGGTGGGGTGAGCCGGGTGATCACCCCGACGCTCTGGCCCAACGCCACGCCGCCGCCCCTGCCGGCCGGCTACCAGAAGGACTTCATCGACGCGTACCTGACGCCTGTCGACATCCAGGCGCGGATCAAGCGGTTGGCCCGCCAGTACCGGGACCTGGTGGACGTGATCGACCTGCCGAACAAGACCCAGGGGTACCGGCGCAACGCCGTCGCGTACCTGGGGGACCCGGCGGTGGCGGCCGTGGTGGTCGAGTCGGTCCGCTTCGGCGACCAGGGCATGAACGGCGTGCAGGTGCGCACCGTCGACCCGGGTCGGCCGAACCGGCCGCTGACCGTCGGCTACCGCGACCGCGTCCTCACCGTGTCACTTGCCACCGACACCGCCGGCAAGACGGTGAGCACCACCGACGAGGTCGCGGCAGCGATCAACGCCCGCCAGCCGAACCGGTTCCGGGCCACCGTCGAGGACGGCTCGGCCGGGCTGCCCATGGCGGTCGCCGGCCCGGCCCGACTGGACGACGGCTTGCAGGGCACCGAGGTGCCGGCCCGGCCGTGGACGGTGCAGGCGCTGCGCCTCGGCGTGCACCGGGACGGCTCCCGGGTCGGCGTGCTCGCGTACTCCCAGGAGCACGCCCGGGAGTGGGCCACGCCGCTTGTGACCCTTGAGTTCGCCGAGCGGATGCTGGCGAACTCCCGGACCGACCCGGCCACCCGTGAGCTGCTGGAACAGGTCGACATCTTCGTCATCCCGACGGTCAACCCGGATGGCGCGAACTACTCGTTCAACGACTTCAACATGCAGCGCAAGAACCTGGTCAACCACTGCGTCGGAGCGGCCCGCGACCCGAAGAACCGCACCTCGTGGGGTGTCGACGTCAACCGCAACTACACCGTCGGGTCCTACTTCGACGGGTACGTGGGCGCCAGCGCCAACTGCCTGTCCGGCACCTACGCGGGCACGGCCGAGCTGTCCGAGGCGGAGAGCGGCAACGTGATCGCGCTCGCCCGGACCCACCCGAACATCAGGTTCGCGATGAACGTGCACTCCTACGGCGGGTACTTCATGTGGCCGCCGGGGGCGTACCGGGCCGACGGCAGGATCACCCTGCCCCGGCCGTCGATCGACGAGTCGACGCTGTTCCTCGGCAGCGCCCGACGGATCGTCGGCGCCATCGCACAGGAACGCGGCACCGTCACCTGGCCGTCGCAGACCGGTCCGGTCGCCGACGTGCTGTACTCCGCCGCCGGCAACTCGGCTGACCAGCTCTACTACGAGCTGGGCATCTTCGCCTGGGACTTCGAGGTCGGCAACGACAGGTGGAACCCGGCGACCGGCGAGTGGGAGGGCGTCGGCTTCCAACCGCCGTTCGACGAGGCGCACGGCGAGTCCCAGGAGTACGCGGGCGGGCTTGTGGAACTGGTCCGGGTGGCCCGCGACTACGCGGCTGCCCAGCCCGCCCCCTGATCCTCCGGCGGTGCCGTGCCCGCGCCGGGCACGGCACCGCGCCGGGAGCCATCGGAGAGCGCGGCGACATTTCATCTGTTTCCGCCCAGCGGCCCGCGGGTAGGGCCTAGTCCATGGACACGAACACGACAGCCCACCTGATTGGCGGCCCCCGCGACGGCAGCACCCACGACACTGGCGGCGACGCCCTCGTCGAGGTGGAGATCGACGGCATGATGCACCGCTACATCAAGACCACCAAGCAGCACGACGACGGCCGACCGCTGTACAACTACGACGGGATGGTGGCCCCCGACGGCGGCGAGCCCGGCGTCGAGGACCCGGCCGCCCGGGTCGTCTCGCCCCGCGCGGACGCCGAGGGGCACGGCGGCGGCCACTGACGCCACCGCCGTCTTCCCACGGCCCCGAACGGGGTGACAGTCGGATCGGCCGGCCACGGATGAACCGTGGCCGGCCGGGTAAGCAGCAGCCTTGCCTGGTGGGGAGACGACCGGTGTCGCGGCGTGCCGCGACCGGGCGTACGGGCGGGCGGCTGCGAGCCGGCCCGCCCGTACGCGGCCACGATCAGTTCGAGGAGATCCAGTTCCAGGCCGAGACGACCCACTCGGTCTGCTGGAGCCACGCCACGCCCAGGCCGACGAGGAACACCGCCGTCGCCAGGTGGGCGCCACGGGCGCTGCGCCGCACCCGTCCGAGCTGCCGCTCCCACACCACCCGGCCGACCAGCCGGGACAGGGCGAACAGGCCGATCGCCACCAGCAGGCTGAGCACCAGCACCAGCAGCGGGCCGCTCAGGTCACCCTGACCGGAGAGTGCCCAGATCCCCCAGCACACGAACGCGAAGAACCCAGCCGCCGCGCTCCACTCACCGCCGCGCCGTAGCTGCGCCAGCCGCCAGCTCAGCGGCCGACGCGGGGCCGGCTCACCGGGCCAGCCGGTGCCGGTCGGCTCCTGCTCGACCACCGGGAACGGTTCGGTCCGCGGGCTGCGCGGCTGACCCACCGCAGCCACGCCCCGGCGGAACCCGTCGCGCTGCGGCGGCACCCCGACGCCGGCCTGCGGTGGCACCTCCACGGTCCGCTCCGCCCACGGCTGCGTCTGGTCTGCCATCTCGTCCTCCCCCTGACCGACGACATCACCGCCGCCTGAATCCGAGGGTAACCAGCCGACAAACAGGTCGCCGACCCCGCCCGGGACGCGGACCGGCACGACAGTGTCGAATCACCCGCCGGGCAGGGTACGGTCGGCTGATGGGTGACCCCGAGCGACGACGGCGACGGCTGCGCCACCACCCCGACCAGGAGCTGGCCGCTCGGAGCACCGACAGCCCGGCAGCCAGCACCACGGGCGTGCACGACGGCGACGACCCGCCCCCGCGCCGCCGGAACTCCGGCGGCGACGAGCGCGACGGCGAGCGGGGGCTGCGCGGGTTGGTTGGTTCCGGTTCGTCCCAGGTGGGGCTCAGCGCCGCGCTACGGGCCCGGGACGCGGCCCGGCCCACCGACGACGACCTGGCCGAGGCGGAGGCCCGGGTGGTGGTCGTCCGACGCAACTGGGTGCCCCGCGAGGAGCTGCCCCGCTCGCCGCGCTGAACGCCGCACGGTCAGGGCAGGTCGGGCAGCTTCCGGGTCTTCTCGTACTCGGCCACCTGGGTGATCCGACGGGCATGCCGCTCGTTACCGGAGAACGGCGTGTTCAAGAACGCCTCGACGATGCCTGTGGCGTCGTCGAGCGTGTGCTGGCGGGCGCCGATCGCGACCACGTTCGCGTCGTTGTGCTGGCGGGCCAACTGGGCCGTCTCCACGCTCCAGGCCAGCGCGGCGCGGACCCCGGCGACCTTGTTCGCGGCGATCTGCTCACCGTTGCCGGACCCACCGATGACCACACCGAGGCCCGTCTCGTCGGCCACCACCTGGTCGCCGGTGTGCAGGCAGAACGTCGGGTAGTCGTCGTCCGGGTCATAGCTGTGCGGGCCGACGTCGACCACGTCGTACCCCTGCTTGGCCAGGTGGTTGGCCAGGTGCACCTTCAACTCGAAACCGGCGTGATCGGATCCCAGGTAGACGCGCATACCGCGCAGTCTCTCAGGCCGCGCTCTCCGACGCCGCACCGGCGGCGTCGGAGAGCCGGGTTCGTCACACGGTCGGGTGCGCGACCGCTCAGCGCGGCAGCTCCGCGACGACCAGACCGCCGCGCGCCTTCGGGGTGAACCAGGTGCTCTTGCGGGGCATCTTCTCCCGGGCCAGGTTCACCGCGACGAAGTCCGCCACGGTCACCGGCGCGATCAGGATCGCCAGCTCGGCCCGGCCGGCATCGACCTCACCGGTGAGCCAGCTCGCCGGGTAGTCACCGCCGACGTAGGTGATCCGCTTGTCGCCCGGATCCAGACCGAGCGCGTCGCGCAGCAGCAGTCGTTCGACCAGGGCGTGGTCCAGGTTCTCCAGGTCGCCGGAGGCCGTGGCGGGCAGCCGCACCGCGTACCCCTGGTCGCCGAGGCGGAGATGCACGGTGCCGCCGGCCGCCGGGACCTCGACCGGGCCGTCGATCGGCTCGACCTCGGCTCCCGCCGCGCGCAGCCGGTCGAGCAGCTCGGCCGGCGTGGTGGTCAACTCGCTGACCAGCCGGTTGTAGGGCTGGATGGCCACCGACGCGGGCGTGGTGACCACGGCCAGGAAGCGCGGCAGCCCGCCGGTCTGCGCGGCCAGGCTGCGGTGGTTACCGTCGGCGACGACCAGCTCCCCACCGCCGGCGAGGGCGGTGAGGGTGGCCTGCTCCGGGCCGGGGCCGAGCAGCCAGATGGCATGCGTGCGGCCCGCCTGGTCGGTGTCCGTCGCGGCGGGCGCGCCGGCCGTCTCGGTCGCCGCCGCGAGGGCGGCGTGCAGCTCGTCGCCACGCCCGGTCTGCAGCAGGAGTACGGGTGAGAGCAGGTGGCCGAGCGCCTCGGCCAACGCCACCCGCTCGCGCACCTTGGCGATGAAGACGTCCTCGTTGCGGATGACCAGGCCCGGCTCGTCGGCCCGGGTGGAGATCTGGTCGGTGTCCACCATCGCGAACAGCCCGTACGCCGACTCCTCGCCGGGCGCGCTGATCCGGTAGAGCACCACCACCTGCTCGGCGGGGGTGTAGCTGCCGTCGGCCTTCGCCTCGGCGAGGCGGGCCACCGCGTCCGGCAGCGCGTCGAGGAACGACTTGCCCAGGCTCTGCGGGGCACGATGCGGCATCTCGATGCCGAGAGCACTGTGCGGGTTCGCCTCGATGATCGCGGTGATCTCCGCGTCGTCGGCGAACTCGTCGTAGTTTTGCGCGCCGGTGCCACCAGTGGTGACCCACGCCCGGGAGATCGGATGCACGACCGTCATGCCCACTGACGCTACCGGCGGCGGTGTCGCCGCCGACGGGGACCCGCGCGGGGTCCACCAGTTGAAAGTGCCGAGCGGTCAGCTGGCGCGGTCGGATGCGCCCCGGCGGTGCCTGCCGGCGGCCGCCGGTCCGGCGTTGCCCCGTCGACCGGACGCGGCCGGCCCGGTGTTCACCGCGCGGCGGGGCGACGCGGGCGGCGTCGGCACCGGACGCTCGGGAGGCGGGGCCGGGACGGGACGCGGGCTCAGCGGCGGCGTCGGCACCGGACGCGGGGCGGCGGGTGCCGGCGGGGGCGGCGCGGGTTCGGCCGGCGCGGCAGCCGACGACCGGACCGGAGCCGACGCGACGGCGGCAGCCACCACCGCAACCGGCGGTAGGGGCTCGTGAGCCGGTGCCACCGGCGGCGCGGAATCGGCAAGCGGTGCCGCCGGCTCGGCCGGGGTCAGCCGGGAGGTCACCGGGACCCGGGCGACGCCGACCACGATGGGCGGGGCGAGCAGGTCCGCCACGTGGGCGGGAAGGTCGGGGTGGACCGCCGGCCAGCGGGAGTCGTCGACCGACCAGTAGGCCGCGCCGGGAGTCTCGATCACCTCCGGTCGGGTCAGTTGATCGTCACCGGACGCACGGTGCTTGGCCATCGGGAATGCCTCCACGAACTGCGGGGTGCGGCCCTGCGGGTCGCTGCGGCGGACATGCAGGCCAACGACCAGGCAGTCGCCCGGTGACGGGGCGGGCACCGCCGACCCACGACACGCCGAGCGAACACGGCGCGGTGCCGCGCCGCTCGCGGGGCTGCCCCGTCCACGCAGTTGTGGACAGGGCGGCCCCGCGCCGCTCAGTCGAAGATCGGGCCCTGCTCCCGGGTGCGCTTGAGCTCGTAGAAGCCCGGAGTGCCGGCGACCAGCAGGACGCCGTCCCACAGCCGGCCGGCGGCCTCCCCCTTCGGGGCCGGGGTGATCACCGGGCCGAAGAACGCGACAGGGCTGCCGTCCGGGCCGGGCGCGTGGACGACCGGGGTGCCGACGTCCTGCCCGACCGGGCGCATGCCGGCCTCGTGGCTGGCCCGCAGCGCCTCGTCGTAGTCGTTGCTCTCGGCGGCCGCCGCCAGCGCCGGGTCCAGGCCGGCGTCGGTCAGCGCGGCGACGTACAGCTCGTGCCCCCGCTCCTCCTTGCCGAGGTGGATCCGGGTGCCGAGCGCGGTGTAGAGCGGGCGCAGGGCGTCGTTGCCGTACCGCTGCTCGGCGGCGATGCAGACCCGCACCGGACCCCAGGCGGTCTTCAGGAACTCCTTGTACTCCTCGGGCAGCTCGTCCCGGCCGTCGTTGAGCACGGCGAGGCTCATCACGTGGAAGCGGAAGTCCACGTCACGGACCTGCTCAACCTCCAGCAGCCAGCGGGACGTGATCCACGCCCACGGGCAGGCCGGGTCGAACCACATGTCGGCGGTGACACGATCGGTCACGGTGAGGTCCCTTCGCGACGGGGGCGCCGGCCGTCCGGCGTCTCAGGGAAATCCTCACCCCACAGCACGTCGTGCGGCACCGGAATGAGAGCGTGACCTCGGCCACCGCGGGCTGCCCGTACATGGAAGACTCGGATCGGGCTGGCCGCCACGAGCGGTTGGCGAACGGGCGCCGCCGGGCGTACGGCGAGATGTGGGATGGAGACAAACAGTGCCGGGAGTGCGCAACCTGACGCAGGTCGAGGCGACCGAGCGGGCCCGCCTGCTCAACGTGACGGGGTACGACATCAGTCTGGACCTGTCGAGCGCCGTACTGGCGGCCGATGGCCGCACGTTCCGGTCGACGACCGAGGTCCGGTTCCGCTGCGCCGAGCCCGGCGCGAGCACGTTCATCGAGCTGGCCGCCGAGTCGGTGCGGTCCGCGACGCTGAACGGCACGCCTGTCGACCTCTCCGACTGGTCGGCCGAGAAGGGCCTGGTCCTGTCCGCGTTGGACAGCGACAACACCCTGGTGGTCGACGCCGACTTCGGTTACTCGAACAGCGGGCAGGGTCTGCACCGGACGGTCGACCCGGTGGACGGCGAGACGTACCTCTACAGCCAGTTCGAGACGGCCGACGCTCAGCGGGTGTTCGCCTGCTTCGACCAGCCCGACCTGAAGAGCGTCTACACCTGGCACGCCACGGTTCCGGCGCACTGGCGGGCGGTGTCGAACATGCCGGTGCAGCGGGAGGAGCCAGCGGGTGAGGGGCTCAAGACGCTGCACTTCACCGAGTCGCCCCGGATGAGCACCTACATCACGGCACTGTGCGCCGGGCCGTACCACGAGGTGCGCGACAGCCACGACGGCATCGACCTGGGAGCGTTCTGCCGGGCCTCGATGGCACCGTACCTGGACTCCGACGACCTGTTCCTGATCACCAAGCAGGGCTTCGACTTCTTCCACGAGAAGTTCGGCGTGCGCTACCCGCTGCCGAAGTACGACCAGCTCTGGGTGCCCGACTTCAACGCCGGCGCGATGGAGAACTTCGGCTGCGTGACGCACGCCGAGTCGCACTACCTGTTCCGCTCGCAGGTCACCGACTTCGAGTACGAGCAGCGGGCCAACACGATCCTGCACGAGCTGGCCCACATGTGGTTCGGCGACCTGGTCACCATGCGCTGGTGGAACGACCTGTGGCTGAACGAGTCGTTCGCCGAGTGGGCCAGCCACTGGTGCAACACCAACGCCACCCGGTTCACCGAGGCGTGGACGACGTTCCTGTCCATCCGGAAGAACTGGGGCTACCGGCAGGACCAGCTCTCCTCCACCCACCCGGTCTACACCGAGATGCCGGACATGGAGGCCGTCGAGGTCAACTTCGACGGCATCACCTACGCCAAGGGCGCGAGCGTGCTCAAGCAGCTCGTCGCGTACGTGGGCGAGGAGCCGTTCGTGGCCGGGTTGCGGGCCTACTTCGGCAAGCACGCCTGGGGTAACGCCACCTTCGACGACCTGCTCACCGAGTTGGAGGCCGCGTCCGGCCGGGAGCTGCGCAAGTTCGCCGCGCAGTGGCTGGAGACCGCGCAGGTCAACACGCTGCGCCCGGAGGTGACCATCGGCGCGGACGGCACGTACGAGCAGGTGGCGGTCCGGCAGGAGGCGCCGACCGCGTACCCGACGCTGCGGACGCACCGGATCGGCGTGGGCCTGTACGACCTGACCGACGGGCGGCTGGTGCGCCGCGAGCGGCACGAGGTGGACGTGACGGGCGAGCGGACGGACCTCGCCGAGCTGCGCGGCGTCCGGGCCGCCGACGTGCTGCTGCTCAACGACGACGACCTGAGCTACACCAAGCTGCGCCTCGACGACCGGTCGATGGCGACAGTGGTGCAGCACATCGGTGGCTTCGAGTCGTCGCTGGCGCGGGCACTGTGCTGGACGGCAGCCTGGGACATGATCCGCGACGCCGAGCTGTCGGCCCGCGACTACGTCGCGCTGGCGCTGACCGGGCTGCCCGCGGAGACCGACATCAACCTGGTCACCGCGACCCTGCGACAGGCGACCACCGCGATCACCCTCTACGCCGATCCGGCCTGGGCACCGACCGGTTGGGCCGAGCTGGCCCGTACCGCCCGGGACGCGCTCAGCGCCGCCGAGCCCGGCAGCGGGTTCCAGTTGGCCTGGGCTCGTGCGTTCACCTCGGCGGCCCGCTCCGACGAGGACCTGGCGACGCTGCGCGGCTGGCTGGACGGCACCGGCGCGCCGGCCGGGTTGACCGTGGACACCGAGCTGCGCTGGTCGGTCCTCGCGGCGCTTGTCGCCAACGGCGCTGCCGGTGCCGCCGAGATCGAGGCGGAACTGGCCGGCGACCGCACCGCCAGCGGCGAACGGGAGGCGGCGTACGCGCACGCGCTGGTGCCGACGGCGGAGAACAAGGCGGCCGTCTGGGCGCTGCTGACCGGCCCGGACGCCCTGCCCAACTGGCGGCACCGGGCGCTGTTGCAGGGCCTCGCCCACCCGGCGCAGGTGGACCTGATCGCGCCCTACCGGGAGCGGTACTTCGCGGCGGTCGGCCAGGTGTGGGCCACCCGGGACAGCGAGCCGGCGCAGGAGTTCGCGCAGCTCGCGTACCCGATCTACCTGGTGGAGGACGACACGGTGGCGGCCACCGACGCGTGGCTGGCCGGTGACGGGCATCCCGGCCCGTTGCGCCGGCTGGTGGCCGAGGGCCGCGACGGCGTGGTGCGGGCGCTCAAGGCCCGCGCGAAGGACGCTCAGCAGAGCTGATCAGGCAGTACGCGGCCCGGTGCCGGCGTGGACGCGAGTCCTCGCCAGCACCGGGCCATTATGGTTGCGAGAGGAGGTGGACGTGATGGCACAGCCGACCTACGAGTGGCGGCCCCCGGATCGGGGCTGGCGCGAGCAGGATCTGTTCGACCTGCCTGCCGACGGTAACCGCTACGAGATCATCGACGGGAGCCTGCACGTGACGCCTCCAGCCGGACCAGAGCACCATGAGCTGGCGGACGAGATTCGGATGGCGATTCGCCAGTCGGCCCCCGCCGGTTGGCGGGTGATCCGGGAGATCGGGGTGCAGGTCCCCGGCGGCAATCTCATCCCCGATCTGACGGTGTTGCTACCAAGCGCACCGCGCGGGCGGATGTGGGCCGAACCCAAGAACATCGCGCTCGTGCTGGAAGTCGAGTCGACGGGAAGCCGTCGCCACGATCGCTTCACCAAACCCGCCCTCTACGCTGAGGCAGGCATCCCCCATTACTGGCGGGTGGAACGGGGTGACCTCGGCCCGGTCATCTACCGCTATCGGCTCGGCGAGGGCGACCATTACGAGCTGTTGGGCACCGTCGGTCCGGACGACGCGGTGACCGTGGACGAGCCGTGGACGATGAGGTTGGATCCGAGCGCCTGGCCCCGTTGAGACACGAAAGCCCGGCCCGCTGGAACGCGGACCGGGCTTCGTCGCGTGTGGCTCAGCCCTTGCCGGCGTGGCTGGCGAGCTGGTCGAGGCCGTTGATGATGCCGCCGGCCAGGTCCCCGCCGCTGAACGCGCCAGCCATGGAGAGCGCGGCCAGTTTGGCGTACGTGTCGGGGATGCGCTTGCGCGCGTAGCGTCCGGTGATGATCTCCAACTGGCGCTGGTTGGGTGACACGGCGATCAGCACCGACTTGTCGGGGTCGGCGAGCTGGCGGTGCAGCCGCTGGGCGTGCTCCCGGGTCGGCTCGTCGAGACCGCCCACGAAGACCGAGAAGACCAGGCCGGTGCCCTTGTCGGCCAGGCGCAGCGCCTCGTCGATGCGCAGTAGCTGGCGGGTCGAGAAGGGCCCGTCCAGCACCTCGGGCGGATTTTCCGACCCGGTCTGCTTCTCACCAACGGTCACTTGCGCCTCCGGTTCCACCGGCCGGCGCGTCGACGCTGGCCTGCTCAAGCTTGTGGCTGGTCAGCGCGGGCGCCTGCGCCCCCGCCGTCAGCGCGGTGCCGGCCGAGTCGGCCAGCTGCTCCGGGCGGCCCAGGAACCAGACCGGAGTGAAGTCGAAGGGCCGGCCCGGCCGGTAGCGCTTCGCGCCACCGCCACCGCCGGTGGCACCCCCACGGCTACCGGCGTACGACAGGCCGGCGATGACCAGCACCGCGGCCAACGGGATGCCGACGAAGACCAGCAACGTCTCGGTAACAGACAATCCCAACGCCCCCAGGCGGAAGAAGGACGACCTCGAACAACCGGGTCGGATGGACGATCATGATGTCGACCGCCCGACTCCGTCGCCATTCACGTTAGCGGAGTCGACGGCTCGCCAGATTGCGGGGTGCCGATCCCATCCGTCACTGGACTTCTCCAGTTGCGCAGCGGTAGCGATGAGCCGCGCGTCGTCGCCGTACCGGCCGGTGAGCAGCACCCCGACGGGCAGGCCGTCGGTCGTGACGCCCACCGGCAGCGAGACGGAGGGATCGCCTGTGACGTTGAAGATGGCGCAGTAGGGCGAGAAGCGGCGTTGCCTGTCGAAATCGGCAGCCGGGTCGCCATCGGCGGTGAACCAGCCGACGGGTGCCTGCGGGGCCGCGAGGGTGGGACAGAGCAGCAGGTCGTATCCGGCGGTGCGCCGGGCACCGAGACGGACCTGCGCCTGCAACTCGCCGAGGGTGGCGGCCAGGGTGCCGGCGGAGATCTCGGCGCCGCGGGCCCGCAGCAACCGGGTCAGCGGCAGCAGCTCCGCCTCCCGCTGGGCCGGCACCGGGGCGAGCGCCAGCACGTACCAGAGGATTTCGAACAGCGGCCACGCCGCCGGCCCGAGCGGCGGCGGCACCTCGACCACCTCGTGGCCGGCCGCGGTGAGCAGCGCGGCGGCCCGGTCCACGGCGGCCACGCAGTCGGGGTGCACCGGCTCGTCGGCGAGCATCGGCGTGGTGAACCGGCCGATCCGCAGCGGGCCGGGCGCGGCGCGGCGCGCGGCGGCCAGGTAGCCGCCCGGCGGCGCGGTCGGCGGCAGGTAGGGCTCGCCGGGGACCGGCACGGCCATGACGTCGAGCAGCGCCGCGACGTCGGTGACGGTCCGCCCGAGCGGGCCGCTGGTGGGCAGGCCGAACGCGCCGGAGCCGACCGGCCCGCCGGAGACGAGGCCGCGGCTGGGCTTGTAGCCGACGAGGCCGCAGAGCGACGCCGGGATGCGCAGCGAGCCGCCGCCGTCGGACCCCTGGGCGACCGGGACCAGCCCGGCCGCGACCGCCGCCGCCGCGCCGCCGCTGGACCCGCCCGCGGTGTACGCCAACTGCCACGGATTGCGGGCCGGGGGCGCGACCCGACCTTCCGAGTAGAGCGAGCAGCCCAACTCGGAGGTGGTGGTCTTGCCGAGGCTGACCAGGCCGGCGGCCTTGATGAACCGGACCACGTCGGCGTCGACCGGCGGGACGAAGTCGATGAACGCGGCCGAGCCGAAGGTGGTGCGGACCCCGGCGGTGAGCGTCAGGTCCTTGATCGCGGTCGGCACACCGTGCAGCGGGCCGCGCGCCTCGGTGGGCGCGGCGTCGGCGGCGCGGGCGGCCTGCCGGGCGAGGTCCTCGGTGACGGTGACGAACGCGCCAACGGTGTCGCCGAGGGCGGCCACCCGGCGTAGGTGGTGCTCGACCAGGTCGACGCTGGACAGCTCACCGCTGGCGATCGCGGCGGCCTGCTCCAACGCGGTCAGGTCGTGCGGCTCGGCCATCCCGTCATCCTGCCGGCTGCAAGCGGCCGCGAGGTGCAGACACGGCGACTCACAGCCGGTCCAGCGTGCCCGCAGGTGCCACCCATTCACTGCGCGGTCCGCCGATGTCACTGATCAGGTCGAAATCGCGGTCGTAGTGCAGGACGATTGCGGAGTATTCGGCGGCGGCCGCCGCGACCAGGACGTCGACGGGACTGGCCGCCCGATGGTGGCCACGGACTGTCAGCGCCAGTTGCAGGTCGCGCGCCCTAGTCGCCAGGGCCGGAGTGATCGGAAGGTCGATCATCAGCTCTGCACGGCGTGCCCGCACCGTCATGGCGTCACTAAAGTCGCGAGCGCTTCGCCCGTTCTCGAGATCAAGCGGAACGCAGGTCGCCGCGAGCCGTTCCTCGAGAATGGTCGTGATCCGCTTAGCCACCGCCGGCTGGCGGAGGCGACTCCAGGCCGACGTGTCGATGAGGTAGAGCCCGGCCGGTGGGATCACGCGGCGTCCTGCTCGCCGCGCGGCGTCTTGTCGTCTTCGACCAAGCCGGTCCAGTCCTGTTCGATAGAGATCGAAATCAGCTCCCGGATGGCCTCCATCCGTTCGCTGCGCTCCGCGACGAGCCGGAGCGCAGCGTGGATCGTGTCCTTCTTGCTCTTGGTGCCCAGCTCGCGGCGGGCACGTTCGAGCAGCTCATCATCAAGGTCGATAACTGTCTTCATGCCCCGAGTATATATTCGGAGACGAGCTTTATATATGTGACATGCCGAGGAAGCGCCGGGCGTTTGTGGACAACAGCTTGTCGCGTTGGTCGTCGCTGAGGAAGTCGGCCTCGTGGACCACCGCGCCGGCCGGGCGTTCGCCCAACGGGTACGGGTAGTCGCTGCCGACCAGCACCCGGTCCTCCCCCATCGTGTCGACGAGCAGCCGCAGCGCGGGCGGCGCGAAGACCACCGAGTCGACGCTGAACCGGTCGACGTAGCTGCTGGGCGGGGCTGCGGACGCGCCACGGACCAGGTCGCCCCGGCGGTGCCAGGCGTTGTCGGCGCGGCCGAGCCAGAACGGGAAGCTGCCGCCACCGTGCGCGAAGCAGATCCGCAACGTCTCGGGTACCCGGTCGAAGACGCCGCCCAGGATCATCGCCAGCACCGACAGGTGCGTCTCGGCGGGCATCCCGGTGAGCCACCGGGCCATCCAGCGGTCCAGGCGCGGACCGGCCGCCATGTCCCACGGGTGGACGAACACGGGCGCGCCCACCTCGGCACAGTGCTGGAGGAAGGTGACCACCCCCGCGTCGTCCAGGTCCCGGTCGCCGACGTGGTTGCCGATCTCCACGCCCACGTGCCCGGCGGCCAGGCTGCGATCCAGCTCGGCGCACGCGGCGTCCGGGTCCTGGAGGGGCACCTGGCAGAACGGCACCAGTCGGTCGCCGCCGGCCGCGGTGACCTCCAGGGTCAGGTCGTTGAAGATCCGAGCGACCTTGACCGCCTGGTCGGCCGGACGGTCGTAGCTGAAGAACACCGGTGTCGGCGAGACCACCTGCACGTCCACGCCGTCGGCGTCCATGTCCGCAAGCCGGCGCGACGCGTCCCAGCACTCGGCGCCGACCGGGCGGAACTCCGTCTCCCCCACCATGATCATGGCGGCGCGCTCGGAGTCGACCCGCAGCCACGGCCAACCGGACCCGCCGCACGCCGCGCCGAGGTCCGGCCACCCCTTCGGTACGACGTGCGTGTGCACGTCGACCACGCCTACGGGCATCAGCCCCTGCCCGGGTGCAGGGTGCCGCAGTTGGCGCAGGTACGGGCGGCCTCGTCGGCGTAGAACGCCTGGAACACCGGCGGCAGGTCGGCCGCGATGTCGCGGACCTGCAACTCCACCTCGTGCACCTTGTTGCCGCACTCGGGGCAGTACCACTGGAAGGTCTCCAGGGTGCCCTCCTCGCGGACCCGCTCCACGACCATGCCGATCGAGCCGGCCTCCGGCCGCTGCGGCGAGTGCGGGGTGTTGCGCGGCAGCATCCACATCTGCCCCTCGCGCACGTGCACCGTACGCGGCCCCTCCGGGGTCATCAGGTTGATGTGCATGTTGCCCTTGACCTGGTAGAAGAACTCCTCGTACGGATCCACGTGGAAGTCGGTGCGCTGGTTGGGCCCGCCCACCACCATCACGATGAAGTCGTCCCCGCCGGGGAACATCTCCTTGTTGCCCACCGGCGGCTTCAACAGGTGCTTGTTGTCAGCGATCCATCCCGGGAAGCTGAACGGCTCGGCGATCTCACTCACGACTGACCTCCGGAGGACGGCAGAACGGCCACGGCCTGGATCTCGATGAGCAGGTGCGGGTGCGGCAACTGGTGCACGGCCACCGTGGTGCGGGTCGGACCGGACGCGTCGAAGAACTCCGCCCACACCTCGTTGTAGCCGCCGAAGTCGTTCATGTTGACCAGGTACGTGCTCACCTGGACGAGGTCGGTGAGGTCCGCGCCGACCGAGCGCAGCAGATCGCCGATGTTCTCGATCACCGCCCGGGTCTGCACCCGGATGTCGAGGTTCGTCGTACCGAACTCGTCGACCGACACGCCCGCGAAGCTGTTGTCCGGCCGCCGCGACGACGTACCGGAGACGAAGACGAACCCACCCGCCACCCTGACGTGCGGAAAAGCCCCCCGCGGCGTGGCCTTGCCGGCCACCACCCGCGCGGTCACGACGACGCCCGCAGAGACGCGGTGCCGAGCTTCTCCACGACGGCACGGACGTGTGCGCCGGGACGCAGCGGGACGGCGGCGGTGGCCGCGCCGGCCAGGAACACCCAGCCGGACTCCAACCGCACCCCGTGCCGGCCGGCCAACCGGATGCCCTCGTCGAGGGCCCGGCGCGGATCGCCGAGGATCGCCGCAGTCGAACCGACCTGCGCCACCCGACCGTCGACCTCCAGCAGCACGCCCAGGTTGTCCAGCCCCGCCGGCACCGGCGACCACGGCCCGATCACGAACGCGGCGGCCGAGGTGTTGTCGGCGACCACGTCCGGAAGCGAGAAGCGGAAGTCCGCGTACCGGGAGTCGATCAGCTCGATGGCCGGCGCGACCGCGCGGACGGCAGTGGCGAAGTCGCCGACCGGCTCGCCCGGCTCGGGCAGCCGGTCCAGCAGGAACGCCACCTCCGGCTCCACCCGGGGATGGATGTACGCGGCCGGGTCCACCACACCACCGTCGGGCACCCGCATCGCGTTGGTGAGCCGCCCCCAGATCACCTCGTCCACCCCGACCTGGGCCATCTTCGCCCTGCTGGTCAGCCCCATCTTCAGCCCGACCAGCCGCTCGCCGGCGTCGAGGCGGCGCTGGAGCAGCGCGGCCTGCACGGCGTACGCGGTGTCCACGTCGAGGCCGGTCTCGGCGGCGAGCTGCGGGATCGCGGTGGCCGTGTCGGCCGCCGCGCCCAGCTTCTCGGCGATCCCGACGATGTCTACGCCGATCATGCTGCGTCACCTTCCGTTCGCGACTGCGGGGCTCGCAAACCCGGCTCACTCCTCGCGCTCACAGCTGCTCCTTGTCGGCCAGGTCGAGTGCGACGTCCACGATCATGTCCTCCTGACCGCCGACCATCCGCCGCCGGCCCAGCTCGACCAGGATCGAGCGGACGTCCACGCCGTACTTCGCGGAGGCCCGCTCGGCGTGCCGCAGGAAGCTGGAGTAGACCCCGGCGTACCCCAGGGAGAGCGTTTCGCGGTCCACCTGGACCGGTCGGTCCTGCAACGGGCGGACGATGTCGTCGGCGGCGTCCATGAGCGCGAACACGTCGCAGCCGTGCTTCCAGCCGTGCAGCTCCGCGACCGCCACGAAGACCTCAAGCGGCGCGTTGCCGGCACCCGCGCCCATGCCGGCGAGGGAGGCGTCGACGCGGACGGTCCGGCCGTGGGGCGCGTCCGGGCCGACCGGCGCGGACCCGGTGACCCGGCCGTGCTCGACGGCGAGCACGCTGTTCGCCACCCCGAGGGACAGGTTGTGGTGCGCGTGGATGCCGATCTGCGTCTCCGGGGCGAGGACCTGCCGGTACGCGTCGACCCGTTGCGCCACGTCGGACATCAGCAGCCGACCGCCGGAGTCGGTCACGTAGACGCAGTGCGCCCCGTACGACTCCATGAGCTTGGCCTGCCCGGCGAGCCCGGCCGGATCGTTCATGTGCGACATCATCAGGAACCCGGCCACGTCCATGCCGTTCTCCCGGGCCCAGGAGATGTGCTGGGCGGAGATGTCCGCCTCGGTGCAGTGGGTGGCGATCCGCACACTTGTCACCCCGAGCGCCTTCGCGGCCTTCAGGTCGGCGATGGTGCCGATGCCGGGCAGCAGCAGGGTGGTCAGCTTCGCCGTGGTCAGCACCTCGGCCGCTGCGGAGATCCACTCGGCGTCGCTTGCCGCGCCGTGGCCGTAGTTGACGCTGGAACCGGCGAGCCCGTCGCCGTGCGCCACCTCAATGGCGGCCACCCCGGCGGCGTCCAGCGCGGCGGCGATGGTGCGGACCTGCTCGACCGTGTACTGGTGGGCGATGGCGTGCATGCCGTCGCGCAGCGTCACGTCCTGGATGTACAGCTCGGTCATGGCGCGGCCACCTCCGGAGAACGCAGGGCCACCAGCCGCTCGGCGGTGCGCAGCGCGGCGGAGGTCATGATGTCGAGGTTGCCGGCGTACGCGGGCAGGTAGTGCCCGGCTCCGGAGACCTCCAGGAAGACCGACACCTGAAGAGCGGTGAGCCGCCGCCCGAGCGTCGGCAGGTACGCCTCGACCCGGTCGAACTGCACGTCCTGCTTGAGCCGGTAGCCGGGGACGTACTCCTGCACCGTCGCCACCATGTCCGCCACCGAGGCGGCGATGGCGTCGGTGTCCGCGTCGGCGTCCGGGCAGAGGCAGTAGACGGTGTCGCGCATCAGCAGCGGCGGGTCCGCCGGGTTCAGCACGATGATCGCCTTGCCCCGTTCGGCCCCACCGACCACCTCGATGGCCCGCGCCGTGGTCTCGGTGAACTCGTCGATGTTGGCCCGGGTCCCCGGCCCGGCGGACTTCGACGCGATCGACGCGACGATCTCCCCGTACGCCACCGGGGTGACCCGGCGGACGGCGGCGACGATCGGCACTGTGGCCTGCCCGCCGCAGGTCACCATGTTGACGTTGCGCTCGTGCAGGTGCTCGTCGAGGTTGACCGGCGGCACCACGTACGGGCCGAGCGCGGCCGGGGTCAGGTCGACCACGGTCCGGCCGTGCGCGCGCAGCACCTCGTCGTGGTGCCGGTGCGCGCCGGCCGAGGTGGCGTCGAAGACCAGCTCGACGTCGGCGAACTCGGGCATCGCCACCAGCCCGCCCACGCCGTCGGCGGTGGTGGCGACGCCGAGCCGGCGGGCGCGCGCCAGCCCGTCGGAGGCCGGGTCGATGCCGGCCATCGCCACCATCCGCAGGCTGTCACTCAGCCGCAGCACTTTGATCATCAGGTCGGTGCCGATGTTTCCCGATCCCAGCACCGCCACTCCGACGCTCATGCCGACACTCCGCTTCGCTCCGTGCCGCCCTGAGCGCCCACAACCCTGCGCCGATGATTCGCTCGCTGACGCTCGCTCATTGGCCGCCCCTGTCGCTGAAGGATGTGCGTACCGAACCGAGCCCGGAGATCCGCGCCTCGTACGCGGCTCCCGGGGTGACCGGCACCATCGGGCCGAGCGCCCCGGAGAGCACCACGTCCCCGGCGCGCAGCGGGTCACCGGCGCGCGCGAGGGTGCCGGCCAGCCAGTGCAGGGCGTGCAGCGGGTTGCCCAGGCAGGCCGCGCCCGCGCCCACCGAGACCGGCTCACCGGCGTGTTCCAGCACCATCCCGCACAGCCGCAGGTCGACGTCGGCGAGGCGGCGCGGCGTGGTGCCGAGCACGAAGAGCCCGCTGGAGGCGTTGTCGGCGACGGTGTCCACGATGGAGATGTCCCAGGCGGCGATCCGCGAGTCGACGATCTCGATGGCCGGCAGCAGGTGGTCGACCGCGCGGATCAGGTCGACGGTGGTGAGCTGCGGGTCCGGCAGATCCTTGTCGAGCACGAACGCGATCTCCGCCTCGACCCGGGGCTGGAGCAGCCGGTCGGAGGGCACCTCGACCCCGTCGCCGACCGCCATGGCGTCGGTGAGCATGCCGAAGTCCGGTTGGAACACCCCGAAGGTCTCCTGCACCGCCCGGGAGGTCAGCCCGATCTTCGCGCCGACCCGGCGTTCGCCGCGGCCCTGCCAGGCCCGCGCCTGGAGTTGCTGCACCCGGTACGCGGACTCGACGTCCCCCTCCGGCAGCAGCCGCCCTCGCAGCGGCGGGCACGGCTTGCCGGTGCTGCGGGCGTCGGCCAACTCCCGGTTGGCGGCCTCGATGTCAGCTTCCATGCCCGCTCCCTCGCCACGGCTCACGACAGGTCCACGCAGACGTTCGTCAGTTCGGAGTAGAAGTTCAACGAGTGCACGCCGCCCTCGCGGCCGATGCCGGACGCCTTCACCCCGCCGAACGGGGTCCGCAGGTCACGCAGGAACCAGGTGTTGACCCAGACGATGCCCGCGTCCAGCCGGGCACCGGCGCGGTGCGCGACGCCCACGTCCCGGGTCCACACGGTCGCCGCGAGACCGTACTCGGTGCCGTTCGCGAGGGCGTACGCCTCCTCCTCGGTGTCGAACGGGGCGACGTGCACCACCGGGCCGAAGATCTCCTCCCGGTTGGTGCGGGCATCCGGGCCGAGCCCGGTGAGCACTGTCGGCTGCACGTACGACCCGCCGTCGCGGGCGTCGCCGAAGGTGGGCGTGCCGCCGCCGGTGAGCACCTCGGCGCCCTCGGTGCGGGCCAGGTCGTACGCGCCGAGCACCTTCGACCGGTGCTGGTGGGAGATCAGCGGCATGGTGGCGGTGGCCTCGTCGGTCGGCCAGCCGTACGCCAACTCACCGGCCCGCTTCGCCAGCCGGTCGGTGAACTCCTCGAAGACTCCGCGCTGCACGTAGATGCGTTCGGTGCAGAGGCACACCTGCCCGCCATTGGTGAAGCTGGAGCGCACCGAGCCGGCCACCGCGGCGTCCAGGTCGGCGTCGGCGAAGACCAGGCCGGCGTTCTTGCCGCCCAGCTCGAAGCTGACCGCCTTCACCCCGTCGGCGGCGGCCCGCATGATCGCGCCGCCGGTGGCCGACTCGCCGGTGAAGGTGATCGCGTCGACCCCGGGGTGGCGGGTGAGGTGCTCGCCGGCCGAGTCGGGCCCGAACCCGTGCACCAGGTTGAACACCCCGGCCGGTACGCCCGCGGCGGCCATCACCTCGGCGAGCACCGTCGCCGAGGCGGGCGTCTCCTCACTGGGCTTGACCACCACGGCGTTGCCACAGGCCAGCGCCGGGGCGACCTTCCAGGTGAGCAGCAGCAGCGGCAGGTTCCACGGCACGATGACCGCGACCACGCCGACCGGCTTGCGCAGCGCGTAGTTGAGCGCCCGGCCGCCGGTCGGGGTCACGGTGGTGAACGACTCGGTGGGTGCGGTCGCCACGATCTCCGCGAACGCCCGGAAGTTCGCCGCGCCACGTGGGATGTCGAGCGTCCGGGCCTGCGCGATGGACTTGCCGGTGTCGGCGACCTCGGCGGTGACCAGATCGTCGAAGCGGCGCTCCAACTCGTCGGCGACCCGGCGCAGCACCTCGGCGCGTTCCCGCTCGCCCATCCGGCCCCACGGGCCGCGCAACGCGGCCCGCGCGGCGGCCACCGCGTCGTCCACGGTGGACCGCGACGCCTCGACCACCTCGAAGACCTGCTCCCCGGTCACCGGGCTGGCCTTGGCGAACGTCGGGCCACCGTCGACGAACTCGCCACCGACGAAGTTGCGCAACCGCTGCGGCCCGGCCGACGGGTGGCCGGCCATCAGCAGCGGATCCCAGTTGGCGGTCATCCGCGCCTCCCTCGACCGAGTGTCGCGCCGACCAGCAGCAGCACCGCCCCGCCGACGACCGCGCCGAGCACCCGGTGCTGCCGGCGCACCCGGCGGCGCACCTCCGCGTACGGGGTGGTGGAGAAGGACACCAGCTCGTACTGGGAAACGTACCGGCCGGGCAGGGCACGTTCCAGAGCGTGCTCGATCCGGCGGCGGAGCTGGAAGACCGGGGAGGCGACCTTGTCCCGCATCTCCACGAAGTTGGTGAGCGCCATCGTGGCGATCGCCTCGGCGTTCTCCTGGCGGCGTCGCTGGAACAGCGGCAGCGCCGCCAACCAGTCGTCGGCGCACTCGTCCAGGCAGCGGTCCAGCTCGACCACGTCCTCGAACGCGCAGTTGGCGCCCTGGCCGTAGAACGGCACGATCGCGTGCGCCGCGTCGCCGAGCAGCCCGACCTTGCCGAAGACCTGCCACGGGGTGCAGCGGACCGTGCCGAGCACGCCCACCGGGTTGTGCTGGTAGTCGTCGACCAGGTTCGGCGTCAACGGGATGACGTCCGGGTAGTGCGTGGCGAAGTGCTCCTCGATCGCCGCCGGATCGGCAAGGGCCGCGAAGCTCCCGGCCCCTTCGTTGGGCCAGAACAGCGTGCAGGTGAAGGAGCGGTCCGGGTTGGGCAGCGCGATCATCATCGAGGTGCCGCGCGGCCAGATGTGCAGCGCGTCCGGGTCGAGCGCGAAGTCCCCGCCCAGCGGCGGGATCGTCAGCTCCTTGTAGCCGTAGTCGAGGAAGTCCACGCTCTCGTCCAGCAGCCCGTACGCGAGCAACTGCCCGCGCACCGCGGAGCCGGCGCCGTCGGCGCCCAGCACGACCGACGCCTTGGCGGCGACCGGGCCCTGCGGGGTTTCGAAGCTCAGGGTCCCGTCGGTCGGGTCGAGCCCGACCAGCCGGTGGTCGAAGACGACCCGTACTCCGGGCAGCGCGGCGGCCTCGTCCAGCAGGGCGTTGTTCAGGGCGCCCCGGCTGATCGAGTTGATCGCCCGGTCACCGGTCGCGCTGTACGACTGGAACTGCTGCTCGCCCTCGACCGGGTGGATCATCCGGCCGCGCATCGGCAGCGCGTCGGTGAGTACCTGCTCGGCCAGGCCGATGCGGCGCAACGCGTCCAACCCGCGCTCGGAGAGCGCCAGGTTGATCGAGCGACCGCGCTCGGCCGTGCCGGCCCGCGGGTCGGACCGGCGCTCGTAGAGGGCCACCGGGTAGCCGCGCCGGGCCAGGAAGCAGGCGGCCAGGCAGCCGGCCAGCCCAGCACCGATGACCGCGATCTCGTCCCGCCGGGCGGTCATGAGGTCGCCCCCACCGTCGCCGCCAGCGCCGCGGCGGCCCGCCAACAGTCGTGGTACGTGGAGTAGAGCGGCACCGGGGCGAACCGGACGACGTCCGGCTCACGGGCGTCGGCGATGACGCCGTGCTCGTACCGCAGGCGTTTGGTCAGTTCGGCGGCGCTGCCGGCGCCGATGCGGACCGAGAGTTGGCAGCCCCGCCGGGCCGGGTCGCGGGGGGTGATCACGCGCAGCGGCCGGTCGGCGACGACCTCGTCCAGCAGTGACTCCAGCCAGCCGGTGAGTCGTTGGCTGCGGGCGCGCAACGCGGGCATGCCGACCGCGTCGAACAGCTCCAGCGAGGTGCGCACCGGACCCATCGCGAAGATCGGCGGGTTGGAGATCTGCCAGGCCTCCACAGTGGCCGGTGGCCGGGAGACCGGGGTCATCTCGAACCGGGTGGCCGCAGCGGTGCTCCACCAGCCCTCGAAGCGGGGCAGGTCGGGGTCGCCGAGGTGCCGTTCGTGCACGAAGACGCCAGCCAGCGCGCCGGGGCCCGAGTTCAGGTACTTGTAGGAGCACCAGGCCGCGAAGTCGACGTCCCAGTCGTGCAGGGCCAGCGGCACGTTGCCGACCGCGTGGGCCAGGTCCCAGCCGACCACGGCTCCGGCCGCCCGGCCGGCGGCCGTGATCGCCGCGATGTCCAACAGCTCGCCGGTCAGGTAGTTGACCCCGCCGAGCAGCACCAGCGCCACCCGGTCACCCTCGGCGGCCAGGTAGTCGGTCACGTCCTCGGTGCGCAGGGCGTCCTCGCCGGCACGCGGACGCAACCGGACCACCGTCTCGTCCGGGTCCAGGCCGTGGAACCGGGCCTGACTGCGCACCGCGTAGCTGTCCGAGGGGAACGCGGCGTCCTCGATGACGATGCGGGTGCGGGTGCCGGTCGGGCGGTAGAAACTCACCATCAGCAGGTGCAGGTTGACAGTGAGCGAGTTCATCACCACGGTCTCCGCGGGCCGGCCGCCGACCAGTCGGGCGGCCGGCGCGGTCAACAGCTCGTGGTACGGCAGCCAGGCGCGCTCCGCCTCCAGGTGCCCCTCGACGCCGAGCCGCCCCCAGGCGTCCAGGTCGGCCAGGAGTTCGTCGCGGGTGGCCCGGGGTTGCAGGCCGAGCGAGTTGCCGGCCAGGTACGCCGACTCGGGGTGGTCGCCGCCGTCGGCCGGCGGCACGTGGAACAGGTGCCGGTGCCCGGGGTCGGCCTCGTCGAGGCGGCGTGCCTCATGTTCAGGGGTGCACATGTCTCGCTCTCCGGTCACATCGCGGTACGGGCCGACCACAGCTCCGGGAAGACCACCCGGGACATGCTGCGCTGCAACCACGCCAGACCGGCGGAGCCGCCGCTGCCGACCTTGGCGCCCATCGTCCGCTGCACCGCCTTGACGTGGTTCCAGCGCCAGTCACCGAACTCCTCGGCGACGCCGCTGAGTGCCTCGCCGAGCAGGCGCAGGTGGTTGTCCGGGCCGGTGTCGGCGTAGATCCGTACCCAGGCCGCCTCGACCGACGGCTGCGGGTCGTGCTCCACCGCGACGTCCCGGTCGAGCAGCTCGGCGGGGAGGTCGAAGCCACGCCGGGCGAGCAGCGCGACCACGTCGTCCCAGAGGCTCGGGGCGGCCAGCGCGGCGCTCAGCGCGGCGTGCACCTCGGTCTGCCGGCGGAAGGGCCGGATCAGCGCCGGGTCGCGCAGCCCGAGCAGGAATTCCAGGTGGCGGTACATCGCCGACTGGAAGCCGGAGCCCTCGCCGAGCAGGTTGCGGAACCTGTTGAAGTCGGCAGGCGTCATCCAGCGCAGCCCCTGCCAGGCGGCGTTGAGCCCCTCCAGGTGCAGGGTGGCGCGGCGCAGCGGGGCCACCGCGTTCCAGACCTGGTCGGCGCGCAGCAGGCGCTGGGTCTCCCGTAGCTCGTGGCAGGTCAGCCCGAAGTACAACTCCATGATCTGGCTGACCATCAGGAAGGACATCTCGCCGGGGTCGTCGCTGAGGGGCTGCTGCAGCTTGTGCAGCGCGCTGGCCCGCACGTACGCGTCGTAGGGCACCAGGTCGGCGAATTCCAGGGTGGGCTCGCCACCGTTGCGCGCGGCACGGGCGGCCCGCTGTCGTGGGGTCACCGGCCGCACCGAGGCGGGGCGGTTCGGCGCCCGCCGTTCCGTCTGATCCACCAGTCGTCTCCCTCCCCCGGACGTGTCGACGTCATGATCTCGCGGTCGGATCGACCTACGGAATGCCGGATCAACGGCTCTCGCCGCGATGTCTTGACGAACCGAAGGCAACTAGGCGAATCTGCTTCACGAAAGTAAGGTCTGAGCGTGGACGACATGGACTGGGCGCTGCTGCGCGAGTTGCAGGCCGACGCACGGCTCTCCTTCAGCGAGCTGTCCCGGCGGGTGCACCTGTCCCCACCGGCCGTCGCCGAGCGGGTTCGCCGGCTGGAGGAGGCCGGGGTCGTCACCGGCTACCACGCCCACGTCGACCTGACCCGGGCCGGCCGCACAGTGGTCGCGCTGATCCGGATGTCCTGCTACGGCGCGCGCTGCATCCTGCACGACCCGGCGGTGGCCGGCTGGCCGGAGATCCTGGAGATCCACCGCATCACCGGCGACGCGTGCAGCATGCTCAAGGTGGCCGCCGGCTCGATCGGCGACTTCGAGGCGGTCATCGACCGGCTCGCCCCGTACGGCCAGCCGTCGAGCACGATGGTCCTCTCCTCCCCGCTCGACTGGCAACCGATCACTGCCCTCCCCTCCCCCCGCCGCGGCTGAGGCGGGTTTGGCCCCGAGCCAGCGGGAAAGCAGCGCCGTGCCCAGGGGACGCCCTTCCCTCCGTCCGGAGTGCCGCCTCGCGGCGCGGAGGCGGAATGAGGGGCGGAGGTTCCGGCGGTCGTCGCCGGTTGGGGGGAAATCATGCAGGGAATCCGCACGATCAACCGTGCGCTCTCGTCCGCACTGACACTGGTTGCGCTGGTCGGGGCGTTCGTCCTGATGTCGGTGGCGCCGGCGCGCGCCGGCGAGAACATCTTCGTCGAGGTGACGCCGAACAGCGCCCAGGCTGGCAGCCGGGTCAGCATCAAGGCGAGCTGCGACAACGACAACAACAACCGCCAGTCCACCGTGCGCTCCGACGCGTTCGGGAACGTGATGCTCAGACCGGACAAAGGCTTCCTGACCGGGCAGGCCACCATCCCGCGCGACAAGCCGGCCGGCGACTACCCGGTCGACCTGCGTTGCGAGAACGGCCAGACGGCCTCGACCACGCTCACCGTGCTGAACATGGCCTCACCCAGCAAGGGACCGGCGACCGGGGGCGGCGGGACGGCCGGCGGTCGTGGCACCGGCTCGTTGCTGGTGCTCGGCGGCGTGGCGCTTGTCGCCACCGCTGTCGCACTCGGAATGGCGGGCGGCCGACGTCGGACCGGAGCCGGCTCCTGAGCCGGGTGACCAATGACCCGCAGATCCGCGCGTGCGCGGCCGGACCGCCGCGCCCGCTTCCGGGCCGGGCCGCTGCTGCGCGCCTCCGGCCGGCTGGTGGCCCGCGCCTCCGGCCGGCTGGGTCGGGTCGCCGGGCAGGCCGGGTCGGCAAGCGTCGCCACCCCGGATCCGGCCGTCGCCCCGCTGCCGCCGCGCCCGGCCGGATCACGGTCGTTCCGACCCCGTTTCGGTACGGGACCGGGGCTTCCGGTGCTGGCCATCGCCGCGGTGATGGTGCTGATCGTGGCGATGCTCGGCGTCGAGCAGGTGACCGGGATGAGCCTGCTACCCGACCGGCTCAGCGCCGGCTTCCGACCGCCGCCGAAGAAGTTCCCGGTGCTGACGGCCAGCCGCCCGACCGGCCTCGCCATCGAGAAGATCGACCTGCGGGCGCCCGTGCACGACGTGGGCATCGCACCGGACGGCACCATCGCCGTGCCGGACGCGGCCCGCGCCCAGGAGGCCGGCTGGTACGACAAGGGGCCAACCCCCGGCCAGTACGGCCCGGCGGTGATTGTCGGGCACGTCGACACCACGAGCGGGCCGGCGGTCTTCCACCAGCTCCGCGAACTGCGCGACGGCGACCAGATCGAGGTCACCCGCACCGACCGCAGCGTGGCGGTCTTCGAGGTGAACTCGGTGGAGAAGTTCGACAAGGGCCGACTGCCGGTGGACGAGGTGTACGGCGACTTCAGCCACCCGAGCCTTCGACTGATCACCTGCGGCGGCCAGTGGGTCGGCGGCGAGACCGGCTACTCCGACAACGTGGTGGTGTTCGCCTCGTTGATCAAGGCGCGCGATGGTGGTTGACCGTCGTCCAGGTAGTCGGCGAGGCGGGCGGCCCCGGTGAGCATGGCCCGGCCGCGCTCGGTGAGCCGTTCCCGCCACCGGCCCAGCGACGCGGCGAGCGGTTCGGCGCCGCCCGCGCCACGCACCTGACGCAGCACGCCGGCGATGTGGTCGAGCCGGTAACCGCCGCGGCGCAACAGGTGGGCGAGTTCGGCGTCGCGGACGTCGTCCGGGAGGTAGACCCGGTAGTGGGTCGCCGGATCGCGCACCGGCCGCAGCACCCCGGCCCGCTCCCACTTGCGCAGCGTGGCGGGCCCAACGCCGAGGCGGTGGGCCAGCACGCTGACGGACACGGCTTTGCGGGTCGGCGGTTGCGGCCGCGTGGCGGTGAGCGTCGCCACCGCCGTCTCGACCGCGTCCAGGGTCTCCCGGTCGCGCTGGAGCAGGGCATGACCGTCGTCGATGGTGCGCAACGCCGTGTCGATCTCGCCCCGGTTGACGGCCCGCATGATCGTCCCGCTTGCCGCGTAGCCGTGCCCCGCGATCAACGCGAGATAGGCACTCAACGCCCTGGCGTGCACATCGGTGAACCGGCGGTAGCCGTTCGCCGTGCGCTGGGCGGGCGGCAGGACGCCGTCCCGTTCGTAGTTGCGCACGGCCTGCGCGGAGAGACCGTGGGCACGCGCGAGGTCGATCGGACGGCGTACCACCGGGTTTGAGGGTTGTGAGGCTGTCACCCGTGCTCCATCGCTGCTGAGTCTCAACCGCTGGTTCAACGATACGGTTTATGGAATGCCAGCTTTTCTCGACCTGCTCGCGGTATCCCCGGACCTGCTCGCGCTCGGCGAGCCGACGCACGGCGAGTCCGCCTTCCTCCAACTCCGCAACGACGCCCTCATGTCGCTTGCGGAGCACGGCTACCGGTCGATCGCTGTGGAGAGCGACCGGGCGGCCGGGCTGATCGCCGACGAGTTCGTGCAGGGTGGCGCCGTGCCGCTCGACCGGGCGCTCTCCGAAGGGTTCAGCCACGGGTTCGGCGCCCTCCCGGCCAACCGCGACCTCCTGCTGCGGATGCGCGAGTGGAACGTGCGACGGCCGGCCGCCGAACGCCTGACGTTCCACGGCTTCGACGCCCCGTTGGAGCTTGCGAACGCCCCGAGCCCACGGCGGCACCTCACCCGGGTCTGTGACTTCCTCGGCCTCGACCGATCCGCCGAGATCGACGACCTGGTCGGGGACGAGACGCGGTGGAGTGACACGGCCGCGATCTGGGAACCGGGCCGGTCGGTGGGGCGCTCGACCGACGCCCAACGACTGCGGGTGCTCGCCGACGACCTGCTTACCGAGTTGTACCTGCGGGCACCCTGGAAGTCCGCGGGCTGGCCGGCGGCGCTCGTGCACGCCACGTCCGCGGTCGCGGTGCTGCGCTACCACGCGGCGGCCGCCGCCCCGCTTGCGCAGGAGGAACGCTTCGTCCGCTTGGCCGCGGTCCGGGGCGCGCTGATGGCCGAGAACCTGCTCGCGATCCGATCGGCCGAGGCACACCGTGGGCCCACGCTGGTCTTCGGGCACAACACGCACATCCAGCGCCACCCGAGCACGATGACGCTTGCCGGCGCGGAGGTGTCGTGGGCCGGCGCCGGCGCGATCGTCGCGTCACTGCTGGGCGACCGGTACGCGGTGATCGTCGGCAGCCTCGGCGCGAGCCCGGCGCTCGGCATCGGGGCGCCCGCCGCGTCGACCTACGAGGGCAGACTCCAACAGGAGACCGGCATCCCCCGGTACGTGCCGGCGTCCGACATCGAGCCGGCCGAGCAGCGGACGCACGACCACCGCTACTTCCCGCTGGACCGGGCCACCATCGAACACGCAGACGCGGTACTGCACATCCCGACCGGTGTCGACGCGGCAGTGCTCGCCGACCGGATCACCGCGCTGCCCGGCGTCGAGCAGGTCGTGGCGAGCGAGGAGAACGGCTCACCCGAGGCGGCCTGGGGCGACCGGTTCTTCTTCGTCGGCCCGGAGCGCCGTCAGCCGTTCGCCACCATCGTCGAGCACGACGTGCCCGGCTTCGACGAGGCCGCACGGCTGGACCGCCCCGGTGTCTTCCGCCTCAACCTGGACCTGGGCCGAGACGAGTTCGAGCGACTCTTCGGCTTCCCGCCCAAGTCATTCGAGGAGCACCGCGACGTTTTCGACTTCGCCCGGCTCGACACCCTCACGCCGCACCCTGGCTACGCGCTCCACGGCTTCGCCAGCATCGTCATGCCCGGCCCGCAACTGCTGCCCGAGATCGACCGGCTGCTGGCGGTCGCGCACGGTCGAGCAGTCGACCGCCACGAGCGCGCCACACGCCGGGCGACCCACCCGCAACCCGGAGCCTGACCGCGTCGTTCGCCGTCAGGCGGCGGCTTCCGGCTCCCGCAGGTCGAGCCAGTCGGCCCAGCGGGGGTCGGGGGCGCGGTGCCCGAGCACCCGCCAGGCGGTGCCCTTCGGCGCGGCGGGCAGCGCGTGCAACCGCCACCCCATCTCGGCGGGCGTCTTGTCGCCCTTGGTGTGGTTGCACCTGGCACACGCGGCGACCACGTTCTCCCAGGCGTGCCGGCCACCCCGGCTGCGAGGAAAGACATGGTCGATGGTCTCGGCCGGCCCGCGACAGTAGGCGCACCGCCACCCGTCCCGGGCGAAGATCGCCCGCCGGGACAACCCGACGTGCGTCCGGTACGGCACGCGGACGAAGCGGGTCAGCCGGACCACCGATGGCACCGGGAGCGCGTCGCGAGCGCTGTGCAGGATGCCATCGCCGTCGGCGACGCAGACCGCCTTGGCGGAGAGCACGAGGATCGCGGCGCGGCGCACCGACACGACACACAGCGGCTCGTAGGTGGCGTTGAGGACCAACGCGCCGGAGCCCACCGTGGGTCGTATGTCAGGCATCGCGATCACCCTCCCGGTTCAGCGGCTGCTGCGTACCGCCGTCGACCGAGGTCGGGGCATGACCACCCACACGGTCGACGCCGGGCCGATCACCGACGTCCGTTGCGCCAATAGTCCCTGATCGGACCCCGGATTGCACGTACTAATCCAGGGCCGGGTACGAAGCTCTCTCCCGCACCTGTCACGATGGCCGGTTCGCCCCGATCCGGCCACGCCCTCGGCGGCAGGTCACCCGGCCGGTGGGTCGCCCGTGGGCACCCGGGCTCCTTGCGGTACGAAGACAGGGTGAGTGCCGCAAGCGTGACGCCCCTTGCCCTGTCCACCGTCGGGTCGGTGAACTGCCAGGGCAGTTCCTCGTGCGAGTTCCTGTTCAGAATGACCAAATCGGCCTGGTTCGCCGAGGGCAGTTACTGGATCCTGCTCAAGCCGCTACGGGTGCTGCTGATCCTGGCGCTGGCGATGGTGGCCCGCTGGGCGGTGCACCGCACGATCAACCGGTTGGTCCGGACGACGACCGACGGCGCGGTGCCGACGATGCTGCGGCCGCTGCGCGAGCGGGTGCCCAGCGCGGCCGTCGATCCGACCGAGTTCGTGCCCGAGCGGCGACGGCAGCGGGCCGAGGCGATCGGCTCGGTGTTGCGCAGCCTGACCACCGCGTTCGTCTTCGGCATCGCGCTGCTGATGATCCTGCGTGAGTTCAGCTTCGACCTGGCCCCGCTGCTGGCCAGCGCGGGGATTGCCGGCGTCGCGCTCGGTTTCGGCGCACAGAGCCTGGTCAAGGACCTGATCGCCGGCCTGTTCATGCTCATCGAGGATCAGTACGGCGTGGGCGACAACGTCGACCTGGGCGAGGCGATGGGCGTGGTCGAGGCGGTCGGGCTACGGGTGACCACAGTGCGCGACGGTCGCGGAGTGCTCTGGTACATCCGCAACGGCGAGATCATCCGGGTGGGCAACAAGAGCCAGGGCTGGGCACTCGTGGTGGTGGACCTGCCGATCGGGTTCAACAGCACCGAGGAGGCCACCGCCGTCCTGCGGACCGCGGCCGCCTCGGTCGCGATGGACCCGGAGCTGTCACCGGAGATCGTCGAGGCGCCGGAGGTGCTCGGTGTCGAGCAGGTGACGGTGGACGGTGCGGTCATCCGGACGGTGGTGAAGACGACCGCGGACGGGCAGTTCGCGGTGGGCCGGGAATTGCGTCGGCGACTGGCGGAGGCGCTGGAGAACTCGGGGATCACCGCGCAGATCGCCGCGGCCCGCATCTTTCCCGGGCTTCCCACCCGACCCCTGCCGGACGGTGAAACTGGTCAGGGCGGTGCCACCTGACCCACCCGTCATTGTCCTCGGATTCAGGGGTCGCGAGCCGCCCGGCCCCTCAGGTATCGTCCGTTCGTTCAGTCGGGGAAGCGACGAATGACCCGTTCGACCTAGCTAGTTGTCAGACGATCGGGCAGAATCCGGAGCACGCGTTCCCGCCAAAGCGTGATCACAACCTCGCTGATCCGTAGATCTGACGAGCGCTTCCGGCCGGGCTGCCACGAGCGGTCGACCCGGAGGCCGATGGAGGCGACGGTGCCCGACGAGCGACCTTCCGCGGAAGGCCCAGCTACTTTTCGCGAAGTGTTCGCCCAGCACGAGTTCCGCGCCGTCTTCATGGCGGGCGCTCTCTCCTGGGTCGGCGATTACGTCGCGAAGGCCGCCGTCACCCTGCTCGTCTACCAGAAGACCGAATCGGTCGGGCTCTCCGCGGCTGCCTTCGCTGTCAGTTTCCTGCCCTGGCTGCTCGGTGGTCCGGTGCTCGCCGCACTCGCGGAGCGGTACCCGTACCGGCGGGTGATGGTGGCGTGTGACCTCATCCGGATGGCGCTGATGCTGCTCATCGCCATCCCGCAACTGCCGTACCAGGCGGTGCTGGTGCTCATCTTCGCCGCCACCCTGGCCAACCCGCCGAGCCAGGCGGCGAAGTCCGCGTTGATGCCGCAGATGCTCGCCGGGGATCGGCTGGTGCTCGGGCTGTCGCTGAACAGCAGTGTGGGGCAGGCGGCCCAGATCGTCGGGTACGTGCTCGGTGCCGCGGTCGCCTCGATCGACCCGCAGGTCGCGCTGCTGTTCAACGCGGCCACGTTCGGCGTCTCGGCGCTGCTGGTCCGCCTCGGCGTGCGCAACCGCTCGGCGGTGCCGAACCCGGGGCAGCGCAGCCACCTGCTCCAGGAGACCCGCCAGGGCTTCACCATCGTGTTCGGCACGCCGGTGCTGCGGGCGATCGCGGTGCTGGTGTTCAGCGCGATGCTCTTCTCGATCCTCCCCGAAGGGTTGGCCGTGGGGTGGGCCAACGAGGAGGGCCACGGCGACATGAGCGCGAGCACGGCCCAAGCAGTGATCATGGTGGCCAGCCCTGTCGGTTTCATCCTCGGCGGGTTGCTGGTGAGCCGCCTGTTCGGGCCGGCCCGCCGGCTCAAGCTGATGCGGCCGCTCGCGGTGCTCGCCCCACTGGTGCTGGTGCCGACGTTGCTCGATCCGCCCCCGCTGGCGGTGGCACTGCTTGCCGCTCTCTGCGGGTTCGCGGTCGCCGGCATGCTGCCGATGGCAAACGGGCTCTTCGTCCAGGCCCTGCCCAACGGCTTCCGGGCCCGCGCCTTCGGGGTGATGGCGACCGGTGTCCAGGTCATTCAAGGTTTGGCGGTGCTGGCCACCGGGTTGATCGCCGACCACTTCGACAACATCCCCTTCGTGGTGGGGCTGTGGAGCGCCGCCGGCGTGGTGCTGATGGCGGTGGCCGCGCTGCGCTGGCCGGATCGGCAGGCGTTCAACGAAGCGATCGCGGCGGCCACGGCGGCCAACGCCGAGCCGCCCGAGCAAACCGACGACGAGACCACCGGCGGCACGGCGGCAGGCCCGCCCGAGCCGCGTACCGAGGACGGCCACCGCCGGCACGCGGTCACCTGACCGGCACACCCGTCCGGACCCGGGCGGGCTGGGCGCACGGCATCGGCCCGGCGTGATCCGACGCACGGTGCTCGGGTCGGTCTGGCGCACGACGCACCTGGCAGGATGGAACGGTGAACCCCGCAGGTGAATCCGAGCGTCCCGGTGCTTCGACGACCCTCTTCGAAGCGGTCGGCGGCGAGCCCACCTTCCGCAGGCTGGTCGACGAGTTCTATGCCGGCGTCGCCACCGATCCTCTGCTGCGGCCGATGTACCCGGAGGAGGACCTGGGCCCGGCCGCGGATCGGATGACCCTGTTCCTGATGCAGTACTGGGGTGGACCGAACACGTACTCCGCCCAGCGCGGCCACCCGCGACTGCGGATGCGGCACGCGCCGTTCCGGATCGGCGCGGCCGAGCGGGACGCCTGGCTACGGAACATGCGCCGCGCCGTGGACCGGCTCGACCTCGAACCGGAGATCGCCACCACGCTCTGGGACTACCTGGAGCGGGCCGCGTACTTCATGGTCAACGCCGAGGAGGACCCGGCCATCGGCGGCTGATCACCGGGCCGAGGCAGCGTCAGAGCAACGCACCCTCGTCGTGCAGCCAGTCCACGAAGCTCGTGGCGACCGCCGCGCCGCAGTCGAGCATCTCGACAAGCAGCGCGTCGTGGGTGCCGGCGCCGAGTGGCACCTGAAGCTCCGCGTAGATCGGCAGTTGCCCGCGCTCCGTCGGGTCGCCGATGTACGCCTTGCAGAACCGGCGGGTGTGGTTCCACTCGTTGACCACCCGGTAGGCCCGGTCGGCCCAGTCCGGCGGGACCGTGGCGTGCGGGCGTGCCCGCATGACCAGGATCTCGTCCTCTGGCCCTTCGAGGGTGACAAGCACTGCGTGCCGCTCCCACATGGCCAGCAGGTTGCCGTCGCCGTCGGCCAGGTAGCGCACGTCGAGCAGGTCGAGTGCGTCGCAGACGCGGCGCAGACTCACCGGCTCCACGGTGGCCAGCATCTCGGTCAGCACCGGTCGCTCGTTGGAAGGGCAGTCGTCCCCCGGCTGCCGAGGGTTGGGCGGTCCGACCCGGACCGCGCTCTCCACTGTGATCCCGCTTCGGGTTTCCGGATCGCCGCCGTCGGCGGGACCGGGGCGCCATGACCACCACGGCATCGCTCGCGCACCTCACTCCCCAGCGGATCCAGTCGCCTACGGTGCGTTGGATCCGAGCATGGACGGTACCCGGACAGCCGAGTTGAAGCACCCCCCCAACGACCGCCCCAGCCCAGAAGAATGAGCAGGGGTCATCCGTTCGGACGAGTACCGAGGGGTGTCACCGCAAGATCCGTGGCCGTCTGCAACCAAGCCGCTCCGTATGGTCCCACCAGGCCAACCCAACGTCCGGCCACCCGGACCTGAACGGTCGCCCCGCCGTGGCCGGTGGCCGGACCGTCGGCGGCACCGAGGAAGCCCATCCGGACCAACCCCTGCACCAGCCGTTGCGACACCTCGACCGGCTGGGCGGGCGACCCGTCCGGCGTGACGAGCACCGCCACGTGGTCGAGCAGCGCGTCCCGCAGCGCCCGCTGACCCACCGCGCGGCCGGCCACACCCTGCTCGCTCGCCGTACGCAGGGTGCCCGCCGCCGCGTCCGCGATCCGCCGCAGCTCGGCGACGGGCAGCGCCTCCACCGTCCGGCTACGCGCCGGGGGCAGCGGCCACCGCCACTGCGCGTCCCGGCGGACCGGCCGCGCCGGACCACCGCGTTCCAGCTCGGCGAGCAGCTCAGCGGCGGCCACCGTGACGTCCTCGGCGCTGCCGTCGGCCGGCTCGGCGGCCACCGTCCGGACCACCAGGACCTGCCACGGCAGACGGGCCCACAGGGCGATCCGACCGGGCACATTGGCCCCCCGCAACCGGACCGGCGCGACCGGATCCAGCCGGACCAGCCGGGCCAGGAAGGCACCCGCGTCGGCCACCCCGGCCACCCCGTGCGGCGGCGACGACGCCGCCCGTCCCGTGCCCGGCCGGGTCATGCCAGGCCGCCCTGCGGTGCGTAGGTGAGCAGGAAGTCCCGTTCCTCCGGGGTGATCCGGCGAGGCACCTGGCGGGTCAGGTCGAACGGCACCAGCACCGAGCGGGCCCGGCTGGCCAGCACCTCGCCGTCGTACAGCTCGTAGGCGACGGTGAACCGGGAGGCCCGGATCTCCTCCACCCACAGCTCGATACGGACGGTGGGCGCCGCCTCCGCGGTGGCCCGACCGAGCGCGTAGTCGACCGGGCGCAGGTAGTCGACCTCGTGCCGGCGGATCACCACCCCGTCGGCGAACGAGCCGACCCCCCACGCCCGGCCACCGGCGAACATCAACGCCACCCGCGCCTCCTCGTACAGGGTGAGGAAGCGCGAGTTGTTGATGTGCCCGTACGCGTCCAGGTCGGACCAGCGCAGGGTGCAGTGGTAGACGAAGCGGTCAGACACCTTCTCGGCCGGTCAGTCGCGGGTCAGCTTGCGGTAGGTCACCCGGTGCGGCCGGGCAGCCTCCGCGCCGAGGCGGTCGATCTTGTTCTTCTCGTACGCCTCGAAGTTGCCCTCGAACCAGAACCACCGGGACGGGTCCTGGTCGTCGCCCTCCCAGGCCAGGATGTGCGTGGCGACCCGGTCCAGGAACATCCGGTCGTGCGAGATGACCACGGCGCAGCCGGGGAACTCGAGCAGCGCGTTCTCGAGGCTGGACAGCGTCTCCACGTCCAGGTCGTTCGTCGGCTCGTCGAGCAGGATCACGTTGCCGCCGATCTTCAGGGTCAGCGCCAGGTTGAGCCGGTTGCGCTCACCGCCGGAGAGCACCTTGGTCGGCTTCTGCTGGTCCGGTCCCTTGAAGCCGAACGCGGCGATGTACGCCCGCGACGGCATCTCGACCTTGCCCACCATCAGGTAGTCAAGCCCGTCGGAGACGACCTCCCAGACGGTCTTGTCGCCGTTGAGGCCCTCGCGGTTCTGGTCGACGTACGACAGCGAGACCGTCTCGCCGACCCGCACCGACCCGCCGGTCGGCTGCTCCAGCCCGACGATGGTCTTGAACAGGGTGGTCTTGCCGACGCCGTTGGGGCCGATGATGCCGACGATGCCGTTGCGCGGCAGCGAGAACGACAGGTTGTCGATCAACAGCCGGTCGCCGAAGCCCTTGCTGAGGTTGACCGCCTCGATCACCGTGCTGCCCAGGCGCGGGCCCGGCGGGATCTGGATCTCCTCGAAGTCGAGCTTGCGGGTCTTCTCCGCCTCGTTGGCCATCTCGTCGTACCGGTCCAGGCGGGCCTTGGACTTGGTCTGCCGGGCCTTGGCGTTGGAGCGGACCCACTCCAGCTCCTCGGTGAGGCGCTTCTTCATCTTGGCGTCGCGGCGACCCTCGACGGCCAGCCGGGCGGCCTTCTTCTCCAGGTAGGTGGAGTAGTTGCCCTCGTAGCCGATCGCCCGGCCGCGGTCCAGCTCCAGGATCCAGCCGGCCACGTTGTCGAGGAAGTACCGGTCGTGGGTGATCGCCATGACGGTGCCGGCGTACTTGGCGAGGTGCTGCTCCAGCCAGGAGACGCTCTCCGCGTCCAGGTGGTTGGTGGGCTCGTCGAGCAGCAGCAGGTCGGGCGCTTCCAGCAGCAGCTTGCAGAGCGCGACCCGGCGACGCTCACCACCGGAGAGCTGGGTCACGTCGGCGTCCGGCGGCGGGCAGCGCAGGGCGTCCATGGCCAGTTCGAGCTTGGAGTCGACGTCCCAGGCGTCGAGGTGGTCCAGCTCCTCCTGGAGCTTGCCCATCTCCTCCATCAGTTCGTCGGAGTAGTCGGTCGCCATCTGCTCGGCGATCTTGTTGAACCGCTCCAGCTTGGCCTTGGTCTCGGCAACCGCCTCCTCGACGTTGCCGAGCACGGTCTTGGCCTCGTTGAGCGGGGGCTCCTGGGCGAGCATGCCGACGGTGTAGCCGGGCATGAGCCGGGCCTCGCCGTTGCTCGGCTTGTCCAGTCCTGCCATGATCTTGAGGAGGCTGGACTTACCGGCGCCGTTCGGACCGAGCACACCGATCTTGGCTCCCGGCAGGAAGCTCAACGTCACGTTGTCGAGCACGACCTTGTCGCCGTGCGCCTTGCGGGCCTTTTCCAGGACGTAGATGTACTGGGCCACGGTGCGGGCTACCTCCGTCGGTTGCTGTCGCTGATCGGCGGCGCGGCGCGGGCTGCGACTACCGCCCGCCGCCGCCGGCCGGGAGCCGGCCACGCGCACGCCATCGTCAATCCTGACAGGTACGCCGCGCTTCGCCCACATCACCCCGCCCCAGGAGTACGCGGGCGCGCCGCGTTGCCGACCGTGGTATCACCCGCTAGCGTCCTTGGTATGACCAAGAAGATCGCCATCAGCGTGCCGGATGACGTGGCTGAGCGGCTGGCCGAGGAATCCAACGTCTCCGCCTTCATCACCGACTCCGTTCGTCAGCGGATGGCTGGCGAGCGCACGCGGCGGGCGCTCCGACAGGTGGGCTTCCAACTCACGGACGAAGGCCTTGCCGAGGCAGGCAGAAAGCTCGACGAGGCGCGCGCGAAGATCACCCCGGAGCTGCGGGCCAAGGCAGCAGCCCTGCTGGGTGAGGCCTCTCGCGGGCGGATGACTATTCGTGACTGAGGCCGGCCTCGTCCTCGACACAGGATGCCTCCTCGGCTACTCCGAAGGCATGGAGGCGGTCGGTGAGCAGATCGCGAAAGTCGCGGACAAGGGGCAGAGTGTGATCGTCCCGGCGCTCTGCCTGGCAGCCGCGTATCGCCAGGTGTCCAGCGACGGCTGGCCACTGCTCGACATCGTCGGCGATTTGGATCAGGTCATGGTCACGCCCGTCGAGCACGACATGTGCGCCATTCTCGGCGGCTGGTCGCGAACCCTCGGCGGCATGGACCTGGCCCAGGCTGCGATGGAGGCGGCTCGGGCGATCACGCCGATCATGACCGACCGGCGGGAGTTGCTCGGCGAGGTGCTGCCCAAGGAATGGCCGATCATCGACCTCTGATCGGCGGGCTGTCGACAAGATCACCCGCAGGATTTCGAGGAGTACGGGGCGGGTAGGAGACTCCGGCACGGGGCACAAGACGCCGCAGCTACGCTCAGTACGCTCATCGCGGTGGACCCGTCAGTACCCGGAGGTGGCCGATCGTGACCGTCCGTAGCTCCTTTGTCGTAGTGGCGAACCGTCTGCCGGTCGACGAGGTGAGCACTCCCGAGGGCCGACAGTGGCGACGCAGCCCTGGCGGGCTGGTCACCGCGCTGCACCCAGTGCTCGCCGAACACCAGGGCACCTGGGTCGGCTGGGCCGGTGGCACCGGCGCCGCCCCCGAGCCGTTCGACCTGGAGGGGATCCGGCTGCACCCGGTCCCGCTGAGCGCCGAGGAGCTGGAGCGCTACTACGAGGGCCAGTCCAACGCGACGATCTGGCCGCTCTACCACGACGCGGTCGAGACACCGGCCTACAAGCGCCGCTGGCGGGAGGCGTACCGCCTGGTCAACGCGCGGTTCGCGGAGGCCGCCGCGGACGTGGCGGCCGAGGGCGCGACGGTCTGGGTGCAGGACTACCAGTTGCAGTTGGTTCCGGCGATGCTCCGTGAGCTGCGCCCGGACCTCCGGATCGGGTTCTTCCTGCACATCCCGTTCCCGCCGATCGAGCTGTTCATGCAGATGCCGTTCCGCACCGAGATCCTGCGCGGCCTGCTCGGCGCCGACCTGGTCGGCTTCCAGCAGCGGCTGGCCGCGCAGAACTTCGTCCGGCTGGCCCGGCACCTGCTCGGGCTGCGCTACGAGGGGCAGATGATCCAGGTCGACGGTCGGCAGGTGAAGGCGGGCGCCTTCCCCATCTCGATCGACACCCAGGAGATGGAGCGGATGGCCGCCGACCCGGCGATCCAGGCTCGGGCCAAGCAGATCCGCGCCGAGTTGGGCGACCCGAAGACGATAATCCTGGGCGTGGACCGGCTTGATTACACCAAGGGCATCGAGTTGCGGCTCAAGGCCTTCCGCGAGTTGCTCTCTGACGGAAAGTTGACAGTTCCCGACGCGGTTATGGTGCAGGTGGCCACGCCCAGTCGCGAGCGGGTCGAGCACTACCAGGCACTTCGGGTCAAGGTCGAGCGCGAGGTTGGCCGGATTAATGGTGAATTCGGCCGGGTCGGCGTGCCGGCCGTGCATTACCTGCATCAGTCGTACAGTCGCAGTGAACTGGCCGCGATGTACGTTGCCGCCGACGTGATGATGGTGACACCGCTACGCGACGGCATGAACCTGGTAGCCAAGGAGTACGTGGCGTCGCGCGCCGACCAGGGTGGCGCGCTCGTGCTCAGTGAGTTCGCTGGCGCCGCAACGGAGCTGCGTCAGGCATTTCTGTGTAACCCGCACGACCCGGACGCGGTCAAGGACGCCCTGCTCCGGGCCGTGCACGTGGAGAAAACCGAGGCACGCCGCCGGATGCGGACAATGCAACGTCACCTGCGTACCCACGACGTGGGCCACTGGGCCAAGTCTTTCCTCTCCGAGCTTGGAGTTCCCGAGGCGGAGGCCGAGTGAACACGACCGTCAACGATGGAGCGGCGATGGCCACCGGGGTGATGGACCCCGAGCTGCGCTCCGCCATCGGCCGGATCGCCCGCGTTCCCCAGCTCCTGGTCGCCTGCGACTATGACGGCACACTGGCGCCGATCGTGGAGGACCCGAGCACAGCCGTCCCGCTGCCCGAGTCGGTAGCCGCGGTCCGCGCGCTCGCCGCGCTGCCACAGACCACAGTTGCGGTCGTCTCCGGCCGGGCGCTGCGTGACCTGGCCGCGCTGTCCCGGCTGCCCAGCGAGGTGCACCTCGTCGGCAGCCACGGCTCCGAGTTCGACATCGGCTTCGTCGAGCGGCTCTCCCCCGAGCTGGTCGCGGTGCGCCAGCGGGTCCGCAACGCGCTTCGCGAGATCGCCGCCGAGCACCAGGGCATCCGGCTGGAACGCAAACCGGCAAGCGTGGCCATGCACACCCGTGGGGTCGACCCGCAGGTCGCCGCCGCCGCCATCGAGGCGGTCCGCAACGGCCCGGCGACCTTCGACGGTGTCACAGTGACCCAGGGCAAGGAGGTCATCGAGCTCTCCGTCGTGGCCACCCACAAGGGCACCGCACTCGACCAGCTCCGGACCCAGCTCGCCGCCAGCGCGGTGCTGTTCATCGGCGACGACATCACCGACGAGAACGCGTTCGGTCACCTGCACGGTCCCGACCTCGGCATCAAGATCGGCCCCGGGGACACCCAGGCCAGCTACCGGGTGGCCGACCCGTTGGAGGCAGCCCGCGCGCTGGCGCTGCTGCTGGAGACCCGGCGGCACTGGCTGTTCGGCGAGCGGGCGGTGCCCATCGAGCGGCACTCCATGCTCGCCAACGGTCGTACCGTCGCTCTGCTCACCCCCGAAGCCAAGGTGAGCTGGCTCTGCCACCCCAAACCAGACTCGGCGGCGATCTTCGCCGACCTGGTGGGTGGCAGCCCGGCCGGTCACTTCAGCGTCGCCCCGGAACGCGGCGGCATCCCCCTGGGCCAGCGCTACCGCTCCGGCACGATGACAGTGGAGACCCGGTGGTCCGGGCTCACCGTCACCGACTGGCTGGACAAGCCGGCCCGGGAGACCACCCCGGGCGACAGCCCGGCGGTCATCACCGGCGACTCGACCCTGATCCGGGTGCTCACCGGCAGTGGCAAGGCCCGGGTGGAGTTCGCGCCGAGGCCCGAGTTCGGTCAGGTGGCCGTGCAGTTGCAGCCACTCGGCGACGGCCTGCTGGTGCTCGGCTCCAACGAACCGGTCGCGCTCTACGCCCCCGGCGTGGAGTGGGAGGTCGGCAACGACGGCGGGTACGAGACCGCCAAGGCGATCGTCGACCTGTCCGCCGCCGGCGGGCAGGTGGTGCTGGAACTGCGCTTCGGCACGCACAGCCTGGAACACCACCGGGTGCCGATCCACGAGCGGCAGGCCGCCGCCGAGCAGCCGTGGAAGGACTGGGTGGCCTCGCTGCGGTTGCCGTCCACCGCCCGCGACCTGGTCGCCCGCAGCGCGCTCACCCTGCGCGGGCTCTGTCACGAGGCCACCGGCTCGATCCTGGCCGCGGCGACCACCTCGCTCCCCGAGGAGCTGGGCGGGGTCCGCAACTGGGACTACCGCTACTGCTGGCTGCGCGACGCCGCGCTCACCGCCCGCGCACTTGTCGACCTGGGCTCCGTCGAGGAGGCCGAGGCGCTGCTGCGCTGGGTGGACGGCTGCATCGAGCGCACCGGCGGCCACCCGGAACGTCTGCACCCGCTCTACACCATCGACGGGTACGAGCTGGGCGCCGAAGCGGTGATCGACACGCTGCCCGGGTACGCCGGCTCCCGGCCGGTCCGGGTCGGCAACCTCGCCAACCACCAGCTCCAGCTCGACGTCTTCGGCCCGATCGCCGACCTGATCGCGGCCGTCGCCGACGCCCGCGGCTCGGTCCGCGAGGACGAGTGGCGGGTCCTGGAGAACATGGTCGAGGCGGTCCGCCGCCGGTGGCACGAGCCCGACCACGGCATCTGGGAGGCGCGGCTGCCACCACGGCACCACGTCTTCTCCAAGGTGATGTGCTGGATGACAGTCGACCGGGCGCTACACGTGATGCGCGAGCACGGCGGCGAGGACCGGCCCGAGTGGAAGGACCTGCGCGACCGGATCGGCGCCAACGTCCTGGAGCAGGGCTGGCACTCCGACGTCGAGGCGTACAGCGTCGCGTACGGGGACGAGGACATGGACGCCTCGTCACTCTGGATCGGGCTCTCCGGCCTGCTCCCGGGTGACGACCCGCGCTTCCTGTCCACAGTCCTGCGCATCGAGGCCGACCTGCGCAGCGGTCCGGTCGTCTACCGCTACCACTGGGACGACGGCCTGCCCGGCCGTGAGGGCGGCTTCCACATCTGCACGGCGTGGCTGATCGAGGCGTACCTGCGCACCGGCCGCCGCACCGACGCCGAGGAGCTGTTCGCACAGATGGTGCTCACCGCCGGTCCGACCGGGCTGCTCCCCGAGCAGTACGACCCGCTCGCCGAGCGCGGCCTGGGCAACCACCCGCAGGCGTACAGCCACCTCGGGTTGATCCGCTGCGCCCTGCTGCTGGACAACATGCTCAAGCAGTAGTTTTTCCGCACGTGAGACGGGGCCGGAGCGCATGCTCCGGCCCCGTCGTGTCGCCGCCGCGCCGACAGACGTCGGTCAGTCCGGGTACGGCAGGCTCGGTTGCCACCCGTACAGGCGGGCGCCGAGGTCGGTGGGCACCGTCCAGTGCGCGTACGGCAGCACCGCGCTGCTGCCGCTGTGGATCAGGCACAGCAGCGGGGCGTCGCCGGTGTGGTCGAGCGCGAGCTTCGGCTTACGGGCCGCGCCGACGCCGCCGAGGCCGAACAGGACAACCGGATCCCGGACCGGCAGCCCCTGTGCCTGCCGGCCGTCACGCCACCCTCGGTACGCCGCGTCCAGCCGCCAGGGCGCGAGGTCGGCGAGACCGCGGTACAGGTTCGCCACCCAGGTGGGGGTGAGTTCGGCGTCGGAGAGCCGGTACGGCACCCCGGCCAGCAACGCGTCGAGTTCCGGATCCGTCTCCACCCCGGCGTTGGTCAGCGCCTCGGGCAACGCGCCACGGCGGACGGCCGCGACCGCAGCGGAGGCCTGCTCGACCCGATCGACCTGCCAGCGAAGCCCTGCCGGGGTGTCCGCCTGTCGGCGGTCCCACAGCCAGCGGGCGCTGTCCCAGCGGTGCCGCTGGTTGGCCGGGATCAGGTCGTCGACGCCGATGACCAACTCGTCGCCCTCGACCCGTGCGGTGAGCCACCGGCCCCGCAGGTGCGGCCGCTGCTCGCCGTAGCCGGCCAGTGCGACCACTGCGGACCGCAGGTAGGCACCGGTGTTCCCGCGCGGGAAGTGCCAGCACAAAGCGGACCTGTCGATGGCGTCGAGGTCGGCGGCGGCCTCGTCGGACACCACGCCGATCCGGACCAGCGGCGATGCCGCGCTGGCCTGGCGATTGTCGAACTGGCGACGGTCCCGGCGCTGCCGTATCTCGGCCCGCTCGACCGACGGGCTGACCGAGTACGCCGCCTTCTTCCCAGCCCACCGCAGCACCTCCGCCCCGGCCTCCTGCGGGTCGCCGAAGAGCCGGAACGCCAGCAGCTCGTCCTCGTCGGAGCCGTCGTCCTCGGTCACCTGTAGCTCGTACACCAGGTCGCCGGGTGAGTCCAGGTCGTAGCCGGTGTGCGGGTCACGCCGGAACTCGTTGCCGACGAGCGAGTCGCCCGGCTGTTGGCGACAGCCCCGGACCACCGTGACCAGGACGGCCCAGGAGCCGTCCTGGTCCGTGCATCTCAGCGTGCGGACCGGAGCATCGCGCCATGGCGAGGGGAGGTCCTCGAAGGTGGTGGTGAGGCCGGGGCCTCCGCACCGCAGCGCGACGGGGGTGAGCAGGTCCGTCCGCCACGTCTCGTGAGGATCCTTCACGGTGAGCATGAGCGACATTGTGTCCACAGCCACCGACAACCAGTGCCCGTGCCGGATCAACCATCGGTGACGACGAGATGAGGCGGGCTAACGGAAACTGTCCAAGATCTACTCTGCCGGCCTGTCAGCGGTCGAGCGCGTTCACCACGTCTCCCACCACCACGACGGCGGGCGGCCGTAGGTCGGCGGCGAGCGCGTCGGCGGCCACCTCGCCCAGCGTGGACCGCAGCACCCGCTGGGTGCCCGTCGTGGCCTCCTGGACGACGGCGGCCGGCGTCTGCGGCGACCGGCCGTGGGCGATCAGGGTGGCGGTGATCGCGGCGAGGTTCTTGAGCCCCATCAGGATCACCAGAGTGCCGCGCAGACCGGCGAGGGCCTCCCAGCGCACCAGCGAGGCCGGCGAGTCGGGTGCCACGTGGCCGGAGACCACTGTGAACTCGTGCGCCACCCCCCGGTGGGTCACCGGAATCCCGGCCGCGGCCGGTGCGGCGATCGAGCTGGTCACCCCCGGCACGACGGTCACCGGTACGCCGGCCTCGGCGCACGCCAGCAACTCCTCGCCGCCCCGACCGAAGACGTACGGGTCGCCGCCCTTGAGCCGCACCACTGTCGCACCAGCCAGCGCCCGGTCGACCAGGATCTGGTTGATCTCCTCCTGCGCCCGGGACGGCCCATAGGGGATCTTCGAGGCGTCCACCAGCTCGACGTCGGGGCGCAGTTCGTCCAGGAGCAGGCCGGGCACCAGCCGGTCGGCGACCACCACGTCGGCCTCGGTGAGCAGCCGCCAACCCCGCACGGTGATCAATTCCGGGTCCCCCGGCCCCGCCCCGACCAGCGCCACCCGCCCGGTCGGCCGCCCACCGGCCGCACGGGCCGCTCCGGCGGCACCGGCAGCACCGGCAGCACCGGCGGCACCGGCAGCACCGGCAGCACCGGCAGCACCGGCAGCACCGGCAGCAGCATCGGGCCGGCTCTGCGCCGGTGCCAGGCGGACCGCCAGGAGGTCGCGGATCGCGTCGCGGACGGTCATCGCCCGGCGGGGGTCACCGCCGCCGAGCACCGCCACGGTGACCGGGCCGTGCCGGGTCACCGCCGGGGTCCAGGCGGTGGCGGCCGTCCGGTCGTCGGCCCGGACGCAGAAGATCCGCCGCTCGGCGGCGACGGCGCTCACCGAGGCGGCCGCTATCGGGTCGTCGATCGCCACCTGGACCAGCCACGCGCCGTCCAGGTCCTCGGGGGCGAACCGGCGCGGCACCCAGTGCAACCGCCCCGCGTCGACCCGGGCGCGCAGCGCCGGGGTCAGCTCCGGTGCCACAACCAGGACGTCCGCGCCCGCGTCAAGCAGCGCGGGCACCCGCCGGGTGGCGACCGCGCCGCCGCCCACCACGACCACCCGCCGCCCGTCGAGCCGCAAACCAAGGGGGTACGGATTGGAGGTCACGCCGCACCACCGGGGCGGACGGTTCGCTCGCTGTGCCTTGTCACTTCTCGGCCACCCCGGCGGAATCGAAGGTGGCCACCTCGTGCAACACCCGGACGGCGCCGGTGACCACGGGCAACGCCAGCAGCGCGCCGGTGCCCTCGCCGAGGCGCAGCCCCAGGTCGATCAGCGGGTCGAGGCCGAGGTGCCGCAGTGCCACGGTCGCACCCGGCTCGGCCGAACGGTGCCCGGCGACCATGGCGCAGACCGCGTCCGGGGCGAACGCGGCGGCGGCGAGCGCTGCGGAGACCGCGATCACGCCGTCCAGCAGCACCGGCGTACGACGGGCGGCGGCACCCAGGATCAGCCCGGCCAGCGCGGCGTGCTCCAGGCCGCCGACGGCGGCCAGCACACCCAGCGGATCGGTCGGGTCGGGCGCGTGCCGGGTCAGCGCGGCGCGTACCACGGCAACCTTGTGCGCGTAGGTCGGGTCGTCGATGCCGGTGCCCCGACCGGTGGCGTCGAGCGGGTCGGCACCGGTGAACGCGGCGATCAGCGCGGCGGCCGGGGTGGTGTTGCCGATGCCCATGTCGCCGGTGAGCAGGATGCGGGCTCCGGCGTCGATCAGCTCGTCGGCGATCCGGATGCCGGTCCGCACCGCCGCCAGCGCCTCGTCCCGGGTGAGCGCGGCGGTCACCGTGAAGTCGCGGGTGCCCCGGCGGACCGACGCGACAACCAGCCGGGGCAGGGCCGGATCGAGCACGGTCGGGCCGGGCCTAGTCGGATCGGGCGCAGCCGGGCCGGACACAGCCGGATCGGGCACGGAGTCGTCGGCCACCGGTCCGACGGGCAGCGGGTTGGCCACCCCGACGTCGACCACGGTGACCGACGCGCCGGCCTGCCGGGCGAACGCGTTGACCACCGCCCCGCCGGCCAGGAAGTTGCCGATCATCTGCCCGGTGACCTCCTGCGGCCAGGGGCTCACCCCCTGGGCGTGCACCCCGTGGTCACCCGCGAAGATCGCGACCGCGGCCGGCTCGGGCAGCGGTGGCGGGCAGGCCCCGGCCAGGCCGGCGAGGCGTACCGACAGCTCCTCCAGCGCGCCAAGCGAGCCCGCCGGCTTGGTCAGCCGGCTGTGCAGCTCACGGGCGGCGGCCATGGCCGCTTCGTCCGCCGGTCGGATCGCCGCGATCGTGGTCTCCAGCATCATGCCTCCATGGTCTCGCGCAGCACCTCGATGAACGCGTCTGTCGTGTTTCGGTCGCGTACCGCCACCCGCAGCCAGTCCGGGCCGAGGCCGGGGAACGTGTCGCCCCGGCGCACCGCCCAGCCGCGCTCGCGCAGGGCGGCCCGGACCGCTGTCGCGCCCGGCAGGTGCAGCAGGACGAACGCGCTTGCCGGACGGCCGACGACGCGTACACCGGGCAGGTCGGCGAGGCGGGCGACCAGGTGGTCGCGGTCGGCGGCGAGATCGGCGGCGATGGCGCGCTCGGCCCGGACGGCGACGTCGGTGGCGCAGGCCGACGCGGCGGCCAGCGCGGGCGTGGAGACGGCCCAGAGCGGCTGGACGGCGGCCAGCCGGGTCAGCAGGTCCGCGGCGCCGAGCAGGTAGCCGATCCGGAGGCCGGCCAGGCCCCACGTCTTGGTGAGGCTGCGCAGCACGAGCAGACCGGGCAGGTCGCGCCGTTGCGCCAGCGACTCCGGTTCGCCGGGGTGCCCGCTGGCGATTGTGGTGTCGGCGAACGCCTCGTCGACCACCAGCACCCGGCCGGGCCGGGCCAGCGCGGCCACCGTCTGGGCGGGGTGCAGCACCGAGGTCGGGTTCGTCGGGTTGCCGATCATCACCAGGTCGGCGTCGGCGGGCACCCGGGACGGGTCGAGCCGGAAATCGTCGGCGGCGTCCAGCAGCACCCGCTCGACCGGGTGGCCGGCGGCCCGCAGCGCCGCCTCCGGCTCGGTGAACTGGGGGTGCACCACCACCGGTCGGCGCACCCCGCGCAGCGCCTGTGCGATAAGCACGAACCCCTCCGCGGCGCCGGCGGTGAGCAGCACCTCGTTCGGGTGACGGCCGTGTCGGGCGGCGACCGCCGCCCGGGCCGGCGTCGGGTCCGGGTAGTGGGCCAGATCGGTCAGGGTCGCGGCGATCGGGTCGGCCAACCAGGGGGGAGCCGGTGCCTGCCGGACGTTGACGGCGAGATCGACAAGCCCGTCGCCGACCTCCGCGTCGCCGTGGTGCGCGAGGTCCGGCTCGACCCCGGCGGTGGCGACCATCCCACTCGGCTGATCAGACATGTCCGCGATCCTGCCGGGAAGGCGGCCGGTGGGACAGCCGATCTCGGCGTAAGCCGCGTCACCACTCGCCGGTTTAAGAGTTCTTCTCAGGTACGAATCGGAAATGTCATAACTTGGCAATGTGAGTAACCGACCCCTTGCTGCCGCTGGTCGACTCGTTCCGCTCCTCCGCGCCGGACTGATCGCCGGAATCGTGATCGCCGCCGCCGCGTACCCACTTGTCGCCCTCACCGGGCTCGGCGCGAAGGCCACCGCGCACGCCGTGGAGCAGAAAACCAGAGTGCTGACCACCGCCCTGCCCGCCGAGACCTCCTACGTCTACGCCCCGGACGGCAAGACCGTGCTGACCATGTTCTACGAGGAGTACCGGCAGTACACCAAGCTGTCGGACATGTCGCCGAACATCCAGCAGGCGATCGTCGCCGCCGAGGACTCCCGCTTCTACAAGCACCACGGCGTCGACCCGAAGGGCGTGGCCCGCGCCTTCGTGTCCAACGCCCGCTCCGGCGGCTCCCAGGGTGCGTCGACGCTGACCATGCAGTACGTCCGGATGGCCCTGCGGGACAGCGCGACCACGCCCAAGGAGGTCCAGGAAGCCACCCAGCAGACCAGCCTGCGCAAGGTCAAGGAAATGCGGATGGCGCTGGACCTGGAGAAGGAGCTGAGCAAGGAGCAGATCCTGGAGCGCTACCTCAACTCGGCGTACTTCGGGCACCGCGCGTACGGCATCTACGCGGCCAGCGAGATCTTCTTCTCCAAGACCCCGAAGGACCTCACCCCGGTCGAGGCCGCCACCCTCGCCGGGCTGGTCAAGTCCCCGTCCGAGTACGACCCGGCCGACTCCGACCAGAAGGAGGCCACCGGACGGCGGGACTACGTGCTGGACCGGATGAGCCAGCTCGGTTACCTCTCCCCCGACTCGGCCGTCGCCGCGAAGTCCGAGCCGATCCGGCTGAAGCTGACCACCCCGCCGCACGACTGCGCCGCGGTGGCGGAGAAGTACAACAGTTGGGGCTTCGCCTGCGACTACCTGAAGAACTGGTGGAGCGCGCAGCCCGCCTTCGGCGCGAACCCGCTGGAACGAATGGACAAGCTGCGCCGGGGCGGCTACCGGATCGTGCTCAGCCTCGACCCGAAGGTCCAGGCGGCGGCGGAGCAGAACGTCGGCAGCAAGGAGGCCACCGGCAGCCCGTTCGCCAACGGGATCGTGGTCTCCGAGCCGGGCACCGGCCGGGTGAAGGCGATGGCGGTGAACCGGACGTACTCGCTGGATCTCAGCGAGAACCCGCAGAGTTCCAACCCCGAGGCGGGGCCGAAGGTGAAGGCCAACTACCCGAACACGGTGGCGCCGCTGCTCGGCGGCGGTGAGCTGGCGGGCTATCAGGCCGGGTCGACGTTCAAGATGTTCCCGATGCTTGCCGCGCTGGACTCGGGGATGACGCTCTCCACCTCGTTCAACGCCCCCTACCGTTACAAGTCGTCCGTCTACGACGGTTGGGCGCCCTCCAACGCCAGCGCCGCCATGACCGGCCAGCAGACCATGTGGTCCGGCTTCGGCAAATCGGTGAACACGTACTTCGTGTGGCTGGAGGAGAAGGTCGGCGCGGACCGGGCGGTCCGGTTGGCCGAGCAGCTCGGACTGCGGTGGCGCACCGACGTCGACCGGGAACAGGCGTCCCCGACCAAGGTGAAGAAGTGGGGTGCGTTCACCCTGGGCGTCTCCGACGCCACCCCGCTGGAGATGGCGAACGCCTACGCCGCCATCGCCGCCGACGGGCGCTACTGCGAGGCGATCCCGGTACAGTCGATCATGAACCGGGACGGCACGCCCACCACGTACACCACTCCGGGCGGCATCCACCGCGAGGTAGCCAAGCCCCGTTGCCGGCAGGTGGTCAGCGCGGACGCCGCTCGGGCAGCCACCGACGCCGCCCGCTGCCCGACCGGAGACACCCCGGCGCGCGGAAGCTGCGGCGGCTGGTCCACCGCCGACAGCGTGCGGGGCACTGTCGGACGCCCGGTGGCCGGCAAGACCGGTACCACCGACAGCACCCGGTCCGCCTGGTTCGTCGGCTACACCCCGGAGCTGGCCGCGGCGAGCTTCATCTCCGACCCGGACAACCCGTTCAACGCCGTCGGTGACGGGCAGTCCCAGATCCCGATCAAGGCGGTTGCGGAGACCCTCCGCGACGGCCTGAAGGGCACACCGACCCGCCAGTTCACCCCACCATCGGACGCGATCGTCGGCTGACCAGGCGACGGCGGCGCACCGCCGCCCGAGCGATCAGGCCGGCACCCCGCCGCCCGAGCGATCAGGCCGGCACCCCGCCGCCCGAGCGATCAGGCCGGCACCCCGCCGGACTCGGCGGGTACCACCTCGGCCGTCGGGTCGGCCGCCGCCGCGGCGACCAACCGGGCGGCCGTGGCCGGATGACCGGCCCAGTGCAGGGTGAGCTGCGAGGCGTGCACGTTGCGCCAGACGAAGCCCTCCGGCGTGCCACCCTCCCAGCTCCACGCGGGGCGCTGACCAGCGCGGGGGGTGAGCACCGCACGGTGCGCCTTGTGGCCGACCAGCACCGTGCCGTGGGCGGCGACCACGCTGTCGGTCTGGGCGGTAGCCTCCCGGTAGCCGGCCACCAGGCCGTCCCGACTGACACCTACCGCGTCGAGGACCCCGCACATCGGCAGCCCGTCCAACTCGCGGGCCAACCAGAGCAACCCGGCGCCCTCGGCGATCACCGGACGCCCGGTCCGCGCCAACTCGGCCACCGCGATGCAGAGCCGCCGGTTGGCGGACAACTGCTCGGCGTACGCCTCGGGCAACGCGCCCCCGACGACAAGGGCGCGGGTACCGACCGGAAGCGCCTCGTCGCGCAGCGGATCGACGGTGACGACCTCGGCGCCGGCGGCCCGCAGCAGCTCGGCGGTCTCCGGGTGGCTGAAGCTGCCGCCCGGCCCACCGGCAAGTGCCACAAGCGGGCGGTCCGCCGGGGCGGTGAACCCGCCGAGGACCTCCTCGGCAGACCAGGCCGGCGCCGGCAGCGGCGGGGCCGAGCGGGCCAGCCCGAGCAGCCGTTCCAGATCGACAGTGGCGGCGACGGCCTCGCCCAACCGGCGAACCGCTCGGACGGCGTCGGCCGACCCGTCGACCACCGGCGCCACCCCGTGCCGCCGCGACGGCAGCACCGCCGGCAGGTCGTGCCGGCGCAGCGCACCGTAGACCGGCACGCCCACGTCGTCCAACGCCTCGCGCAGCATGCCCTCGTGCCGGGAGGAGGCCACCCGGTTGAGGATCACCCCGCCGAGCCACAACTGCTCGTCGTACGAGCGGAAACCGTGCACCAGGGCCGCCACCGACTGACCCATCGCGGCCACGTCGACGACGAGCACCACCGGGCTGCGCAGAGCGGCGGCCGCGGCGGCGGTGGACTCCTGCTCGGGGCGGCCACCGACCGAGTCGTACAGGCCCATGCTGCCCTGCACCACGGCGAGCCCGGCACCGGCCGCGCCGTGCGCCACAAGCGGGGCGAGCCGGTCGGTGCCGACCAGCCGGGGATCGATCACCCGACCTGGCCGGCCGGCGGCCAGACCGAGGTACGCGGCGTCGACGTGGTCCGGCCCGAGCTTGAACCCGGCGACGTCGACCCCGCGCTCGGCAAGGGCGGCGAGCAGCCCGATCGCCAGCGCGTTCTTACCGTGCCCGGAGGACGGCGCGCTGAGCACCAGGCGCGGCACGACGGTCATCATCGACTCCTCGCGAGCGGCGGCGGGTACGCGACGGGGACGACCGCGGCCGATCCGTCGGCGTGACGATACCCGCCCGCCGCGAGACGCGAGCACCGCCAACCGGGGCCGGCGGCACGCTCCCGGCCCGGTCCCGGCCCGGTCCAGGTCAGTGGCGCCGGTCATACGGGTAGCCTCGTGCTGTGTACCGGTTCCTGCTGAGCCCACGCTGGCTGGGCGCTCTCGCGCTGACCCTGGTCGCCGCCGCCGTGATGGTGTTCCTCGGCAACTGGCAGTTGGACCGCTACCGGGGGCGTACCGAGGTCAACGAGCGGATCGACGCGGGCCAGCGGATGGCCGCGGCGCCGCTGGCCGAGGCCCTGCGTGCCCCCACCGGCGGCGCGGGGACGGTCGGCCCCGCCCCGGCCGAGGAGAAGGTCTGGACCCGGGTCACCGTCACCGGCCGGTACGACCCGACGAACATCGTGCTGGTCCGTGGCCGGACGGTGGACAGCCGGGTCGGCTTCGAGGTGCTCACCCCGCTGGTGCTCGCGGACGGCACCGCGCTGCTCGTGGATCGGGGTTGGATCCCGCCGGCGCCCGGTGGGGCGACCGCCCAGCCGTCGGTGCCCGCCGTGCCGACCGGCGACGTGACGGTGGTCGGCCGGGTGCACGAGACCGAGTCCGGCGCGGGCGCGGTGGCGCGACGCGACGGACGACTGGAGATCCGGCGGATCGGCGTGTCGCGACTCGCCGGCGAGCTGCCCTACCCCGTCTACGGCGCCTACCTGCTGCTCGACGAGCAGACCCCGGCGGCCGACCCGGTGTTCAAGGCGGTGCCCGTCGGGCACGCCAACAACTGGCAGAACTTCGGCTACGTCGTGCAGTGGTGGCTCTTCGCGGTGATGTCCCTGTTCGGTTACGGCTGGGTGGCGCGCCGGGAGGCCCGCCGCGCCGCCGGGATCGGCGTCACCGCGGCCCCACTGGACCGGGCCGCCGAGCCGACGCCGAGCGCGACCGCCTGACCTCGCCCCGTCAGCCGCTCACGCGGCCGGCGTGGATGGCGCGGACCGCGTCGATGGTGTCCGCCTCGGCGGCGGACTTGTCGTCGCGATAGCGCACCACCCGGGCGAACCGCAGCGCCATCCCCCCGGGATAGCGCGAACTGGTCTGCACCCCGTCGAAGGCGATCTCCACCACCTGCTCGGGGCGAACCCGCACCACCCAGTCGCCGCGCTCCACGGCGAGGTCGAGGAAGCGCTCGGTCTGCCAGCGCAGCACCTCGTCGGTGAGCCCCTTGAACGTCTTGCCGAGCATGACGAAACCACCCGTGTGCGGGTCACGCGCACCCAGGTGCAGGTTGGACAGCCAGCCCTTACGCCGACCACTGCCCCACTCGACGGCGAGCACCACCAGGTCGAGGGTGTGCCGGGGCTTGACCTTGACCCAGGCGGCACCACGGCGACCGGCGTCGTAGGGGGCGTCCGGTGCCTTGACCACCACGCCCTCCTGCCCGGCGTCGAGCGCGGCGGCGAACGCGGCGGCGGCCTGCTCCGGGCCGTCGACCTCCATCCGCCCGACCAGCAGCGACGAATCCACCGAACCGGCGAGGGCGGCCCACCGCTCCCGGCCGGGCAGGTCGATCAGATCCTGACCGTCGAGGTGCAGCAGGTCGAAGAAGTACGGGGTGAGCACCGTCGCGCCCGTGCTGGCGGCCGCCGCGAGCACCGCCGGGGCGACCGGGGTGCGCCCGGTGGTGCTCGGGGTGGTGCGTCGGGCGGCCCGGCTCGACGTCTGCTGGAACGGCAGTGGTCGCCCCGTCTCGTCGAGGCCGATCGCCTCGCCGTCGAGCACCAACTCCCGCCCCGGCAGGGCCCGGACCGCGGCGACCACCTCGGGCACCCGGCCGGTGATCTCGTCGAGGCTGCGGGTGAAGACGGCGATGTCCGCGCCGGAGCGGTGCACCTGGATGCGGATGCCGTCGAGCTTCACGTCGACCACCGCCGGCGTGCCCGTCGCGGCGAGCGCCTCGTCGACCGAGGGCGCGCTCTGCGCGAGCATCGGCGCCAACGGTCGGCCGACCCGCAGGCCGAAACCGGCCAGCTCGGCGGCCCCTCCGGCCAGCGCGGCCACCGCCACGGCGCGCAGGTCACCGGCGAGCAGCAGTGCCCGGCGGACCGCCGCCACCGGCACGTCGGCAGCCCGCGCCACCGCGTCGGCGAGAAGACCGGCCTGGGCGCCCTGCCGCAGCTCACCGCTGAACAGACCGGTGAGCAGACGCTGCTCGTCGGCCGTCGCCGCCGCGTAGAGGGCACCGAGCAGCGCCCGACGTCGGGCCTGCGAACCCGCGCCGTGCACGGCGGCGATCTGCTCGACTGCGGCGTCGACGGCGGCCACCGTCAGCGTCGGCTCGACGGCCGGTGGCGGCAGGTCACGAAGGCTCGCATAGCCCACCCCGGTCTGCCGTTGGCGCAGCTCACCCGCGAGGTAGCCGGCGCCGGGCTCGACCTCGGGCGGGTCGAGCCGGCGCAACGCGTCAGCGAGCAGCTCCACCTTGGCGCGCCGGCCGCTCGTGGCGCCGACGGCCGCGGACGTCGCTGCCAGGTCGAGGAACCGCACGCCGCCCATCCTGCCAGTCACCTCCGACACCGCCCGGGCATTGCCGTGCCCGGGCGGTGTCGGCAGGGTGCCGCCCGCTCACGCGGACGACGGATCAGGGCTGTCTTCTGAGGGCGGGTCGAGCCGAGGCGGAGCCCGGCGGCGATCCGGCAGGGCAACCCCGCCGGCCGTCCGGGCCCGCCGCAGGCCGGCCAGCCCTCAGGAGACAGGCCCCTAGGCGGAGACGGGCTCCTCGATGCGCAACCCCCGCGCGCGGACCTCGCCGGCGACCCGGGAGAGCACCGAGTCGAGGGCGACCAGAGCGGCGGAGAGCTCACCGAGCTGTTCGTTGAGCGTGTCCTCAGACCACGCGGAGACGTCGACATCTCCCAGTGCGCTGACAGCGGCCCCCAACCGGGCCATCACCTCGTTCGTACTCATGTACGAAAGGCTATAACAGCTGACCATCCGACACGCCGTAAACTCCCAGATCAGGCCCAAAATCGCCGTTCCGTGACCTAACTGCCGGCAGCGGCCACCTTGCCCAGCAGCAGCGCCTCGGCGAGACACACCTTGGCGAACTCCCCCAGGTGCAGGCTCTCGTTCGGGCCGTGCGCCCGGGCGTGCGGGTCCTCCACGCCGGTCACCAGGATCGCCGCCTTCGGGAACATCTCCTGAAAGGTGGCGATGAACGGGATCGAACCTCCGACGCCGATGTCCACCGGGTCCGTACCGTCCCAGGCGGCCCGGAAGGCCGAACGGGCGGCGTCGAACATCGGCCCGGACGCGTCGATCACACACGGGTCGCCGTCGTGCTCGAAACTGACAGTCACCTGGGCGCCCCACGGGGCGTGCTGCTCCAGGTGCGCGCGCACCGCCGCGTACGCCCGCTTGGGGTCGTCGCCCGGGGCGAGCCGGATGCTGAGCTTCGCCTTCGCGGCCGGCACCAGGGCGTTCGGTGCCTCGCCGGTGGCCGGGGCGTCGATGCCGAGCACCGCAAGCGCCGGCTTGGTCCAGAGGCGGTCGGTGATCCGGCCGGTGCCGATGAACTGCACACCCTCGGCCAATCCGGCCTCGGCCCGGACCCGGTCCTCCGGATAGTCGACGGTGGCGCCCTCCCGGCCGACCAGCCCGGCCACCGCCACGTCGCCGGCGTCGTCGTGCAGCGTCGCCAGCAACCGGACCAGCGCGGTGAGCGCGTCCGGCACCGCGCCACCGAACATGCCGCTGTGCACCGCGTGGTCGAGCGTGCGCACCTCGACGAAGCAGTTGACGATGCCGCGCAGCGAGGTGGTCAACGCCGGTACGCCGATGTCCCAGTTGCCGGAGTCGGCGATCACGATGACGTCCGAGGCGATCTCGTCACGGTGCTCGGCGAGCAGCCGCTCAAGCGAGTCGGAGCCGTACTCCTCCTCGCCCTCGACGAAGAGCACCACACCCACCGGCAGCGCGTCCCCGTACGCCCGCAGCGCTGCGATGTGCGCCATGATGCCCGCCTTGTCGTCGGCCGCACCCCGGGCGTAGAGCCGGCCGTCCCGTTCCACCGGCTCGAACGGGTCGGACTCCCACAGCGACCGGTCGCCGACCGGCTGGACGTCATGGTGGGCGTAGAGCAGCACGGTGGGCGCACCGGGCGGGGCGGCCCGACGGCCGATCACCGCCGGCTGACCGCCGGAACGCACGATGTCGACGTCCAGCCCACAGTCGCGCAGCAACTCGGCGACCGCCTCGGCGGAGCGTTCCACGTGCGAGTGGTCGAAGCCGTCGAAGGCGATGCCGGGGATGCGGACGAGGCGTTCCAGGTCGGCCCGGACGCCGGGCATCTCCCGCTCGACGGCGGCCCGCACCTCGGACTCGGACATGATCGGTGAGGTCATGACCGGAATCGTATGCCGGCCTTACCGGGGCGTGCCGGCGGAGCCCGTACCGTCACCGCCGTCCGCCGGGGCGGCACCCGGGGCGGCCCGACCGGCGCGCTGCGCGCGGCCCGCCGCCTCGGTGGCGGCATCCACCCACGAGCGGGCCCGACCGGCGGTGCCGCCGACCCACTCGCCGACGTCACTCGCGCCGTCGCCGAACCGGCGCAGCAACCCGACAAGCGGGTCGGTGGAGCGGCTGAACTCCTCCCGGTACGAGTCGGCAGCCGCCTTGATCTCCTCGGAGACGCTTGCCGAGCTGTCGTCGTCACGGCGCGGATAGTCCCCGGCCAGCACCCGCCCGTAGGCCCCGGAGTCGATCCACTGGCGCAGTTGCGCGGCTCGCGCCACCGGCGCGGGATGGGTGCTCCACGCCGTCATCCGGATCTTGTGCAGGCTGTCGCGCAGGTCCCCGCCCCCGGCGTACTCGGCGGCCTGCTCCAGGAACGCGGTGGTGTCGATCTGGGACAGGTCACCGCCGCCGGCGAGCTTCATCAGCAGCCGCAGCGCGGCGGCCGGGTCCTGCCCGGCGAGCAGACCGGCCCGATCGGCGGACAGCTCCGCCTTGCGCCACCACTCGAGCATCGCCGCGATGATCGCCCGCAGCGCGATCGCTCCCACCGGCAACCAGCTCAGGTTGGCCGCCCACCGGGTGAGGATCATGAGCATGGTCTTGTAGACGGCGTGCCCGCTGCCCACGTGCCCCAACTCGTGGCCGAGCAGGCAGCGCAGTTCGTCCTCGTCGAGTTGCTGCACACACGCGGAGTTCAGCACGATGAACGGCCGCTCCAGGCCGACCGCCTCGGCACCCAGCCAGGGCGACTGGGTCACGTACAGCTCGGGCAGCTCCGCCATGTCGAGCACCGCCGCCGCCTCGGTGTAGCGCTGCCACACGGCCGGGTACTGCCGGTGGTCGACCCGGATCCCCGAGGCCAGCACGGACAGCCGGAACCCGCGCTCGTTCCACATGCCGAAAAACGACCGCACCACGTCGTCGAACCCGCGCAGCTCCCGCAACGCGACAAGGGCACCCCGGTCGGCCGGGTGCTCCCAGGCCCGGGAGCTGATCCCGGTGAGCGTGATCCGACGCCGCGCGGGCGGGTCCGTTGCCGACATGATGAGTCCCCCGTTCGCCGCACCCTGAGCGCTCTCGCGTCGTGCCGATCGCCGCGGGCCGTGCTCGCCTCGTCGCGGCCGTCTCGCGTCGTCGCGGCCTTCTCGCATCGTGCCGTAGCCGACGACGGCCGTCCACTGCCCGCTCAGCGGATGCGCACGTAGTACCGGTCCGCGTCGTACGGCAGCGTTGGCGCGCCATCCACCAGCAGGTCCACGCGGGCGGCCGTGTCGTCGGCGGCGAAGTGCGCCCGCTCCCCGGCATGCCAGCGGCGCAGCTCGGGCAGGATCTCCGGCCCGTCCCGAGCGACCGCGCGGGCCAGCCGCAGCGACGCGGGCGCGGTGACGAACACCGCAAGCGTCAACTCCGGGCGGACCGCCGCGCGGGCGGCGCTGACCCCCTCCACCACCAGCACCGGTGCCACCGGCACCAGCACCGGCCGGGCCAGGAAGCGCTGCCGCACCCAGCTGTAGCGCCGGTAGGCACCCGATTTGCCTTCGCGCAGCGGGGCGAGCACCCCCTCGTCGAGCCGGGGCCAGAAGGTGACCTGGTCGTCCCAACCGTCGAGGAGGTCGTCGGTGTGCACCACGGGCGGGCGGTCACCGCCGAGCAGCGCCGCCAGGGCATCCGCGAGGTGCGCGGCAAACCGGCTCTTGCCCGCGCCGCTCGGCCCGTCGACCGCGACCAGCCGGGTCCGCCCCAACCGCGCCGGGCCCGCGAGCACCCGACGAGCCAGTTCGGCGTACGCCTCGACAACCACCACGCCCAGCCCGCCAGCCCGACGGCCACCCACCTCCCCAACCTCGCCGACCCGGTCGGTGTCCCCGATCAAGCCGGCCCGGTCGGCAGGCCCGGCCTCGTCGGTCGGGGGTCCGGGGAGGTACCGGGCGTCGCGGCCCGGCACCGGGCGGCCGGTGTCGGGACTCAGCAGAGCCTCCCCTGGTGCATGACCGAAGTATGCCGCCGTGACACAGTCCAAGGATGATCGACTCCAGTTCATTGATGTCGCGGTGTCCCGCTATCGGGACACCGCGACATCCCTAAAGCCGAGTGGATCAAGCTGCGGCAGTGGTCGGCGACGTCCGTGCTGACACGTCCGGCTGAGCACCCTGGCCGGGTGCCGTCACGTCCGGGGGAATTGGGGCGGCGACGGGTGACGGGCGGCCCGTTCGCCGCCCGGGGCGCCACCAAATCGGCATGATCGGGTGGTGCTCCGAGACGTGATGAGCCCCGGCATCGACGCCCTACTCGAACAGGCCCGCGCCGGGCTGCACCGACTGACTCCGCAGCAGACCGTCGAGGCGGTCCGCGGCGGTGCGCTGCTGGTCGACACCCGCACCGATCTGCAGCGCCGTGAACAGGGCGACCTGCCGGGCGCGGTCGTCATCGACCGGACCGTGCTGGAATGGCGGCTCGATCCGGCCAGCGCCTGGCGGATCCCGGAAGCCACCGGATACGACCGGGAGATCGTGCTGGTGTGCCGGCAGGGCTACAGCTCCAGCCTCGCCGCCGCCAGCCTGCAGACCCTCGGTCTACGCCGGGCGACCGACATGATCGGCGGTGTGGACGCCTGGCTCGCCGCCGGCCTCCCGACAACCGACCGCCCCGCCGACATCCGCCCCTGAATCCCACCGCCTCGCCGGCTCGCCACCGACCCGGTTCAAGATCGCGCTCGATCCAGGAACGGGCCCCTCCCATCGTCCACGAGGGACGGTGGGAGGGTCAGGACGGCGGGGAGCCGGGGGGAATGAAGGGCAGGCCGACGGGTGGGCCGGCTTCGATGAGCCGCCAGAGGGCAGTGGTGTCCAGGTGCTCCTCGACCAGGTCGCCGAGCAGGTCGAGGGAACGCTCCCGGGCGGCGGCGAAACTCGTCGTCGGCGCGACCCGGAACCCGCTGCGCCCGGCCAGGCGAGCCGCCTCGGTGAGGAACCACCGGCGGAACCCGTCGGACTCGAACGCCCCGTGCCAGTGCGTGCCGTGCACCGCGCCGAGCACGGCTCCCTCGCCGACACCGTCGTCGCCGGTCAGCAACGGGGCCAGGGTGGGGTCGGTGTGCGAGACGTACCCGTGGTGGATCTCGTAGCCGCGCACCGCGACGTCGCCGTGGGCGGTGCCCGCCGACTGCCGGACGGTCTTGCGGGGATCGAAGGTGATCTCGATGGGCAGCAGGCCGAGCCCCGGTACGCTGCCCCGTCGGCTCTCCACCGTGTCGTGGATGGCGCGGCCGAGCATCTGGAAACCGCCGCAGAGGCCGAGCAGTGGCTTACCGGCCGCCACGTGGGTGGTCACCGCGTCGGCGAGGCCCGTCTCGCGCAGCCAGGCCAGGTCGGCGACGGTGGACTTGGAGCCGGGCAGGACGACCAGGTCGGCGGCGGCCAACTCGGCCGGCTCGATGGTGAGACGTACGCGAACGCCCGGCTCGGTGGCGAGCGCCTCCACGTCGGTGGCGTTGCTGATCCGGGGTAGGCGGACGACCGCCACGTCCAACCATTCGGTGCCGTGCGGGGCCGCGGGGCGGCCGAGCACCCGGCCGTAGGCGAGGGAGTCCTCCGCGTCGAGCCACAGGTCCAGTGCCCAGGGCAGCACCCCGTACGTGGGGCGGCCCGTGACGTGACGCAGCATGTCCAACCCCGGCTGGAGCAGCCCAAGGTCACCCCGGAACTTGTTGATCACGAAGCCGGCGACAAGCGCCTGGTCGGCCGGGTCCAGGAGGGCCACGGTGCCGAACATCGAGGCGAAGACGCCGCCACGGTCGATGTCGCCGACCACGATGGTGGGCAGGTTGGCGTGCCGGGCCAGCCCCATGTTGACGTAGTCACCGGCCCGTAGGTTGATCTCCGCGGGACTGCCTGCGCCCTCGCAGATCACCACGTCGTACGCGTCGCGCAGCTCGGCGAGTGCCGCGTACGCGGTTTCGGCGAGCCGGGGGCGCAGGTGCCGGAACGTGCCCGCGGTGATCGTGTCGACCGCCTCGCCGAGCAGGACCACCTGACTGGCCAGGTCGCTGCCCGGCTTGAGCAGGACCGGGTTGAACCGCAGGTCGGGTGCGAGGCCACAGGCGGCGGCCTGCATGGCCTGGGCCCGTCCGATCTCGCCGCCGCGCCCGTCCGGCCCGACGACCACCGCCGAGTTGTTCGACATGTTCTGTGCCTTGTACGGCGCCACCTTCACGCCCTGGCGGTGCAGCCAGCGGCAGATGCCGGCGGTGAGCACGCTCTTGCCGGCGTCGGAGGTCGTGCCGGCGACCAGCAGCCCGCCGCTCATTGCCCGCTCGCCTGTCGCGCTCCGCCAGCTCGCAGCCCGCGCCCACCGACACCGACACCGACACCGACACCGACCAGCCTGCGCCCGCCGCCCGCGTCGACGGGACCGAGCCCGCCGACCAGGGCGCCCAACCCTCGCCCTCCGGTCACCGCGGACAGCCCACGCCGACCCACGGCACCGACCAGGCGGCCGAAGGTCACCGGGTAGGCGGCGGCCAGCCCGACCGCGGCCAGCCCGACCGCGCCGGAGATCCGGGCGGCCCGCTTGAGGTGGCGCGCCTCCGGGCGAGGGCCGTCACCGAGGAACGGCCGCACCTCGGAGCGCCCGAAGTAGACGTTGCGCCCGCCGAGGCGGACGCCGAGCGCGCCAGCCATCGCCGCCTCGCACTGGCCGGCGTTGGGGCTCGGGTGGTCGTTGCGGTCACGCCGCCACACCCGCCAGGCCTGTTGCCGATCCCCGTACGCGACCGGCGCGACGGCGATGGTGAGCAGCCCGGTCACCCTCGACGGCACCAGGTTGAGGAGGTCATCCAACCGCGCGGCCGGTGTGCCGAACCGGGCGTAGCGCGCCGACCGGTGCCCGACCATCGCGTCGAGGGTGTTCGCCGCCCGGTAGCCCAGCAGGCCGGGCAGGCCGGCGACCGCACCCCAGAGCAGCGGGGCGACGACCGCATCGGAGGTGTTCTCGGCGACCGACTCGACGGTGGCGCGGGCCAACTCCGACTCGCCCAACGTCGACGGGTCCCGCCCGCAGAGGTGGCCGAGGCGGCGCCGGGCAGCGGGCAGGTCACCGGCACGCAGCGTCCGACCCATGGCGGTGGCCTCGTGGCGCAGCGTGCGACCACCCAGCACGGTCCACGTGCCGGCGGCCACCAGCACCGCCCGGGTCACCGGCCGGTGCCGGGTAGCCGCGGCGGCGACCGCCCCGAGCAGCACCGGCGCACCCACGGCCAGCGTGGTGAACGCCGCGCCCGCCGTCCGGTCCGGGCGGTAGAGGCGGCGCTCCAGCGCACCCGCGGCCTGCCCGAAGCCGGCCACCGGGTGCCACCGGCGCGGATCACCGAGCAGCCTGTCCAGCGCGTAGCCGGCCAGCAGCCCCACCGCGTTCGCCACCGGCGCGGTCCCTCGCACGTGCACCACCTCCAGGCCGGCCAGCCTAGACGAGCGTCCCGGAACCCAGCCCGACCCACGGCACGCCCGGGCGGCAAGCGGGTCGTGGCGGCCGCAGCCGACGCTCCCCGCTGACCCCGCCACTGCCGTCACGCGGGGTGACGACGCTTGTCGCGTCGCCACCCCACCCCCGTCGTGCCAGGCCAGGTGAGCCCGTCCTGTCACGATCAGCACCGGACCTCGTACCGCTCGACTGCCGCAAGGTTCACGATCGTCGAACCGCCGCGATCGTCGAACCGACCGGTCAGGCCGGTTGCGGGATCCGACCCCGACCGCGCCGCCCTCGCCCGGACGGCGCCGGCTCCGGCTGCCCCTCGTCCGGCACCGGCCCCAACTCGTCGTCCAGGTCGCGGTCGGTGCTGTCGTCATTCGCCTCGGGCGGGAGCCCCAACTCGTCGTCGAGATCGGCCGGACCACTGCCCGGCCCGATAGGTCCGCTGGTCGGGGAGACCCTGCCGCCCGAGGGACGCTCGCCGAACGAGGAACCATCGTCGGGTGGGCCGGCCTCGCCGATCGGGGGTGCGACGTCGCCTGTCGGGTCGTCGACGAACGGGCTGGTTCGCAGTGCGGCGTAGTCGGGCAGCTCGAAGTCGTCGTCCAGCGGGCGATCGTCCGGCAGCACAGGCTCGTGCCCGGCCGGAACCGGCTCGGTGGGCTCGCCGTGCACCCGACTCTCGGCCTCGCCGTCCTCCACCGTGCTGGTGGTCATGCTCGGTCGGTTGCGCAGGAAGCGGGCCCGACCCCGGGACAGGTCGTGGCCGACGGCAACCGCCTCCAACTCGTAGAGGGTGCGGTGGTTGCCGGCGTCGTCGGTCCAGTCGCGGGTGTAGAGCCGCCCGCAGACCACCACCGGATCCCCGACCATCACCGAGGCCGCCACGCCTTCGGCGAGCTTGCGCCAGCAGTTGACGCGTACGCGGAGCGAGTTGCCGTCGACCCACCGGCCGCTGTCCCGGTCGAGTCGGCGGGCGGTGGAGGCGACCTTGAAGTTGGCCACAAGCGTGTTGCTCTGGGTGGTGCGTCGCCATTCGGGCGCACTCAGCACATTGCCGACAATTGTTACGTGGGTGTCGAACATCGTCCCTCCAGGGGGATCGGGGCCTGCCAGCGCGAGTCGACTCGACACCGAGCCTCGACGCCGTGGGCGAGCACCGCCAGCGCCCGGTCCGAACCTGTGGACGACGAACCCACCTGTGGACAACGCCCTGATCACGCCCTGATGTGGTACGGCCGACCCACCCGGCCGGGCGTCGGCGGTTTCCGAGACCAACCACAGTGGGTAAGCACTTGATCAACGCACCACCGACAGCTCCACGTCGACGAGAGGTCAGCGCCATGATGATCACCAAGACCGGCTCCGCGATCGCTTCCGAGGCGCGGCGATGAGCGCCGCGGCGAACCCGGCCACCGTCGCCGAGTGCCTGCGGGTGGGCGCGGGGTTCTCCCAGGGCGACCGCAACTGGATCGCCGAGCAGTTCGCCACGCTCGACGCCCGGCTGGCCGGCTTCCACGCCGACGCCACCGAGCTGGAGGTGTCGGTGAAGGACCGGGAAGCGCGTGGTCAGAAGGTCACCCTGGAGTGCTGGATCGCTGGCCGGCAGAAGATCGTCACCACCTCCGCGGAGGAGGACCTGCACGCCGCGCTCAACGACGTGCGCGACGACCTGCGCCGCCGGCTCAACGACGCCAAGACCCGCCAGGAGCCCCGGCACAACAAGCACCTGCGCGACATCCCACAGCCCCAGGGCGAGTCGGACCCCACCGACGGCCAGGAGCAACTGCCCGCCGCCGACCCGAGTCGCGCCGACGCGGAAACGGTCTGACCCACGCCCCGTCCCCGCGATCCTGCACCTCCCGTCCGCACATGGCTGTCACGGGCTGTGCCAGGGCAACAGGAGCAGGATCGCGGGGCAGGCCGGAGCGCGGGCTACCGCTGGGTAGGTTGGCGGCGTAGCGTCGCGTTCGTGGAACCGGACGTGTTGGGGCCGCCGTACGAGCGGCAGACGATCGACCTGGGCACCGACGACGAGGGGCCGGTCGTCGCGACACTGGTCCGGCGGAGGGCCGAGCGTCCCACCGGGCGGGCCGTCCTCTACGTGCACGGGTTCGTCGACTACTTCTTCCAGACCCACCTGGCCGACTTCTTCGCCGAGCGCGGCTGGGATTTCTACGCGCTGGACCTGCGCAAGTACGGTCGCAGTCTGCTCCCGGGCCAGACCCCGAACTTCTGCCGCGACATCAGCGACTACTTCCCCGAGCTGGACGCCGCCGCCGAGATCATCCGCTCCGACGACGGGCACGACACCCTGCTGGCGATGGGCCACTCCACCGGCGGTCTGATCATCTCGCTCTGGGCGGACGCCCGCCGCGACACCGGCACCGTCGACGGCCTGGTGCTCAACAGCCCCTTCTTCGACCTGAACGCCCCCTGGGCGGTGCGCCGACCCCTCGCGGCCGCCGTCTCCCGGCTGGGCCGCAGAGCGCCGCACCGCATCCTGCCGTTCGGCCTGGGCACGGTGTACGGCGAGAGCATCCACTCCGACCACCGCGGCGAGTGGACCTATGACCTGGCGTGGAAGCCGCTGGCCGGGTTCCCGGTCCGGGCCGGCTGGCTGAACGCGATCCGCACCGGCCAGCGCCGGCTGCGCGCCGGCCTGGACATCCAGGTGCCGGTGCTGCTGGCCTGCTCGACCCGCTCCTTCCGGGGCACCAGGTGGCACGACAACGCCACACTGGCCGACGCCGTGCTGGACGTCGAGCACATGGTCCGGTATGCGCCCCGCCTCGGTCGCCACGTCACAGTGGCCCGCTTCGACGGCGGGTTGCACGACCTCACGCTCTCCGGTCCGGCCGTGCGCGAGAAGGTCTTCGAGGAGGTCGGCCGCTGGGCCGAGGCGTTCCTCGCCGCCGGCCCCACCGCGCCGGCCGACCAGGTCACCGCCGACCCTGCGCCGACAGCCACCCCGGCTGCCGCCGACCGCGCGCCAGCCGACCGCACGCCAGCCGATCCTGCGCCAGCCAACGCGCCTTCGGCAGTCGAAGCCTCGACCAGCGCCGACTCGGCCGTCGGCGGGGCCGGGCTCCCGCAGAGCCGAGGTTCGACTACCGAAGCGGCAGGTGCGGCGACAACCGGCGGCTGACCGGCCCGAAGACCGACGCGGCTAGCAGCTCAGACGTCACCGGACGACGCCGGGAGAACGGCACGGATCCGGTCGAAGGTCGCCACCTGGTGCTCTCCGACGCCGGGCAACACCAGACCCAGGCAGTACGGCGACAACTCCCCCGTGGCGTCGGGCTGGACGACGAAGACCGGCGCGCCGACGTACCCCTGCGGCAGTTCGGTGGTGATCCGCACGGCGTCCCCGTCGCGGACCACCCGCTCGATCGCGACCTCCAGCGGACGCGACCCGTCTTCGCGTACCCCGTGGGCCAGCACGAAAGCGGAGCCGGCGTCGGCGGTGAGGCGGGCGACCACCTCGGGCTCGGCGGCGATCCCCGCGGGCACCGGCTGGACCCGCCACCGCCAGCCGCCGTCCCCGGCGTACCGGTGCAGACCCGCGGTCGGCAGCACCGCGACGCCGTCGCCGGGGAAGCGGGACCAGCCGGGCACGATCTCGACCGCGGGAACGGCGGCCGGGGCGACCCCGGCCGGCTCGGTGACGCTCGCCCGCAGCCCCAGCTCACCACCCGGCGCGCCGACCAGGTCGGCTGCCGTCAGCAGCGACTCCCCCACCGGGTCCTCGCCGCCCTGGAAGAAGAACGCGGTGCCGAAATCGTCGCCCGACCGGTACGGCAGGATGGCACGACCGACGATCTGGCACAGCTCGTAGGCGACGTCGTTCTCCACGTCGGGATCCAGCAGCACCAGCCAAAGGTACGGTCCGAGGCCAGGTCGGTCCGTGGGAACCCGGATGCCCGCCGCGCGGTCGACGTGAGACCCTGCTCGGCGACGCGGACGCGGGCACCCTTTTCGCCGCCGGGCAGCAGGGCGGCGGTACCCTCTGGGCGCGACATCCACGCCACACGCGCCCGTAGCTCAGCGGATAGAGCAGGGGACTTCTAATCCCAAGGCCGCAGGTTCGAATCCTGCCGGGCGCACCCTGAAGAAGCAGGCTTGACCTGCCACTTCTTGCCCTTCTCGTGATCTGTGTGATTGCTACTCATTGATCTTGGCTAAGCGATATCTCGTAGTGGCTGCGGTGCCGCCGGGGCTACGATCGGCCGTGCAGATCGTCGGCCCGGAGTTGGGTGGGGCCGCAGCCCTGGAGGCTGCCTTCCCACGTCATCTAGGTGATGACGTGCGGAAGGCCTTGGCAGTCCTACCGCCGGCGCCGCACGCGCGAACGTCGCCATTCCGTGTGCTGGTCGACGGCGAGCCGGTCCTGATTCCATCCCGGATCTACCTCGACGAACCGTCCGTCGCCGCGGAGGCGGCGCTGTCTGCCACCCACCGTGCGGTGCTGGATTGCCTGTACACCCGGCACCACGACGGCCGGGTAAGGCAGCGGCGGCTGGAGCGGGTGGTCGGCTTGTTCCAACCGTGGGTGGCGCCGTTCGTGGTGCAGTTGGTGGGCGAATACGTGGACGAGATTCTGCTGGTCATTTGGCGGGCACTCGCGCCGGAGCTGGTTGTTCCACACAGCCCCGCGGACGCCGTCTACGGGCGATTTGCCGCCGAGAACCCGGCGTTCGTGGCGCTCACCGACAAGCGGATCACCAGCTACTGGGACTGTTACCACCGCGGGCGCTACCCCACGCTTGTCGACTACCCAGGGCACGCCATGACGGCGGCGCTGCGGGCGTCGGCGGAGCGGCACGATGCATCGGACGGTGATGCGCGATAGCCGCCTTCCCGCGCCTCACCGCGATGTCGCACGTAGCCGTCATCGACGATGATCGCGAGTAGGACTGTCGGGCTTGACGCGGTGTGGAACGCTCACCGTTAGTAGGGATCCGGTTGCGAAGACAGGAGCCTGGTGAGCAAGAAACCCTCCAAGCAGCGCTCGACCCGGATCCTGGTGGTGGGCCGGACCGGCGTGGGCAAGTCGAGCATCATCAACTCGGTTGTCGGCGCCTCGGTGGCCCAGACGGGAAAATACCGACCGACGACTGCCAAGATCGAGCGGTACGACGCCGAATATCGCGAGTCGACGATGGTGCTCATCGACACGCCCGGGTTCGGTGACGCCGGGTGGGACCGGTCCAACGACGAGCGCTATCTGGCGCTGATCGAGCAGGAGGCCGGCGAAATCGATCTTGTCCTGTTCGTTACCAAGCTCGACGACACCCGGGTCGAGCGCAGCGAATACGACACGCTCAGGGCGCTTACTACCAAGTTCGGCCACGGCCTGTGGGACCGTGCGGTCGTTGTGCTCACCCGTGCGGACAAGTTCACCCGCCTCGATTACCCCGACGAACTGGCCCAGCGAAGCGCGGCGCTGCGCGAAGCAATGGAGACAGTGGTGGGCGACCGCGCCCACCGGATCCCCTTCGTCCCGGTGACAAACACTCGCGAACGCACACCTGATCGACGACTCTGGATGGCAAGGCTCTGGCTCGCCATGTTGGAGCGCGTGAGCGCTCCTGGGTTCGACGCGTTCGTGCTGTCGACCATCTTGCGGGTCACCAGCGAGGACGCCTCCGAGGAGGACGACCCTGACCCGCCGCGGCAGTCCACCCCGACACCTCCCCAACCCCGGCGCCGCAAAGGCGCCGCAGTCGCCCCGGCACCCGCTCCGGCTCCAGCTCCGCGACGGGCGACCACGCCGACTGTCGCGACGCCGGCCTCCGTTGACCGACCCGCCGGTCGGCGCCCGACGTCCACCCCACCCACGACGACCCACTCATATGTCTCCGACGGGGTGCCCGTCCAACAAACAACGATCAACGTCGGGGCTGGCATCGCCAATATCACCGTGAACTCTCAGCAGATCAACAACACCGAGGCCGTGATGGCCATGAGAGCGTCGACCGGTCTGTTGGACAGACTGAAGGCTGCCGGCTCCTGGATTGTTTCTGGAATTGTGGCCGGGGTCTTCAAGATCCTGGGACAGTAGCGGTCCTCCTGAATCCCATCGATCCCGAAGCCGCTCCGCCGTTCACCCGTCCGATGGCGGACGTCAAAACGCGCTCCGGCGAAACACCATGACCAGCCACATCACGGCCGACCGAAGGTCGCGCACTCACAGGAAGCAGCGGAAACAGGCTCGCGGAGGCGCAACTCCCGGCTACCGGTGAACTGCACCGAGCACGCCTGCCAGGACAGTGCCTGAGCTACCCCCGGTAGCTCGGAGGACGATCTGCTGGGCTGCTTGGGCGGGCGTGAGGTGCGTGGTGTCAACGACCTCGGCCTCGGCATGCAGCCACGTGCGGGCCGCCTCGGCGTAGGGCTCAAGGTACTTGAGGCGGAACGGGGAGGGGACGGGGTGTTCCCCCTCGATACGCCTACGGAGGGTGTCTTGGTCAGCGTGGAGGACGAAGTGCCTTACCGGTATGGCGTGTTGGGCGAGGCCCCCGCTGATTTCGCGCCAGTACTGCTCCACCAGGACGGTCATGGGCATCACCAGAGTGCCGCCGGTGTAGTCGAGCACGCGGCGGGCGGTCTCGACGACGAGCTGCCGCCACGGCGGCCAGTGCTGGAAGTTGTCCGTCTCGGGCAGCCCCGGCGTGATGTCCATGAGTGTCTCGCCGACCTTCTCGGCGTCGAATACCCGTGAATCCGGGATCAGTTGTTGCACGAGCGCGCTGGTCGTCGTCTTGCCCGCGCCGTGGGTGCCGTTGAGCCATACGATCACGGGGCACATTAACGCGGGTGAGCAAGCGGGCGGCGTTATGGACGGGGTCCTGAGGCGGGACGATCGCCGTCGGGGTTGCTGGCCGTCGAGGGCGGGGCGATGGCTGCCGCGCGTGCCGCAGGTCGTTGCAGCCGCAGCCAGTCGAGTCCGGCCGCCGCCCGGGTCGCCCGGCGTCGTCCGCGTTCACGGGGCCAGGAGCCTGTCCAGCGCAGCGCCCAACTCAGCGGGCCCGCTGAACCGTATCGCGGTGATGCCCAACTCCTGTGCGGCGGCAACGTTCGCGGCCTTGTCGTCGATGAACACCGCCTCGCTCGGGGCGCTGCCCATCAGGTCAAGTGCCCGGTTGAACACGTCCGGGTCGGGCTTGGTAGCTCCAAGCTGACAAGAAAAGAGCAGGGCATCGAAGCGGGAGGCAACGTGGGGAAGCACATCCGGGAGCGCATCCAGAAGCAGCGGATCATTGTCCGTGAGCAGGGCTGTTCGCAGCGGGCGCAGGCCCTCCACCAGTTCCAGCACCTGCGGATCCGGCTCGAAGGCACGGCACCAGATCTGGTGGAGCGTCGTGCGATCGCCCCGGTATCCCAGACCCTCCCGAACTGCGCGGTGGATCTCCGCCGACGAGCCGAGGCCGCGATCCCACCGTTCGATGAGCCCGGACGCGTACAGCACGCTCTCGACCTGGTCGGCGCTTACCCCACACGCCTCCCCGAGAGCGGCCAGTCGCCGCTCTGGGCGGAACCGGCAGACCACACCTCCGAGGTCGAAGAAGATCACCTTTGACGGCATGCGCTGACGATAGCCGCCCCGCCGACATGCGAGGAGCGGGCGGCGACCAGGACGTCGGGGGTGCTGCCGATCCGCCCCGGAGTGGTCTTGGGAGTCAACGGATCAGACGGTCAGCGCCGGCCGGTCGCACAGCCGTCCGTGCTCGACGCCATGGGCTGGCGTACTCACCCAACCGGAACCTGACCAGCCTGCCGTCGCGCTGCTAGCGTCGTCGCGTGTCGATGTTCCGCACCCCTCAGGTGATCCTCTTTACTGAGGACGTGCCGCGCGCCGCCGAGTTCTACGCCGGTCTTGGCTTCACCGAAACCTTCCGCGTGCCGACCGAAGGCGAGCCCATCCACATCGACCTCGTGCTCGACGGCTACAAGATCGGCATTGCCTCGGCGACCTCCACCCGAGACGATCACGGGCTCGACCCCGTGTCCCAGGGCCAGCGGGCGGCGGTGATCCTGTGGACCGACGACACCGCCGGCGCGTACGCCGAACTGACGGCGAACGGCGCACCCGCGCTGGCCGCACCGCACCGGTGGCTCGATCGTCTGCTGATCGCCTGGACGGCCGACCCGGACGGCAACCCGGTCCAGCTCGTCCAGCACCTCTGAACCGCGCCGAACCCGCTCGACACCGGCAGCCGAATTGCTGGGCGGCACCCGACCGAGGCGCTCCGCAGACGACGAACGGTCCCTGCCCTGGTGGGAGGGACCGTGTGGCGGTCGGCTTCACCTGTGCGGGAGGCCGCAGCGTGGGGTGTGTTCAGCCCTGCTGGTAGCGCTCGTTGCGTCGAAGGGCCTCTTCGAGTTGGTCCTCAAGAATGATGATCCGGCAGGCCGAGGCGATGTCGGTGCCCTGGTCGCACATCTCCCGGGCTCGCGCGGCAAGACGTAGCTGATAGCGGGAGTAGCGGCGGTGCCCGCCGCTGGAGCGCTGCGGGTCGATCAGTTTGGCGTCGCCGAGCCGGCGTAGGAAGTCCTGCGAGCAGCCGATGATCTCGGCGGCACGGCCCATGGTGTAGGCGGGGTAGTCCTCGTCGTCGAGCATGTCGTCGGATTGGGTCATGAAACCTCCATCACGAGGGCCCCGGTGCTCGAAAGCACCGGGGCCCAAGGGTTGTGGGTCAGGAACACCATCTGCCGACTGAACGTCGGCTTGTCTTGTCCGCACCGGCCGTCAACAACGGCATCGGGTGCGAGGATCGCATATGCGTGACCGGAGACCACCTTTCGTTCGATGGAAACTGCGGTGTCCGCCCAGCCCACGAATGTGGCTGACAGCGGGCGATCCAACGGTGTTACGCCCTCCCTTGCCTCTGATTTCCTCTGTCGTTCCTCGTTCTGTCCGCCGGTGTCCGAGCCCCACGCGACTTCCTGGCCCTGACACGTACGACGAACCCTGCTTACCTCGGGTGAAGCCCTGAACGAGCGTCGGCCTCACCCGCTACCTCTCCGAGCGGGCCCGCGTTGCTGGCCCCACTCCTTCGCCCTCGGATGGGGCGGTCACGTCAGCGTCTTTACTTGCTCCGTCTTCGACTTCAGGAACGTTAGCTCACGGCGGCAAGAATATCTAGCGTTTCGCGCAGAGATTTCCTCTGCCGGCGCGAGCAGTCCCGCCGGCCGTGCAGCACCGAACCCCGCCGGCGGGTCGGCAGACGCTGCGCAGCCGACTGGAAACACCTGCCGGGGGCGCATCTCCCGGGCGCGCCCGGGCCTGATGACGTCGGCCCGGGCGCGACGTGCATCAGGAGGCGTACGCCTCGAGTTCCACCACCCGCGAATAGCCGGCGGTCTCGTTGCTGGTCAGCGTGACGACCCGGAACGCGGTCGCGGTCAGCGGTGTGAAAGTCGAGCTGACCTGACCGGCGACGTTGCCGCGCACCTGGGCGACGGTCTGCCAGGTCTCGCCGACCCGCACCTGGACGTCCCAGTCGCGCAGCCCGTACTTCGCGGCCGGGTACTTGGTGGAGTCGAGCGTGTAGACGTCGACCCGGCCGACGGTCTGCGGACCGTCGAACGTCACCTGGAGCCAGTCGGGAAAGGCGCCCTTGTTCGCGTCGTTCCAGCCGGTGGTGGTTGCCCAGTGGTTCGAGTCGCGGTCGCCGTCCACCGCGCCGCAGGCCGGGTAGTTGGGCAGGTTCTCCGAGGAGGCCGTCACCGGCACGTACCTGGCGAGGTTGCCGGTGGTCTCGACCGGCCCCGGGGTCACCTCCACCGGCACCGAGAGCCGACGCTCACCGGACCGGACGGTGATCGTGTACCGGCTGCCGGGCGTGGTGTCCCGAGGTGCGGTGACGGTGATCGGCACCTTGAGCGTGTAGCCGGCGGGCAGGTAGCTGGAGACGAGGGTCCTGGACAGCTTCAGCGGCGCGGTCACCTCAAGGAACGCGTCGGCGTACACGGCCGCACGGCCGGTGTTGCCGAACTGGAGCTGGAAACCCTGGTTCGCGCAGGGTATCGGGTTGACCTGCACCAGGCTGACGTCGGAGGCGAGGCTCAGCCGGGTCGGGTCGGGCCGGCCGGCGACCGCGGGGGCCGTGCCGCCGATCGCCACCAGGGCGATGACGGCACCGGCGACGGCGGCCTTTCGGCCACGGGACAGGCCGGCGAGCCGGCGCCAGAGAGTACGTGTCATGGCTTTACCTCTCATGCCGGGTGCAGGCCGGGGTTGCCGGCCTCGACGGCGAAGGAACTGATGGTCTCGACGGGCGCGTCGTTCCGGTCGACGTACGGCACCGCCCGGTAGTCGGCCCGCAGCTCCCGCTCCGTGAGCCGGACCCGGAGATAGCCGCGCCGCTCGTTGACGAGCTTCAGGTGCGGATTGCTGTCCAGGAACTTCTGCCCGGCGGCGGAGATCTCACTGCCGTTGCCGCCGCTGCTGATCGACGTTCCCACCAGCTCCACCCCGTACGTCTGCGAGTCGGGGTTGGTGAAGTCGCGCTTCATGTCGAACGCGTAGGCGGCGTGCACGTCGCCGGTGAGTACGACCGGGTTGCGTCCGCGCAGCATGGCGAGGCCGTCGAGGGTGACCTTCTGCTCGGCGGCGTAGCCGTCCCAGGCATCCATGTTGTACAGGTCGCCGGCCGTCGGGTCCTGGTCCATCCGGCTCATGATCACCTGGTTGGCGAGCAGATTCCAGGTCGCGTGCGAGGTGCGCACACCGTCCAACAGCCAGCGCTGCTGCTGTGCGCCGGCCAGGGCGCGCGCCGGATCGCGGCGCTGCTCCGAGTCGACCTTCCAGCCGTCCCCCGATGCCTGGTCGGCGCGGTACTGGCGGGTGTCGAGCACGTTCAGCTCGGCCAGTCGTCCGAAGGTGAACCGGCGGTAGAGCATGTAGTTCGGTCCCTGTGGGGCCGGTGAGCGCAGCGGCATGTGCTCCCAGTACGCCCGGTAAGCGCTGGCCCGCCGGACCAGGAAGTCCTCGACCGGGGCGTTGGTCTTGGAGGTGAGGCCCGCGTAGTTGTCCTGCACCTCGTGGTCGTCCCAGGTGGGGATCCAGGGTGCGGCCTGGTGCGCGGCGCGCAGGTCGGGGTCGGATTTGTAGAGCGCGTACTGGAGGCGGTAGCGGTCGAGCGTGTCGGCCTCGGTGCGGAACTGGCTCGGCACCGGCTCGGCGAGGTTACGCAGTCCGCCGGAGGCGGAGACGCCGTACTCGTAGATGTAGTCGCCGAGGAACACCACGGCGTCGACATCCTCGGCGGCGATGTGCCGGTGAGCCGTGTAGTAGCCGTCCAGGAAGGACTGACACGAGGCGACGGCGAAGGTGAGGTGGTCGACCCGCTGCCCGGGTGCCGGGGTGGTCCGGGTACGACCGACCGGGCTGAGGTGCCGGCCGACCTTGAAGCGGTACCAGTAGCGACGGCTCGGTTGCAGGCCGCGCACGTCCACATGCACGCTGTAGCTGTACTCGGGTCGCGCGGTCGCGCGTCCGGACCTGACGATTCGCCGGAACCGCTCGTCGGTCGCCACCTGCCACTCCACCTCGGCCGCGTGGTACGGCATACCGCCCAACGGCTCGTACGGTCGCGGTGCCAACCGGGTCCAGATCACCACCGCTTCGGGCAGCGGGTCACCGGAGGCGACGCCGAGGGTGAACGGGTCGTCGTCCAGGGTGCTGGTGGCGGCGGCACTCGACTGGCCCGGCAGGTTCGTCGCGAAGGCGAGCGCCGTCGCGGCACCGGTGACGGTCAGGAACCGCCGGCGCGCCAGACGGGCGGCCGGTCTGGGGTCTTCCACTGGGATCACTCGCAGGGCTCCTCTCGAAGGGGGCACGACTTGTCCCGCAGTCGTTGATCATTAAGTGGGAGCCAGTTGGCCGCCCGGTGGCGAGCCGGTGATCATGGCGTGGACCGGGTCCGACATCCGCTCGTCAGGAACGAGGCGCTAGCAGGTCAGAACGCCGCTGGGTGATCGTGGTCGCCGCCGGACAGCGGCACGGCACCGAGACCCGGGCGGTGACAGCGAGAAGCCCCGGACCCCTGTACGGGGTCCGGGGCTTTCCGAAAACTACCCACAGTTTGGTGGTCGGCCGCGCCGCACCCTCATCAGGGGTCGAGGAGCAGAGGAGCCACCCCGGTGATCCGCAGCACCCGCAGGGTGACTCCGCCGGCGCCTCGGACCGAGAAGCGGGAACCGACCCGGTCCGCCCGGTCTCGTGCCAGCAGAAGTGCGTGCACACCCGCGGCGCTGAAGAAACTGACGCCGGTGAGGTCGCAACAGACTTCCGGATGGCTGTCGACCGCGTTGAACAGTGCCGTCGCCAGGCGCGGCGCGGTGTCCATGTCGACGTACCCGACCGGGGCGACGACCGTCCGGTCGGCGGAGATGGTCGCGGTCAGGTCGGTGGGCTCGGTGTAGCGAGTCACCTGGAACGACAGCTCGGCCGAGCCGGCCGCCTGGTGGATGCCGAGTGCCGCCGGTGTGACCCGCCCAGGGCTGATTGCCGCAGAGGAACGAGCGAAGTGGGTCTGAAGAAGTGACTGATGTTCAATCATAGGCTCGCGCCCCTGTCATGATCCGTAACAGGATGGGCGCGTGGCTTGACCCGAACTCCACCGTAATCGGAGGGACCGCCGACCGCCAGTCGACTTTTTCCCTGGTGCCGAACCCAGCCGGACTACGGCTGCCGAGCCGTCACCCCCGTCGGCACGGCAAGCCGTTGTCGAGCGTTCACGGTAGGGAGCCGGACTCGCCGCGATCACGCTTGAGGCTCGACGGTCGGGCGGCCCTTTCGACAAGCGCGGCGGCGACGTCCCGCAGTTTGCGGTTGGAGTCCTGGGACACCTTCGCGAGGACGGCGAACGCCTCGTCCGGAGTGCAGCGGCGTTCACCCATGATGATGCCCTTCGCCTGCTCGATGACGGCGCGGCTCTGCATGGCCGACTGCATCTGCGCGGCCAGGGTGACGGTGGTGTCGTACAGGTGCGCGTTGGCGAGGGCGACGGCGGCGTACCCGGCGAACGTCTTCGCGAGGGTGACCGCGTCCTCGTCGAACGCGCCCGATTCGATCCCGTAGATGTTCAGCGCGCCGAGCACTGTCTCCTGGATGGGAAAACCGATCGACAGCGAGCTGAGAGCGCCGTCCTGCGCGGCTCGGGCCGCCCACTCCGGCCAGCGAGCCTCTTCGGACATGTCCGGAACGGACACGACCGTGGCTTCTCTGGCCGCCTCCAGGCACGGGCCCTGGTCGTACTCGTACTGCAGTTCGTCGAGGCGGAGCGCCATCTCGCCGCTGAACGCGGCGGTGTGCGCCCCCTCCTGCTTCAACAACGTCACCGACACCTCCTCCGCGCCGGGGATCGTCCGCCGCGCCAGCTCGGAGACCTGGGTCAACACTCCGGACAGGTCGGTCTCGCCGAACTTGATCTGGCCGAGTTCGAAGATCGCCGCATTGGGATCAATGGGCTGCTGTGCCATGACTTCAAGGTCCTCGGTGCCCGGGGCGCGTACCAGTTGCAGGAAGGCGACGGCAGCGCGCGCGTGGTGATGGCGCACCGCGAGCACGGGGCGCCGCACGGGCTCGCCAACCGAGCCCCGGCGCCCGCTGCTGGACGCTGACCGGCCGACGCCCAAGCGCCGGCTGCGGCAACAACTATACGACGCCACCCGGAGCGGCCGGGAAGGTGCAGCCCGTTCGTGCCCAGCGCGGGGTGCCGGGACGACGAGTCGTGTGGACGGCTCACGGCGTGCCGATCGGGCAGGTGGGTTCGCGGTAGTCGTTTGGCCCCTGTGGCGACTGGGCATCGTGGCCGGAGAAGCGTGAGCGCGACGCCCCGGCCTGGGATGTCTCGATCGCACCGCGGGTGTGCGAGCCGGGTCTCGACCTCACCCGACAGCGGTTGCGGGAGGCACCGATGCCAGCAGGATCAAGCCCCAAGAGGGAGCGGCAGTACGAGCACATCAAGGAGAGCGCGCAGGAGCGGGGCGCCTCCACCGGGCGGGCCAAGGAGATCGCCGCCCGCACGGTGAACAAGGAACGGGCCCGCTCGGGTGAGGCGCGCACGTCGAGCCGGTCGTCGCGGAACGACGTGTCGTCCGGGCATCGCGGCGGTAAGCGCTCCCACAGCGGCGCCAAGGGTCGCACCAAGGAGCAGTTGTACAACGAGGCGAAGCAGCGCGGCATCAAGGGGCGCTCGTCGATGTCGAAGGCGGAGCTGGAGCGCGCCCTGTCGAGGTAGCGAGCTTCCGGGTGGGCGGTCGCGGCGCACCTCGGGTGCCGGCGCCGCCCGGCGGTCAACTCATCGTGGCCAGCAGATCCCGGCAGGCCCGCTCGCAGGCCCGGCAGACGTCCGCGCAGACCCGGCAGTGCTCGTGCATCTCGGCGTGCCGGGCACACTCGTCACCGCACGACCGGCACGCCGTGGCGCACGCCTCCAGCAGACTCCGGCTGAGGCCCGCGTCGTAGCCGGTGTGCCGGGACAGGACTCGGGCCGTGGTGGTGCAGATGTCCGCGCAGTCCAAGTTTGTCCGGATGCACTTGGTCAACTCGGCGACCCCGTCGTCGCTGAGGCAGGCGTCCGCGCACGCGGTGCACACCTGGGCGCAGTTGTTGAGGGCGTCGATCGTCGCCGCCAACGTCGCCCGGTCCAGGTTGATCGACTTCGGGTACGTCTCCAGCATCCGCATCGTGGTGCTCGGCATCGGGAAATCCTCTCGTCGGGTTTCCCCGGCCCTACCCGAAGTACCGGCCCGCACACCTGCGGGCGCGGCCGCGCTGGTCGTCAGGCCCCGGGTGTCCCGGCCGCCCTGTCGACCAGGGCCTGGGCGACGATCGACACCGAACTGCCCACGCCCTGCTTCCGCCCCCGGTCGGCCCACTCGGGCCACCGGTCCTCGCTGTCGACGTCCGGCTCAGACGGGCCCGAGCAGGGCGGCCAGTGTGTCGTCGCCCTGGCCGACCTGCCCGCCACCGGTCGACGCCGCGATCAGGAAGCGTCGACAGCCGTCGAGTTCCACGTACCGGTCGGGGCCGGCGCCGCCGTCGAGTGGGCGCAGCACCGCGAAGCGGGACGCCGGGGTGGCGCAGTCGGCCACCGCCCGGCGATTCGCCAGCGCCCGCAGCACACCCGCCTGGCGCTCGGCCGGCAGTGGCCCGCCGTACACGAAATCGCCTGCCGGTTTGCCACCGCCCCGCTCCGCCGGGGGCACCTGGTAGACGCAGAGGCGCAGCGGCCCGGCGGCCGGCGAGGTGGCCGGCGCGGGTGGCCCGGGGCGGCCGTTGCTGGTCTCCACCCACACCAGGTCCGTCCACCGCTGCGCGCATCCGGCGGCCTCGGCGGCGGGGCCTTCGACCTGCCCGACGACACGGCTGTCCACAAGGGTCGTGGACAGCTCGGCCAGCGCCTTCCGCACCTCCGCGCGCGGCTTGCCGCAGGCGTCCGTCGGCAGGTACGGCCGCAGCCAGCGGCCCTGGTCGTCGAGCAGGGCCAGCCACGGTGGGACGAGCATTTCCAGGCTGCAGGCGACGCCCCGGTCGGATTCCTGGTCGGGCAGGCGCAGCGCGGCGAGCAGCGGTGCCAGCTGCGTGGCGCGCCGCTCGGTGGCGACCTGGTCCCGCCCTCCGCCGGGGCCCGGACGGATCTCCCGCCCGCAGAGCACCGCCGCGACCGGGGTGAACGCGGGGTCGACGCGCCCGATCCTCGGGTCGACCCCGGCCGGTGTCGGCGCCCCGGTCTTCGGCACGGACAGGATCGCGCCAGCCTGTGGTGCCGCTTCGGCGCAGGAGGTCCACATCTCGACGATCTGCGCCGGGCCGGGCTCGTCGCCCCCGCCCGACCCGGTGCCCGAGGCACCGCAGCCACCAAGCGCCACGCCGAGCAGTGCCACCGCCAGTGCCGTTCGACCCGAGCGCATCCGGCTCACCACCTTTCCACCCGAGGATGGGACGAGCGCCGGGCCCGCTCGGTTCCGACCGGATGGTCGGGACGCCGGGCCGTCGGGCGTGATGCGGGTGACCGGCGGGTACGCCGCCGGGCCGACCCGCGACGCCCGCCGGCATGATGACCGGATGGCACATCTGGGACTTGTCGCGCTGCTGGTCAGGGAGTACGAAGAGGCGATCGACTTCTATGTCGGAGACCTCGGGTTCGAGTTGCTTGAGGACACCGCCCGACCGGACGGTTCCCGCTGGGTGGTGGTCCGCCCGGCGGGTGCCCGGGAGACGGCGTTGCTGCTGGCCCGAGCGAGCACTCCCGAGCAGCGGGCCCGGGTCGGCGACCAGACCGGCGGCCGGGTCGGGTTGTTCCTCCACACCGAGGACTTCGCGCGCGACCACGCCCGGATGGTGGCCGCCGGGGTGCGCTTCCTGGAGGAGCCGCGGCACGAGGCGTACGGCTCGGTCGCGGTCTTCACCGACCTCTACGGCAACCGGTGGGACCTGCTGCAACCCCGCAGCACGCCGTGACGCATCGGCGACATTGCACGTACAGTGGGTTACAGTCACCGTCGCTCATGCTATTCTCCGATGTCGATCTCTGCCGCGCGGACCCCTACCGGGTCGTTGTCGGAAGGACACTTCCCGATGCCGGCCGTTGCCGCCCCCACCGCGCCGCCCACGCTGGACAATCCGGCTGGTGGCGCGTTCGGCCTCATCTTCACCACGACGCCGGCGTTGCTGCGCCTGACCTGCGGTGTGATCGGTGGGGCGGTGGCGCTGTCGGTGCAGGCCCCACCGGTCGAGCCAGCCGTGTTGCTACCCGTGGTGGCCACGCTCACCGGCTGGTCCCTCTGGTACGCCTACCGGGCGATACGGCACGGCATCACAGCGAACCTGACCGCCGCTGACGCCGCGCTCACCGCGGTGGCCTGCCTTCTCATCCCCGTGCTTGTCGCACCCGACGTGCTGCCCGGCGAGGGCAGTTGGATCGCCGTGCTGGCCAGCACAACGGTGATCAGCGCACAGGCCAGCACCCCGGCGCGCCTGTCGATCCCGGCCGGGCTACTCGTCACCGCCGCGTACGTGACGGGCGCACAGTCGGCCGGTAATCCCACCGAGGCTCGGGCGCACGCGGCCACTCTGCTGGTGCAGACCGCCTGCACGGCGACGATGACGGCGGTGATGCGTCGACGCATCGGTCGTGCCGACCGCGCGTTCGCCGAGCACCAGCGGCTGACCCGGGAGGCTCTGGTCGCGCGCGCCGCCCGTGACGCCGAACGCCAACAGAACCGCGACCTGCACGACACGGTGCTCGGCACCCTCACCATGGTGGGGCTCGGCGCGGTGACCGGGTCCTCGGCCACCTTCCGCGAGCGGTGCGGCGGCGACCTGCGTACCCTCGTCGCGCTCAGCGACGTCGACCCGGTGGCCGGCGACGGCCCGGTGCCGCTGGACGAGCGGTTGCGGGCGGTGGCGGGCCGCGTGCCCGAGCTTTCCGCGCAGCTGGACCTGGCGCCGTGCGCGGTTCCCGCAGGTGTGGCCGACGCGATAAGCGAGAGCGCCTACTCGGCGCTGTCCAACGTGGTCCGGCACGCGCCGGGCGCGCGTGTCACACTGCGGCTGAGCCGGGACGCGATAGGCGTCGCGGTCGAGGTCGCCGACGACGGCCCCGGCTTCGACCCGGCCACCGTCCCACCCCACCGGTACGGGTTGCGCGAGTCGATCCACGGCCGGATGGCATCGGTCGGCGGGCGGGCCGACGTGCGATCGGCGCCCGGGGCCGGCACCCGAGTCCGACTGGAGTGGCCCGGTGTCGGCTGATCTCAGCGCTCCGGCGCCCCACACCGTTACGACGGAGGCACCCGGCCGGACCAGCGTGCCCGCAGCCCGGGAGCCGGCGTCCACGGCGAGGCTCGCCGCGCCGGCTGCCGTGGCGCAGGCGTCCGACCGGAGTGCCCGGATCGTCATCGTGGCCATCCCACTGGCCTGGCACGCCGCCATCGGGCTGCCGGCGGTGCTGGCCGCCCGCGCGGAGTTCACCGCGCCGGCGGTGGTGCTCGGCGCCTGGGCGGTGGCCGCGGTGGCCGGCGCGGTGGCCGGCGTGCGGCTGCTGCGCGGCAAGCCGCTGCCACCGTGGCCGCTGGCCGGGCTGCTGCTGACCGTCGACGTGGCCGTCTTCGCCGCGGTCGGCGAGGACCAGTTGTTCACAGCGGCCAACTGGGTGTGGAGCACGCTCGGTTGGTTCTTCCTGCTGGCGCTCTGGGGCCGGCGGGTCGTGGGGGTGATCGCGCTGCTGAGCACGCACGCGGCGATCGCGCTGCTCGCGGTGCTCGCGCACGGCCCCGACCCGGCCGACGTGGCCCGCTACGTGATGTACGTCTACGGCACGTTCTCCCTGCCGGTGGCGGTGTTCGTGGGTGGCGCGACGATCGTCAGCCTGGCTCGCGAGCGGGCCGCCGTCTCCGCTGCCGGCCACGTGATAGCGGCGGAGCGCGATGCCGCCGAGCGTGGTCGTCGGGACCGCCGGGACCGGCTCGCCCTGGTCAGCTCCACAGCCGGGCGCGTGCTCGGGGAGTTGGCCGCGGGCCAGGCCGACCCGGACGACCCGGAGGTGCAGCGGCGCTGCGTGCTTGCCGCCGCCCGGCTGCGCCGACTGATCGCCGAGTCCGACGACGTGCCCGACCCGCTGCTGCACGAGTTGCGGGCGGCAGCCGACCTCGCCGAACGCAGCGGCCTGCCGATCGACCTGGTCACCATCGGCACGCCGCCGCCGCTGCCGGTGGAGATCCGACGTCGGCTCGCCGACCCGCTCACCGGCGTTCTCGCCGACGCCCGAGACTGGGCCCGGCTGACCGTGGTCTCCGGTCCGGACGAGGTGGTGGTCAGCCTGGTCACACCGGACCGGGAGGGTCCCGACGCCACCGGCCCACCCCCCGTGGAGCACGACGACGGGCAGGTGGAGCACCTCTACGAACGGGACGGAAGCATCAGATGGGCGCAGACCCAGTGGCGGCGGTGACCGGTGACCGGCCGATCGGGGTGGCGATCGTCGACGACCACCCGGTGGTGGTCGAAGGGGTCCGCGCCTGGCTCGCCACCGAGCCGCGGCTTACCGTACTGGCCACCGGGGACGACCCCGACGAGGTGCTGCGGACGGCACCGGACGCCGACGTCGTCCTGCTCGACCTGCGGCTGCACGGACGGATGGCGCTGGACAAGCTGACCGAGCTGAGCGCCGCCGGGCGACGGGTGGTGGTCTATTCGGAGCACACCGATCCGCCGACCATGCTCGCCGCGCTGGACGCCGGGGCGGTGGCATTCCTGGCCAAGCACGAGGGGCGGGAGCACTGCGTGGCGACAGTGCTGGCCGCCGCGAGCGACCGCCCGTACGTGCCGCCCGCACTGGCCGGGGCGATGGTCGGCGACCCACGGCCGGACCGGCCGATGCTGTCCGACAAGGAGCGTGAGGCGCTGCTGCTCTGGTTCCAGTCGATGTCCAAGGCGTCGGTGGCCCGCCGCATGCAGATCAGCGAGCACACAGTGAAGCAGTACGTCGACCGGGCGCGGATCAAGTACACCCGGGCGGGTCGACCAGCCGCCACGAAGTCGGCCCTGCTCGCCCGCGCGATCGAGGACGGCCTCGTCCGCCCGGAGGAGATCGGCATCTACCGGTCACACGCGACACACGACCGGCCGACCCCCTAACAGGCGTCATGACAGCGCCCCTCCGATCCGCCAGGCTGCATGCACAAGCCAGCTGACCGGAAGGTCGTGACGATGCACGCCGACACGTCCCCCTTCTTCATCGGTCCCCACCGGTTCGACGCTCCGGACGACGACGTGGGGCCGACCCTGGACCGCCGATACAACCTGCGCCCCGCCGCCGGTGAGCGGGTGCTCGGGCGGTACCGGCTGCTGGTCGCCGGCTACCTGCTCGGGCCGAGCGAGGCACGGCGCCGCTGGCAGCTACCCGGGCCGGTCTCGGTGACCGTCACCGACCAGCGGATCTGTTGGGTGGGCAGCGGCGCGCAGTTGTCGCTTGTCGTCGACGACACGCCCCGGGCCCGGCCGCCCGCTCGGCTGAACGGCCTGATGAGCGGGCAGATCCGCTGGCAGTGGCCGTCCCGGTTGGAGGTGCCGGCTGGCGAGCGGGACCCGGCGACGCAGTTGTTGATCGTCTGCGACGCGTTGCGCACCATCCAGCAGCCGGCGCTGGCCCTGGGCGGCCCGTCCGCCGCGGTGACGGCGCTGGCCCGGCAGGTCCGCCGGGCGGTGGCCGAGTTCCGGCTCACCCGCCCCCAACTGGTCGACCTCTCGGCTCAGGAGCGCGACGTGCTGCTGCTGCGGGCCGGCCCCAGCCTGCTCGCCGGGGACACCCGGGTCACGCTGCCCGGCTCGCTGCCGGTGGAGTTCCACTCCCGGGACGACTACTACCGCTCGGGGCCGGGGCCGACCCCGTGGAGCGGGCTCGCAGGCGGCGCAGCATCCGGGCATCGGTGAAGCCGGCGGCCCGCGCGGCGGCTTCCACAGTCGCGCCGTGCCCGATCAGGTGCTCGGCCCGCTCCACCCGTAGCTGCTGCTGGTAGCCGAGTGGGGTGAGCCCGGTCATGGCACGGAACAGCCGGGTCAGCGTGCGTTCGGCCACGCCCCCGGCGGCGGCCAGCTCGGCCAGTGGCAGTGGCTCGGCGTACCGACTGTCGATCAGGTCCTGCACCCGGTGCACCGAGTCGGACAGGTGGGACCGGTGCCGCATCAGCGCGCTGGCCTGCTGCTCGTGCCCGTTGCGGCGGGCGTGGACGACAAGGGTGCGGGCGATCTGCGCCGCGACCGCCGGGCCGTGCCGGGTGGCCACCAGGTGCAGCGCCACGTCGATGCCGCTGGCGATGCCGGCCGAGGTGACCACCCGGTCGTCGACCACGTACAGCACGTCGCGGATGACCCGGGCCGCCGGATGACGGCGGGCCAGGTCGTCCTGCACCTCGTGATGGGTGGTGCACCGTCTGCCGTCGAGCAGCCCGGCCCGCCCGAGGGCGTACGCCCCGGCGCAGACGCTGGCCACGGTGCCGCCCGCCGCGTGGTGCTCGGCCAGCCGCCGCAGGTCGACGGGCGACACCGGCCCCTGGGGGCCGTGCGCAGCCGGCCGCCAACCGGGCACGATCACCAGGTCGTCCGGGGCCAGCTCGGGCCACCGGGTGTCGGCGACCAGGGGTACGCCCTGCACGGTGGGCACCTGTTCCCGCTCGGCGACGTAGTGAAGCTGGTAGTCGTACCCGAGGTCGGCGGCGCTGGAGAAGACCTGGGCCGGCCCGGCGAGGTCCAGCAGGTGGAGCTGTGGGACCAGCAGGAACACGACCCGGGTCATCGGGTCAGCCCCGGATGCCGGCGAGGGTCGCGCCGGTCACCTCGTCGACCGTACGGACGGTCGCGAAGCGACCGGCCAACGCGTACTCCGTGCGGGTGACGATCTCCTCGGTGCTGAGGGTGCGCGGGTCGGCGAGGATCTCCGCGACGGACGCGGTCTCCGGCAGGTCCCGGTGCGGGATGGGAAAGGTGAGCGTGGCGTCGGTGACGAAGGTCATCCGGTAGCCGAGGTCCGCGCCGAGCCGGGTGGTGGTCTCCACGCACTGCTCGGTACGGATGCCGCAGACCGTGATGTCGTGGACGCCGGCCTGGGTGAGCAACTGTTGGAGATTGGTGGTGGTGAAGGCGTTGTGCGCGGTCTTGACGAGCGTCGGCTCGTCCCCGGCCGGCACCAGCCCGTCGATCAGCCGCACGTGCCCGACGGCGGGGTCGAACGGCCCGCCCGTGCCGGGCTCGGAGTGCAGCACCCAGACCACCAGGTCGCCGCGCTCCCGGGCGGCGGCGACCAGCCGTTCGACCTGCCGGACCAGGTCGGGGTTGGAGCCGTACGCCCAGATCGGGCGCTGCCGGAAGGATTCCTGGACGTCGATCACGACGAGGGCTGCTCTGCTCATGTGAAGATCCTGACCGGACGGCGTCCGCACCGGCAGACATCATCATGCCCGGGTGCGGAACGATCCGGCCAACCCGACGTCAGACGCTCGGCGCACGTTGCTGCTCCTCGGCGGCGTCCAGGGCGGCGGCCTCCTCCGGGGTGGGGGCGCTGCCGCCCAGGTGCGCGGGCAGCCACCAGGTGTCGTCCGGGCCGGCCGGCGCGTCCGGGTATTCCCGCTGGGCCCGGTCGACGAGCGCGCTGAGCCTGGTGTTCAGCTCGGCGGCCAGCAGGTTCGGGTCCGGGAAGTCCGCCGGGTTGATCGGCTCGCCGATCAGGATGGTGATCGGCGTGTGCCGGCGGGTGAGGGTCCGCGGGCGGCCCTTGGTCCAGAGCCGCTGGGTCCCCCACAGCGCGACCGGCAACACCGGGACCTTCGCCGAGCGGGCCATCCGGACCGTGCCGCTCTTCAACTCCTTGACGGTGAACGACTGACTGATCGTCGCCTCCGGGAAGACGCCGACGATCTCGCCGCGCTTGAGGGCGGCGACGGCGGTGCGGAACGAGGCCGCGCCGGCGTCCCGGTCCACCTCGATGTGCCGCATCCCGCGCATCAGCGGGCCGGAGATCTTGTGGGTGAAGACCGACTTCTTGGCCATGAACCGAACCCGCCGACCCGACTCGGTCGCGCCCAGGCCGGCGAAGATGAAGTCGAGGTAGCTGATGTGGTTGCCGGCCAGCACCGCCCCGCCGGTACGAGGTACGTGATGGGCGCCCTCGATGGTGATCTTCAGATCGAGAAGACGAAACATCGTCTTGGCAGCGGCGATAACGGGCGGGTACACGAGCTCCGGCATCCGGAGAATCTACCCTGCCAGGCTGGATGGCGAGCCGGCGGCGGCGCCTGTCGCGCGCCGCCGCCGGCTCGGCGGTCGGGTCGGTCAGTCGGCGAGCTTGTCCAGGTCGAGTCGGCCCCGGGCGAACGCGTCCACCCGCCCCCAGCGACCCGGGATGTCCAGCACCTCGATGCGACCCATGCCCACCGGCAGTCGTGGTTCGACCGCCAGGTGGCCGTCGTGCGGCTCCAGACCGAGCATGGTGCGCAGCAACAGCAGCGGCGTACCCGTCGACCAGGCCTGCGGGCTGCACGCGGTCGGGTACTCGACCGGGAACTTGGTCAGCTCCCGTGGGTAGCCGCCGAACGCCTCCGGCAACCGGCCGTCGAAGTACGTGGCCGCGTCCAGGATGCCGTTGGCGATGGTCGCGGCCTCCTCGGCGAAGCCGTACCGGCGCAGACCCCAGGCGATGAACGAGTTGTCGAACGGCCAGATCGTGCCGTTGTGGTAGCCGATGGGGTTGTACCGGGCCTCCCCCTCGGCGAGCGTGCGCACCCCCCACCCGGAGAAGAGCCGCGGCCCGACCAGGTGCTGGGCGATCTTCTCCGCCCGCTCGGGTTCGACGATCCCACTCCACAGCAGGTGGCCGATGTTGGAGCTGAGGATGTCGCACTGGCGGCCGTCCGGGTCCAGGGCCAGGGCGTAGAACTCGCCGTCGGCCACCCACCAGTCCCGGTTGAACCGCTCCTTCAGCGCTGCCGCCTCCCGCTCCAACGAGTCGGCGAACTCCGGATCGCCCCAGAACTGGCGGGCCATCCGGGCCGCGCGGATCTTCGCGTCGTAGGCGTACCCCTGCACCTCGCAGGTGGCCCGCGGGAACGGCGGCAGCGTGCCGTCGGAGTAGGAGATGGAGTCCCAGGAGTCCTTCCAGCACTGGTTCTCCAGGCCGGTATCGGTGTTGCGGCGTTCGTACCAGATGTAGCCGTTGCCGACCAGGTCGGCGTAGTTGTCGATCCACCGCAGCGCCGCGCGGGCCTCCTGCTCCAACTCCCTGACAAGAGCAACGTCCCCGGTCCACCGCTCGTACTCGTCGAGCAGCACGACGAACAGCGGGGTCGCGTCCACCGAGCCGTAGTACGGCGAGTGCGGCTGCTCCTCGAAGGCCGCGGTCTCGCCGTACCGCATCTCGTGCAGGATGCGCCCCGGGTCCTCGTCCCGGAAGTCGTCGAACCGGCTGCCCTGCAACGAGGCGAGGACGCGCAGCGTCGTCTTCGACAACTGTGGGGTGAACGGCAGCGTCTGCAGGCAGGTGAGGATGCTGTCCCGACCGAACATGGTCATGAACCAGGGCAGGCCGGCGGCCGGCAGGGTGGCGCCGCCCAGCGACAGGGGCGAGAAGCGCAGCGCGGCCAGGTCGATGAGGCTGCGCCGGTAGGTGCTGGACACCCGGCCGTGCTCACTGTTGACCTTCGGAGCGTCGGCGATCCACCGTTCCAGGTCGTGCTGGAGGGCGAGCCGCTCGTTGCCGTGCACGCGCAGCCCGAACCGCAGGTCCCGGCCGCCGGGCCCGACCGCGTGCGTCCGGACGTCGATCGAGGCTTCCCACTGCTCGTTCGGTTCCAGGTGGACGGTGTACGCGAAACCCTCGCGGTCGTACCGGGCCGACATCGACGAGGAGATGACCGTCTCCCGCCGGAAGTTGCCCCGGCGATAGCCCAGCCGGAGCCGGTCCGACTCGACCTCGGTGTAGATCTCGCCCTTCTTGTTCAGGATCTCGTCCTTGACCTGGAACAGGTCGGCGAAGTCCGACGCCGCGTCCATCCGGACTTCCAGATCGACAGGCTTCTCGTCGTGGTTGAGGATGGTGAGCTGCTCCTGGAAGCTGCCGCCCACCGTCCGCTCTCGGATGATCGACAGCTTCGCGTCGACGTAGTGCGTGGCCATGCCCGGGACCAGGAAGAACCGGGACTCGAAGTACTGGAGATCGTCGTAGGAGAGCGAGTTGAGCCGCTCACCGTTGACGGTCAGCACCCAGGTGGACAGAAACCGGGTGTCGATGGAGAAGAGCCCGGTCGGCTCACTCGGAGTCGCCTCGATGTCGCCGGTGTCCTCGCAGACGACGAACGTGTTGCCGTCCAGGATCCGGACCGTGTTGGACTGCCCCATCAGTACCCCTCCCCCGCGAAGCGTCGACGGGGCCCCCGGGCGTCCGGCGAACTCGGGAAGATCCGCTCCAGCTGCACCACCAGCCGGGCGTCACCGGTCACCGTCATGTCCCCGCGCAACAACGCGGCGAGGCCGTGCTCGCGCCCCGCGGCGATGTCGTCGAAGAGGACGGGGCTCGCACCGATGACGGTGTCGGCCTCCCGATCCTCCTGGCTCACGTTGAGCCGGCCGTGGTCGATCATCAGCAGCCAGTGCCGGGTCTGCGCCCCCTCGTGCAGGTCGATACGCACTGTCCCGGAGGTCTTCGCCAGCAGGGGTTCGTACCCCCGCCGGTCCAGGTCCTCGAAGAACCTCGTGGTCGCGTCCACCATCGGGTCCACTCCTCCCAGTTGCCGGCCGGCCGGCGTTGCACGTCCCCGCACGGGTCCCCGTCGGCTCTCCGGTCAACCTCGCCCGGATCGGGTGAGCGGCGGCGTCGTCCCGGCAGCGCAGCGCCGGCCCTCCCCCGCAGGGGGAGAGCCGGCGCGCGTCCGCGGCGGACGGTCAGTTGTTCGGATCGTCGGCGCTGATGTCCGCGAGCACCGACTGCGGTTCGCGCTCGACCGCGAGGTCACCCATCGAGATCAGGCCGACCAGGCGCCCGTCGTCGATGACCGGAAGCCGGCGTACGGCGTACGTGCGCATCAGGTCCGCGGCGGCCACCACGTCGTCGTACTGACTCACGGTGATCACATCGCGGGTGGTGATCTGGCTCAGTTGGGTCGAGCCCGGATCCATGTTCTCCGCGACACCACGCACCGTGATGTCCCGGTCCGTGACGATGCCGACCACATTGCTGCCGTCGGTCACCACCACATCACCAATCGCACTGTCACGCATCTCCTGCGCTGCAGCGATGAGCGTCTCGTTGCCGTCCATCGTCACCAACCGGGTCGTCATGAACTCTCCGACCGTTGTCATGGTGCTCCCCTCTCGGTGTCGGCACGGCCCGTCTACCCGCCACCCGGGAGGGGGTAACGCCAACCGCCGGCTGGCTATCCGTGGGAATGCCGCAGGCGCCACCGGGCGAGCGGGTCAGCTCCGGGGCGGCGCTCCGTAGACGCGCTCCACGTGCAGCCGCAACACCAGCCGCCCTTCGTCGACCATGGCCTGGCGGTACTCGTCCCAGTCCGGGTGCTCGCCGCGCAGCGAACGGTAGAGCGCCACCAGCTCCTCCACCGTCTCGTCGCCGGGCTCGGCCGCTGGCGCGGTCAGCTCGGCGCGGCCCTCGACAACCGCGTACGCCCAGCCGTCCTCACTGCCGACGTGGAAGCTGGCGCGCGGGTCCCGGCGCAGGTTCGCGGTCTTGGCCCGACCGGCGGTGACCGAGACCCGGATCAGGCCCGCGACCGGGTCGAAGGAGTAGACCACAGTGGACATCTGTGGCCGCCCATCCCGCTTGATCGTCGCCAGCACGCCCATCGAACGGCCCGAGATCAGGTCGGTCAACGCCTGCTGGGTGTGGTCATCCGGCACGGTTTCCTCCTCCAGGGTCGGTTTCGTCCCATCCAAGCACGCCCGCCCGACCGCCGCGTCGCCCCGGACGCGACCGAGCCCCCGCCGGTCGTCGGCGAGGGCTCGGGGTGACGGCGACGGTCAGCGGCGCTCGGCGGCGACCAACTCGGCGAGCTGCACCGCGTTGAGCGCGGCACCCTTGCGGAGGTTGTCGTTTGAGCAGAACAGGGCCAGCCCGTACTCCGCGGTCTCGTCGGCGCGGATCCGGCCCACGTAGGTCGGGTCCTGCCCGGCGGCCCGCAACGGCGTCGGCACGTCGGTAAGCGCCACCCCCGGCGCGTCGGCCAGCAGCTCGTGGGCACGCTGCGGGGTGAGCGGCCTGGCGAACCGGGCGTTGATCTGCAACGAGTGGCCGGTGAAGACCGGCACCCGGACGCAGGTCCCGGAGACCAGCAGGTCGGGGATCTCCAGGATCTTCCGGCTCTCGTTGCGCAGCTTCTGTTCCTCGTCGGTCTCGAACGAGCCGTCGTCGACGATCGAACCCGCCAGCGGGAGAACGTTGAAGGCGATCGGCTCGGCGAACGAGCGCGGCGTGGGGAACTCCACGGCCGACCCGTCGAAGGCCAGCCCGGCGGCGTGCTCGGCGACCTTGCGGACCTGCTCGTCCAGCTCGGCGACGCCGGCCAGCCCGGCACCCGAGACCGCCTGGTACGTGGAGACGACCAGGCCGACCAGCCCCGCCTCGGCGTGCAGCGGGCGCAGCACCGGCATCGCGGCCATGGTGGTGCAGTTGGGGTTGGCGATGATGCCCTTCGGGCGGTCGAGGGCCGCGTGCGGGTTGACCTCGGCGACCACCAACGGCACCTGCGGGTCCATCCGGAACGCCGAGGAATTGTCGATCACCACGGCGCCGGCCTCGGCGACCCGGGGGGCCAGCTCCCGGGCGGTGCCCTTGCCGGCCGAGAAGAGCACGATGTCCAGCCCGGAATAGTCGGCGGTCGCGGCGTCCTCGACTGTCACCTCGCCGTCGCGCCACGGCAGCGCACGCCCGGCGGACCGCGCCGAGGCGAACAACCGCACCTGCTCCGCCGGGAACTCCCGCTCCGCCAGCACCTGCCGCATCACGCCACCGACCTGGCCGGTGGCCCCCACAATGCCGATCCTCATGCCCGCGAGGCTACCGACCCCACCCCCGAACCCGGGAGCCCTTTCCCACCCCCCGGCCGCACATCACACAGACCCAAACCCAGACCCAAACCCCCCACCCCCACCCCGGGCCCGGTGATCATGAAGTTGACGGGCGATTTGGTGATCGAAGTACCCGTCAACCCCATGATCGACCCGGGAAGGCCCCAGGGACAGGTCGAGGGGGGAGGCCCAGCCAGGGGGCGGGTTAGGGAAGCAGGTCGCCGAGGGCCGCCGCGGTCAGGTCGTCGCGGATGACGGCGGCGTCGCCTTCGACGACCAGGGTCAGCGCGTCCGGGTGCAGGTGGGTGGCCGCCGCCGCGGAGACCTGCTCCACGTCCGCGGCGAGCAGCGACTCCCGCAGCCGGGCGTGGTAGTCGTCCGGCAGGTCGTGCACCACGAGCGTGGTCAACGCGGACGCGATCGCCCGAGGGCTCTGCAACTCGACCGAGAGCTGCCCGGCCCGCCAGGACCGGGCCACCGCCAGCTCGTCCTCGGTCACCCCACCGGCGCGGGTACGGCTGATCTCACCCACCGCCTCGACCAGGGCCGGCACGGTGACCGCGGTCTGCACCCCGGAGCTGACCCCGAACCGACCGAAGCGGCGGGACGAGGCGAAGTCACCCCGGACGCCGTAGGTGTAGCCGTGCACCTCGCGGAGCAGGTGGTTGAGGCGGGAGGTGAACGCCCCGCCGAGGACCGTGCCGGCGAGCGTCATCGGCACGTGGTCGGGGTGCGCCCGGTGCGGCGACGGGTGGCCCAGCCGCAGCGTGGACTGCACCGAGCCGGGCCGGTCCACCAGGATGATCCGCCGTCCGGCGTGCAGCGGCACCTCGATCGGGCCACCCCGCTCGGCCGGGCCGCCACCGGTGCCGGCGAACGCCGCGGCGGCAAGCGCGTCCAGGTCGATCCGGTCCAGGTCGCCGGCGACGATCAGGGTGCCGGGACGCAGGAACCACTCGGAGTGGAAGACCGTCACGTCCTCCACGTCCAGTCCGGCTACCGACTCCGGGTCGCCGTGCATCGGCCGACCCCAGCGGTTCTGTGCGCCGAACAGGTCACCGCGCAGCGCGGCGTCGGCCCGAGGGCCCGGGTTGGCCCAGTCCATCCGCAGCGCGGTCGCCTCGTCGTCCCGGACCCGGCGTACGTCGGCGGGGTCGAGCCGGGGCGTCCGGACCGCTTCGGCGAGCAACTCCACGGCGGCGCTGAGCCGGTCCACCGGGATCACCACGCTGGCCTGGAACGAGTCCCAGTCCAGCCCGGTCGACAACGCGGTGCCGAGCCCTTCGACGGCGAGCGCGTACGCGGCGGCGTCCCGCTGCGCGGTGCCCTCCTCCAACGCCTTGGCCAGCACGCCGGAGAGGCCCTCCTTGCCGACCGGCTCCCGGCCCGCGCCCACGTCGAGCAGCAACAGGGCCACGGCGAGGTTCTGCCCGGGCAGGTGCGCGGCGACGACCTGACCACCGGCCACGGTGCGGCGAACCACAGGCGGGAACCGGTACGGGCGGGCGGCGCCCGGCCCGGGACGGTCGGCGATCAGCGTCATCGGGTCTCCTCGGGCAGGTAGGTCAGCAGCACCCGGTCGGTGGCGAGCACCTCGGCGGCGGCCTTGGCGATCTGCTCGGCGGTGACCGCGAGCAGACCCGGCAACTGGTCGGCGACGCGGGCCGGGTCACCGAACTGGGTGGCGTACCGGCCGAGCAGGTCCGCGCGGCCATCCACCGTGGACAGTTGACGCCACCAACCGGTGCTGAGCAAAGCCTTGGCCCGATCCAGCTCGGAGGCGGTGACCGGCACTGTGGCCACCTCGTCGACGACCTCGGCCAGCCCTTCGGCCAGCCGCTCGGCGCTCACTCCGGGGCGCGCGGTGGCGGTGGCGATGAGCGGCGCCGGGGCGTGCGCGAGGTCCACCCCGTACGCCCCGACCAGGTCCGGTTGGGCGATCCGTTCACCGTCGGCGAGCCGCTGGTAGAGCCGGCTGCCCCGGCCGCTGCCGAGGACTGTGGCGAGCACGGTGACCACGTGGTACTCCGGGCTGCCGAACGGGTAGGTGCGGTGGGCGATGTACACCCGCGGCGCCGGCACGTCGGCGCTCACCGACTCGACCGCCGTCTGCCCGGTCGCCGGGACGTTGCGCCCGTCCGGGGCGGCCGGGATGTCGTCGCGGGCCGGCAGCGCGCCGAAGTACTTGTCGGCGAGCGCGAACACGTCGGACGCGGTGGCGTCACCGACCACGGTGAGCACCGCGTTGTTCGGCGCGTAGTAGGTCTGGTGGAACGCCTGGAACGTGGCGAGGTCGGCGGCGTTCAGGTCGGCCATCGAGCCGATCGTCGCGTGATGGTACGGGTGCCCCGGCGGGTAGAGCAGCGGCAGCAGACGCAGCCAGGCGTCCCCGTACGGGACGTTCTCGTAGCGCTGCCGGCGCTCGTTCTTGACCACGTCCCGTTGGTTGTCGAGCGTCTCCTGGGTGAGCGCGGGGACCAGGCCGCCCATCCGGTCGGCCTCCAACCAGAGCGCCAACTCCAGGTGCTCGACCGGGACCGTTTCGAAGTAGTTGGTCCGGTCCGGGTTGGTGGTGGCGTTCAGCGATCCGCCGGAGCCCTGGATCAGCTTCATGTGCTCGGTCTTCGCCACGTTCACCGAGCCCTCGAACATCAGATGCTCGAAGAGATGGGCGAAGCCGGTCTGCCCGGTCGGCTCGTGCCGGGAGCCGACGTCGTACCAGAGGTTGACGGCCACGGCGGGCGCGGTGCGGTCCTCGCTCACCACCACGCGTAGGCCGTTGTCCAGTCGGGACGTCTCGATGGGCCAGGGGTAACCGCTGTCGGGCATACCCCGACGCTATCCGATCTCGCGGGCGGAAAGGTGACGTGTGGTCGGTCAGCGAGCCGTCCCCGGGCATCGGGGCCGCCGCTCGGGGTACGGGAGGGCAATGACCGTCACCCGGCCCCCGTCCCGCTCCGCCGCCGCCATCGTCGTCGAACGTGCCAGCGCCGCGCTCGGCCGGCTGCGCCACGGCCGGCTGCTGCATCCGGCCGGTCGCTCGTTCGCCGGCGAGGTGGTGATCTGGGGTACGCCCGGACCACCCACCGGGGTCGGCCTGCTTGACGACCCCGGCCGGTATCGGGCCACCGTCCGGCTCTCCAAGGGCACCCCCACGCCCAGCGGTTGGCCGGACGTGCTGGGTGTCGCGCTGCGCCTGCACCGTGACACTGGTCGACCGTTCGACCTGCTGGTCAGCTCCAGCGGCGCGGCCCCGCTGGTGCGGCAGCTGCCGCTGCCCCGACGGTGCTTCACCGGGACGTACAGCACGATCGTGGGTTACCGGGTCGGCCCGCGTCGACTCTGGCTGGCCGCACTCGCCGATCCCGACTCCGTCAGTCTCGGACGCAGCCTGAGCACGGTGGTCGCCGCGACCCGGGCGGACACGCCGTGCCTGGTGCTCGCGGTCGCGTCCGCCGTCGGGCCGTGGCGGCCGGTGGGCCAGGTCGGCATCGGCGCTCCGCTCAGCGCCGAGGAGGACGCCGCGCTCGCGTTCGACCCGGTGCGGAACCTGCCCCCCGAACTGCGGGCGGCTGGTCCGCTGGCCTGGCTGCGGGAGCACACCTACCGGGGATCCCGCCGGGCACGTGGGGCCACCGCTCAGTCCGGCGGCTCGACCGCGACCACTGTCTGATCCGAGGTACGCCGTTCCAGGACGGTGTCGGGCGCGGCATTCTGGTCCGCCTCCCGGATGTCCGATTCGGCGAGGATGGCCTCGGCCTGCGCCTCGGGGTCGTCGCTGCCCACCGCGGCCTCCTCGGGCAGGAGGTGGTGGGCTCGGGATTCCACCCGCTCCTGATCGTTCTGCTCGTCAGTCATGGCACCCCTGTTACCCAGACCTCGCCCCCGGCACGCGGTCTCCGCCCCGCATCTTGGGACGACGGGCCGGAGGTTCCCGCGGGGTCGGGTAGGCTGGCCCCCGTGACGCGTTCCTATCAATGGTTTAGGCAGCCGGCTCGCACGCCGGTGACTTCACCATGAACTGACGTCACCACGGACCGAGCCGGCTGGGCAGGAGCTGTCGTTCCTGCCCTTTTGCGTACGAGCAGCCGGCTCGTCCCGGGCACCGGCCCCGGGCACGGTCGGCGGAAGGATGCCCACCGTGACGACCCCGGAGACCGATCGGGTAAGCGATCAGCGGATCGACCGTGTCGTGCCGTTGACCACGCCCGCCCTGCTGCACCACGAGTTACCCCTGGACGCCTCGCTCGCGTCGGCCGTGCTGACCGGCCGTCGCGCGGTGGGTCGCGTGCTTGATCGCGAGGACGACCGCCTGCTGGTGGTGGTCGGCCCCTGCTCGGTGCACGACCCGGCCGCCGCCCTGGACTACGCGCACCGTCTGCGGACGGCGGCCGACCGGCTGGCCGACGACCTGCTGATCGTCATGCGTGTCTACTTCGAGAAGCCACGCTCCACGGTCGGCTGGAAGGGCCTGATCAACGACCCCGGCCTGGACGGCAGCGGGGACGTCAACACCGGTCTGCGGCTGGCCCGGGCGCTGCTGCTCGACGTGCTGCGCGTCGGGCTGCCGGTGGGCTGCGAGTTCCTCGACCCGATCACGCCGCAGTACATCGCGGACACGGTGGCCTGGGGCGCGATCGGCGCCCGCACCGTGGAGAGTCAGGTGCACCGCCAGCTCGCCTCGGGTCTGTCCATGCCGATCGGCATGAAGAACCGCCCGGACGGCAGCATCGGCACCGCCGTGGACGCGATCCGCGCCGCCGGGGTGCCGCACGTCTTCCCCGGCATCGACTTCTCCGGCACCCCGGCGATCATGCACACCCGGGGCAACACCGACGGTCATCTGGTGCTGCGCGGTGGAGGCGGCCGGCCCAACTACGACGCGGATTCGGTCGCCGGGGCGCTCGACCTGCTCCGCGCGGCCGACCTGCCGGAGCGGCTGGTGATCGACGCCAGCCACGCCAACAGCGGCAAGGACCACCGCAACCAGCCGCGGGTCGCCGCCGACGTGGCCGCCCAGTTGGCCGCCGGCCAGCGCGGGATCACCGGCGTGATGTTGGAGTCGTTCCTGCTGCCGGGCCGGCAGGATCTCGACCCGACCCGGAAGCTGGAGTACGGCCGGTCGGTCACCGACGCCTGCCTCGGCTGGGACGACACCGTCGAGGTGCTCGACCACCTGGCCTCCGCGGTGCGGGCCCGGCGGGCCACCCTGCCTGCGACGGTGTGACCGTCGACACCGCGGCGCACGGAACAGGGGCCGGGGTCGGCTCGTTGACTGGGGTGTCGGTGTGTCATGTGTCCCCGGGCCTCACCTAAATAGCCTTCGCGGAATACCGTTCGGCTGGAGCCGCGTAGCGCCACTCGCCGAGAGGCGACCTGCACACCGACACCAGCGCCGCCCCCGGCCCACAAGGCCGGGGCACCGAACGGCTCACCCTCTGGCAGCGCGGCCGGGAGAGCACCGTCGCCGCCGAGCTGGAACCCACCGAGGGGCT
>NZ_JBEZZW010000026.1:0-109745 GCF_040639415.1 Micromonospora sp. NPDC023888 | reverse complement strand
CCCACCCACCCCCCCACCCACCCACCCACCCACCCACCCACCCACCCACCCACCCCGTTGATCATGAGGTTGACGGGCCTGCGCAACCGCGTATGGCTCGTTAACCTCATGATCGATCTGGGTGGGGGAGTGGGCTGTCGTGCGGGTGCTTGTTGTTGGGGGTAGTGGGTTTTTGGGGCGGGAGGTCTGTTCCCGGGGGGTTCGCGCCGGGATGTCGGTGGTGGGGACCTTCCACTCCGGTGAGCTCGCGGTGCCGGGTGTGCACGCGCGCCGGCTGGACGTGACCGACCGGGCCGCGGTGCGCGCGCTGGTCGCGCAGGTGCGGCCGGACGCCGTGGTCGGGACCCCTTATCGGTACGACGACTGGGCGGTCACCGCCGACGGTGCCGCGAACGTGGCGGTCGCCGCCGCCGAAACCGGTGCCCGACTGGTGCACGTGTCGAGTGACGCGCTGCACGCCGGCCGTCCCACGCCGTACGCCGACGACGACCCACCCACCCCGGTGCACGGGTACGGGGCCGCGAAGGCCGCGGCCGAGACCGCCGTGCGGGCGATCGACCCCGGTGCGGCTCTGGTGCGTACCTCGCTGATCCTGGGGGAGGGCAGCAAGCAGATCCAGCTCTGCCGGGACGCGCTCGCGGGCCGGGCCGTCCTGTTCAGCGACGAGCTGCGCTGCCCGATCGACGTCAGCGACCTGGCCGAGGCCGTGCTGGAGCTGGTCGCCTCCTCGTACGCCGGTCCGCTCAACGTCGCCGGCCCGGACGCCGTGAGCCGCGCCGAGCTGGGCCTGCTCGTCGCGGCGCGGTTCGGTCTGGACGCGGCCGGGCTCCGGACCACCGCCGGTGCCGCCGCCGGCCTGTCCCGCCCCCTCGACGTACGCCTCGACTCCGCCCGCGCCACCGGCCTGCTGCGGACGCGACTGCGGGGCGTACGCGAACTTCTCGCACCCTGAGAACGCTCGCACACTTCTTATGCATAAATCTTGTGCATAAGAAGTGTGCAGAGATAGTGTGCAGGCATGGAGAGTCCCGCACCCGGCAGGCCGGTCGAGCCGCGCCACGTCCATCTCGACGGCCGACAGGTCCGCGCGCTGGCCCACCCACTGCGGATGCGGCTCCTCGGTTCGTTGCGGGTCGACGGCCCGGCGACCGCTACCGCGCTGGCCGAGAAGTTGAGCACCAACACCGGCGCCACGAGTTACCACCTGCGCCAGCTCGCCGACGTCGGGCTGGTGACCGAGGACCCCGGCCGGGGCACCAGCCGGCAGCGATGGTGGCAGGCGGCACACGACATCAGTGACTTCGAGCCCACCGACTTCGACGACGACCCGGACGCCCGTGCCGCGGTGCAGTGGATCCAGGCCGACCAGGTGCGGGTGATGGCCGACCTGGCCGAGCGGTGGCTGGCCGTCGAGCACCACCACCCCCGGGCCTGGCGCGACGCGGCCGGCATGAGTGACCTGGTGGTGCCGCTCGACCCGACCCGACTGCGGGCCCTCAACGCCGAACTGTGGGCGGTGTTGATGCGCTACCGCGACGAGCCCGTCGCCGACAACGACGACGTCAAGCCGGTGCACCTGTTCCTGGCCGGCTTCCCACGGCTGGACGAGCGCTGGTGAGCGCGAGGAGTGAGCCGGGTCTGCGGGCCCCGCAGTCGCGAACCGAGGTGACGCCGTGAGCGCGAGGAGTGAGCCGGGTCTGCGGGCCCCGCAGTCGCGAACCGAGGTGACGCCGTGAGCGCGCTGACCGTACGCCAGGTCCGGTTCCGCTACCTCGCCCTCTACGGCCTGCGCTGGCTGCCCACCGGCCTGATCATCCCGGTGATGGTCCTGCTGATGCAGGAGCGCGGCCTGTCGCTGCCGCAGATCGGCCTGGCCTACACCGCGCAGGGGCTGCTGGTGCTCGCGCTGGAGCTGCCCACCGGCGGGTTGGCCGACGCCCTCGGCCGCCGACCCGTGTTGATCGTCGCCGGAGCGCTCAACCTCGTCTCGCTGTCGCTGTTCGCGATGGCCGACTCGTTCTGGCTGTTCTTCCTGGTCTTTGCGGTGCAGGGCGTCTACCGGGCGCTGGACAGCGGCCCGCTGGAGTCCTGGTACGTCGACGCCACCCTGGCCGCCGACCCGGACGCCGAGTACGAACGCGGCCTCGGGTACGCCGGCACCGTCAGCGGCGGCGCCATCGGCGCCGGCGCGCTCCTCAGCGGTGGCCTTGTCGCGCTGGGCCCGATCGGGTCGGTCAGCGCGCTCACCGTGCCCGTGCTTGCCGCGATCGTCGCGCAGGCGGTCGCGCTTGTCGCCCTGCTCGTCCTGCTCGTCGAGCAGCGACCGGCCACCGGCGTGGCGGCCATGCGAGCCTCGATGGTCCAGGCGCCCCGGATGATCGGCGAGGCCATCGGGCTGCTGCGGCGTTCCCGGGTGCTGCTGGCCCTGGTGGCGGTGGAGCTGTTCTGGGGCTTCGGCATGGTCACCTTCGAGTCGCTGCTGCCGGTCCGGCTCGCCGAGGTGATCGGCGACCCGGAACGGGCCGCCGCGCTGCTCGGGCCGGCCAGTTCGGCCGCCTGGCTCGCCTCGGCCGCCGGCGCGGCACTGACCCCGCTGCTGCTGCGCTGGTTCGGGGCGGCTCCGGGCGCGGCCCTGCTGCGCATCCTGCAGGGCGTCACGGTGGTCGGGATGGGGCTGTTCGCCGGGCCGGTCGGCGTGCTGGTGGCCTACCTGGCCTGCTACGCCGTGCACGGCGCGTCGAACCCGCTGCACAGTGGCCTGTTGCACAGGCAGGTCGACGGCCCGTACCGGACCAGCGTGCTCTCGCTGAACTCGATGATGTCGGCACCGGCCGCCGCCCTCGGCGGGGTGGTCCTGACCGCGATCGCCGCCGCCGCCAGCGTCAGCACCGCGATGGTGGTCGGCGCTGTGGTGCTGGCCGTCGCCGCGCCGCTCTACCTGCCCGCCTGGCTGGCCGGCCGCCGGCCCGCGACCCCCGTCGAGCCGCCCGCAGTGCCGGTGTCCGCCGCTGACCGCTGAGGAGGGGCCCCTCCCCAGCGGTCAGGCGAGCCGGATCGTGCTCAGTGGCAGGGTGTTGGTGAAGCCGAGCCGACGGTAGAGCCGCGCCGCACCGACGTTGTGCGTGTAGACGCCGAGCGCCACGGAGTCATGGCGCGCCAGCAGCGCCCGGGTCATCCCGGCGGTCAGGGACGCGCCCAGCCCGCGACCTCGGTGGTCGAGGGCGACGGTCAGGCCGGCGAGGAAACCGATGTCACAGTGGCTGCGGTCCGCGCCGCACGCCACCAGCCGGCCGCCGGCCCGGATGCCGTACCAGTCGACCACCCGCGGATCGCCCGGGCGGGAGGTGCTGCTGGGGAACGCCTCGTCGACAAGCGCCGCAAGCGCGGGCCAGTCGGCGTCGGTGAGGCGTTCCACCTGCTGTTCGGCCGGCTGCGCCGGCGGTGACGTGTCGGTCCAGTGGAAGTCCCAGTCGTTGTGCTCGGCCACCGTCAGCCGGTCGGCCAGCAGACCGCGATCGTGTCGCGGCAGGTGCAGCCGCTGTCCGGGCTGGAGTATCCCGTCGGCGGCGAGCGCGACACAGATCTCCAGCGCCGCCTCGGCCGGGCCGATCGCGCAGCCGGCCGGGCCGTGCTCGGGTGGGACCAGCCACAGCACGGCGCCATCGCGCCGGTACGCGCGCGCCGGTACGGCCCGTCCGAGCGCGTGCCGGGCGAACGGGTGATGGCCGACGGCGGCCAGGATGGCGCTCCGATCCTGGAGCACCCGGTCGTCGATGATCATGACGATCAGCCTAGGAGCCCGGGGTGCGACGGCCGACGCCAGGCCGTCGTGGCGTGGTCGCATCCACCGTGGAGATTGGCGAGCCGACCGATTGGGTACATCACGCGCCGACCTACTGGGAACCCCCACCGGAGGACCGACATGCTCGCCATTCTCGCCGCCATCGTCTTTGGCTTCGCCCTGCTGCTCGACCTGCTCGACACGGACTTCGGAGCACCCGACCTGTTCAACTGGAACACCCTCGTGCTCATCGGGTTGCTCCTGCTCTCGCTCTACCTGGCCGGCGTGGGCAACGGTCCGCGCGGCGGTGGCGGCGGTCGTTGGTACCGGGGCCGGCGTCCGGGTCGCGGCTGACCGGAACCGATCACCGGCGGCGGGCCCACGGCGCGATTCCGGCCTCGTGGGCCCGGCCCGGTACTGTCTTCGTGATGGAGTCCGACGCCCTCTTCTCCCTCGGTGAACCCGCCGGGTCGCGCAGCGCGCCCGACGGTCCCGCCGGTGTCGACGGCTTCACCGCGGTTGCCGACGATTCGCCCCTGCCCGTCCGGATGCGTCCGGTGACCCTCGACGAGTTGATCGGGCAGGATCACCTGCTCGCACCCGGTGCCCCACTGCGGCAACTGGTCTCCGGCGGCGCGCCGATGTCGGTGATCCTCTGGGGTCCCCCGGGCAGCGGCAAGACCACCATCGCGCACCTGGTGGCCGGGGCGACCGACCGCCGCTTCGTCGCCATGTCGGCGCTCTCCGCCGGCGTCAAGGACGTCCGGGCGGTGATCGAGACGGCCCGCCGCCAGCGCCGCGCGGGTGGCCCGCAGACCGTGCTCTTCATCGACGAGGTGCACCGGTTCAGCAAGACCCAACAGGATTCGCTGCTCGCCGCGGTGGAGGACCGCACCGTCACGTTGCTGGCGGCGACCACCGAAAATCCGTACTTCTCGATCATCTCGCCGCTGCTGTCGCGGTGCGTGCTGCTCACCCTGCAACCGCTTGACGACGAGGCGGTCCGGGGCCTGCTGCGCCGCGCGGTCGCCGACAAGCGCGGCCTGGACGGCGCGCTCACCCTGACCGCCGAGGCCGAGGACCACCTGGTCCGACTCGCCGCCGGTGACGTCCGTAAGGCGCTCACCGCACTGGAGGCGGCGGCGGCCTCCGCCACGGCGCTCGGCGGGGGGCGGATCGACCTCGCCACCGCCGAGCAGGCCGTCGACGTCGCGGCGGTGCGCTACGACCGTGACGGCGACGCCCACTACGACGTGGTCAGCGCCTTCATCAAGAGCATGCGCGGCTCGGACGTGGACGCCGCGGTGCACTGGCTGGCCCGGATGCTGGTCGCCGGAGAGGACGCCCGGTTCATCGCGCGTCGTCTGGTCATCTTCGCCAGCGAGGACGTGGGCATGGCCGACCCGGGCGCACTGAGCGTCGCCACCGCCGCCGCCCACGCCGTCGAGTACGTCGGGCTGCCCGAAGCGCAGCTCAACCTGGCCCAGGCGGTGATCCACCTGGCCACCGCCCCCAAGTCCAACTCGGCCACCACCGCCATCGGCGCCGCGATCGCCGACGTCCGGGCCGGCCGGGGTGGCCCGGTGCCGCGCGGGCTGCGCGACGCGCACTACGCCGGCGCCCGCGGCCTGGGCCACGGCACCGGTTACCGCTACCCGCACGACGACCAGCGCGGCGTGGTCACCCAGCAGTACGCCCCCGACGACCTGGTGGGCACCGACTACTACCAGCCCAGCCCGCACGGCGCGGAACGGTCGGTGGCCAGCCGGCTGCCGGTGCTGCGCCGGATCGTGCGTGGCCTGCCGGCCCCGGCCGCCCGTCCGGACACTCCGACAGCCGAGCCGCCGGTAACGACGCGGACCGCGTCCGCGCTTCCTGGTGAGAACGGCCGCCCGACGACGGGCACGGGCGCCCCCGGCACGACGCAGGACAGCGGCGCTGACGCCGCAGGAGAGGGTCAACAGTGAAATCCCGTGGTGGGGACCGCCCGGACGAGGGCCCGGACGAGCGGCGCGATCCTCGCGCCAAGACGCGCCGATGGGGCCGGGGCCGGGCGGCTGAGCCCGAGGCGGAGGAGCCGGTAGCCGGTGAGGAGTTCGGCTGGATCGACGACCTCCGCTCGGCCAAGCAGCAACGCGGCGAACTCGGTCCGGACGGCGCACCGGCGGAACCCCACCGCCCCCACGCGGGTCCGCCGGCTGAGCCGGCCGGGCCGCGCAGGGGTGCGCCGGCTGATCCCGCCGGGCCGCGCAGGGGTCCGCAGGCTGAGCCGGCCGGGCCGCGCACGGCTGCGCCGGTGGAGGCGGCCGGCGCGCGTGGGCCGGTGCCGCCGGAGGCCGCGGTGCCGCCCGCCCCGCGCCAGAGCGGCCCGGGTGGCGGTGCCGCCGCACGTCGACCGGTCGACAGCCCCTGGCCGGGGGACGTGCCGCCAGCGGGCCGCCGCCCGGACGACCGACCACCTGCCGCTGGCCCCAACCAGGGTCAGCCCGTGCGTCGCGGCGTGCAGCCAGCGCCCGGCGCGCGTGCCGCCGTACCGCCGGCACCCCCCGCCACCCGCCCGGTCGGCGGCGACCCGGCCAGCCCGCCGGTGCCTCGCGCCGCGCCCGACGCGCCCGGCGGCCCGGCCCGGCCGCGCCCGGCAACGGCTCCCCCCGGCCCACCCGTGGGCCCACCGACCCCGGGGGGCCCGACCGGGCGCCGTCCGGCTGCCGCCGTTCCGCCGGGCCGCCGTCCGGACGCCGCCGCAGCCGGCGGTCACCCGGACGCGATGCCGCCACTGCGCCGTCCGGACTCCGGCCCACCGGGTCGCCGACCTGGCCCCGAATCCGCCGAGCCCGGCCGCGCACTGCCGCCGGCCGAGGGGATGCCCGCTGGTCGACACGGCGGAGCGGCACCCGATCCGGCACGGGCCGGCGGAGCACCCGCCGCCTCCGGCCCGGGACGCCTGGACGGCGCTCCGGCCGGTGTCGCGCCACCGGCCGCTGACGGCCTGCGGCCCGACCCCGCCATCGACAGTGACCCGCGTACCGCGCGGCGTCGCCCCGGGGCGGTCGACCCGGGGGCACCGGAGCCCGCCGACCGTCGTCCCGCCGAGCGCTCACGTCCGGCCGCCGGCCGCCGCCGTGCCGCCGAATCCGACGAGCCCCCGGTGCCCCGCACGGGCAACGCCCCGCCGGTGCCCGAGGCCACCGGCGCGCACAGCGGTGCCACGCCCACCATCGGTCCGGCCGACGGCACCGGCCGCCGCCGCGCCGTCTCCGCTGAGCCGGAGCGACGTACGCCGGCCGGCGGCGAACCGCGGGTGGACCGCCCCGAACGGCCCGCCGACTGGCTGCGCCAGGCCGGCCGCCTGCCGCACACCGACCCCGGCCTGCCGGTCGTCAACCGCCGCGGCGGCACCCCGCCGGACGCGGGTCGCCGTCCCGCACCGGCCGGCGGTGCGGGTGACCTCGTCGACCACGCGTCCGGTCGCCTCGGCGTGCCCGACCCGGCCGCTGAGCGCACCGCCGCCCGCCGGCCCGCCGGCCCCCCGGCCGACCCCGGCGCGGACGCACCGACAGGTCGCCGTGCCGTCCGACCCGACGACCCGCGAACCACCGGAGAGCAGGCTCTGCCCCAGGCGCCGGCGACCGGCGACCGTCCCACCCGGAGCCGGGGCGCCGCGGCGCCCGTTGCGGACCCCACCGGCGGGCGGGCCCGTCCGGTGGGCGCGCCCGGCCCGGACCCGACACCCACGCCGGACCCGACCGGCCGCCGACGCCGGCCGCCGGCCGATCCCGGCCCGGACGGCCCGGGGCGACCCGGACCGGCGAACGACCGCGGCGACGACCGTTACGCCACTGGTCGACCCACGCCGGGCGCCGGTCCCGCCGCACCCGAGCCCGGGGCTGGCCCCGCACCGGCGCGCGGCGCCGCCCGCTCCGCCCCACCCGGCCGGGCGCGACCCGTTCCGGGTGGCGCACCGGTGCCGGGCGGGGGACGCCGGGGCGCCGACGGCCCACCCCGCCCCGCCCCGGGCACCGAGGCGGCCCCGCGGGACGCCGCCCGTCCGGACAATCCGGCTCGGGCGGCCGTCGCACCAGGTGGGGACGGCCCGGTTCGGGCCGCCGCCACAGCGGGTGTGGACGGCCCGCCGCGGACGCGTCCGGATGGTCCGGCCCGGGCCGCCGTCCGCCCACCCGGAGCTGCGCAACCGCCCCTCTCCGACGATCGGACGCACGGTGAACCGGGTGCTGCCGGTCCCGGGTCCCCGGCGCGTGGTGGCGTCCCGGCCGGCCGACCCGGCCCCGCCGACCGTGCCGCGGGCCGTGCCCTGCCGCCGCACCGGGAGCCCGGCCGCGCGGACCCGAGCGGCGTCGCCCCGGTGCCACCACCCGGCCGCTCCGGCGAGCCCGTCGGGGTGGCCCGTGCCGCCGCGGCCGTTCCGGTCCCGGCCGTTCCGGTGGACCGGCCGGCGGCCGAGCCCGCCGGCGGGCCCGCGCTGCGCTCTGCCGGCCAGGACACGCCCGACGACGATGCCGCGCCGGGTGCCCGCTCCGAGTTGCGCCGGCAGTTGCGGGAACGCCGTCGCCTCCGGGCGGCGGTGCTGGTGCTGGTCAGCGTCGTGCTGCTCGGTGCGGTGCCGCTCTTCTTCGGGATCCGGACGCTGAGCCGTGACCCGGTCTTCGACAACCTGGATCAACTCAACGTGCCCGGCTGGGCCGCCGCGAAGACCGTCGACGACGTCAGCGGCAGCCGCTGGTGCCTGCTCGACTGCCGGCTGCGGGAGCGCACTGTCACCTCGGAGAAGCCGCCGCAGGACACGGCGCAGGTCTACGAGGACGCCCTGCGCCAGGACGGCTGGCGGCCGTGGAAGGTGAGCCGCTGCCCGGAGCAGAAGACGAAGGGCAGCTACACCTGCTGGCGTCGCGACGAGTTGACCCTCGACCTGTGGGTACGCGAGCCGACCTGCGTGCCGCCGCCGGTCGACGGTGAGCCGGCCGTCGTGCCGTCCGGCGACCCGTCGGCCGCTGCGACCGAGTGCACCGGCTCGTTGGTGTCGGTGAAGGTACGCAACGCGATCGACGACGAGCGGACCAGGCCGCAGCCGACCACCGACCCGTCACTGACCGGAGAGGATCCGTTCCCGACGGTCAGCGGGGATCCGCTGGGTGAGCTGACACCCTCACCGTCCTGAGCCGGTCTCCATCACGGACGGTAGGGTCTGGGGCTGGCGGGCTCACCCGCTACCGGTGACCGCCGACGCCGTGGCGGCTGCCACGGCTACCACGGTCGTGCGTTCCGGGGACGTCGGGTCCTGCGGAACTCTGCTTGAGGAGGACAGGCGTGGGCGACATTGGAGCGATCGCGGCGCTGATCGCGGCAAGCGCGTTCGCGGTGCTGGTGCTCATCCTGACGCTGCCCATCCTGCGGCTGCGGCACACGGTGGACGCCACCACCCGGATGATCAACGACCTCAACGATCGGACCGGCCCGCTGCTCGGTGACGTCAACACCACTGTGAAGAACGTCAACACCGCCCTGGAGCAGGTGCAGACCTCGCTCGACGGTGTGAACCTCCAGTTGGCGAAGGTCGACACCATGACCAGCCACGCGCAGAACGTCACCGCCAACGTCGCCAACCTGGCCACCGTGGTCTCGGCCGCGGCCGCTAACCCGCTGGTCAAGGTGGCCGCGTTCGGTTACGGCGTGCGCAAGGCCGCCGCCGGCCGCCGGCACGCCGAGACCGAGCGCGAGGTACGCGACACCATCAAGCAGCAGCGACGGGCCGCGCGACGCGGCAACAGCTGACCGGCCGGCGACCAGGAGGTAGCGGGACATGAGGCGCTTGTTCTGGCTCGGCATCGGGGTGGCCGTCGGTGTGATCGTGGTCCGCAAGGCGACCCGGACCGCGCAGGCGTACACGCCGGCGGGCATCGCCAGCTCGCTGACGGAATCCGCTGGCGGGCTCGTCGAGTCGCTGCGTAGTTTCGTGGAGGACGTCCGGGTCGGGATGGCCGAACGCGAGCAGGAGATCCACCAGGCGTTCGCCCAGGGCGAGGCGTTCGACGATCAATTCGCCGACCTGCGGGAAGACCCGCGCATCGGCGATCGAGACATCTTTCCGGAGGAACACCAGCGATGAAGACGGCGGAGATCAAGCGGCGGTACCTCGCGCACTTCGAGGCGAATGGCCACACCGTGGTGCCGTCCGCTCCGCTGCCCGCCATCAGCGACCCGAACCTGCTGTTCGTCAACGCCGGCATGGTGCAGTTCGTGCCGTACTTCCTCGGTCAGCAGACTCCCGCGTACCAGCGGGCGGTGAGCGTGCAGAAGTGCCTGCGTACGCCGGACATCGACGAGGTCGGCAAGACCAGCCGGCACGGCACGTTCTTCCAGATGAACGGCAACTTCTCCTTCGGTGACTACTTCAAGGCCGGCGCGATCCCGCTGGCCTGGGAGTTGTCCACGAAGCCGATCGCCGAGGGTGGTTACGGGCTGGATCCCGAGCGGATCTGGCCGACGATCTACCTCGACGACGACGAGGCGTACGAGATCTGGCGGTCGGTGGGTGTGCCGGCCGAGCGGATCGTCCGCCGGGGCAAGGCGGACAACTTCTGGTCGATGGGCATTCCCGGGCCGTGTGGTCCGTCGTCGGAACTCTTCTACGACCGGGGCCCGGAGTACGGCCGGGAGGGCGGGCCGGCGGTCGACGAGGACCGGTACATGGAGTACTGGAACCTCGTCTTCATGCAGTTCGAGCGGGGTCCGGGCACCACCAAGGAGGACTACCCGATCCTGGGTGACCTGCCGGCGAAGAACATCGACACCGGCATGGGCCTGGAGCGGATGGCCTCGATCCTGCAGGGCGTCGACAACCTCTACGAGATCGACGAGGTCCGGCCGATCCTCGCGCGGGCGGCGGAGCTGACCGGTAAGCGGTACGGCGCGCACTCCGGGCACGTGGCCAGCGAGTCGCACCCGGACGACGTCCGGCTGCGGGTGATCGCCGACCACGTGCGGACGGCGCTGATGCTGATCGGCGACGGCGTGACCCCGAGCAACGAGGGGCGTGGCTACGTGCTGCGCCGGATCATGCGCCGGGCGATCCGGTCGATCCGGCTGCTCGGCTGGCAGGATCGCGCGCTGCCCGAGCTGCTGCCGGTTGCCCGGGACTGCATGGCCCCGTCGTACCCGGAGCTGGCGACCGACTTCGACCGGATCGCGGACTACGCGTACGCGGAGGAGGAGGCGTTCCTCTCCACCCTGCGGGCCGGCACCACGATCCTGGACACCGCGATCGCCGAGACCCGCACGGCTGGTGGCTCCGCGCTGTCCGGGGCGAAGGCGTTCCAGTTGCACGACACGTACGGCTTCCCGATCGACCTGACCCTGGAGATCGCCGCGGAGCAGGGCCTCACGGTGGACGACGAGGGCTTCCGCAGGCTGATGGCCGACCAGCGCACCCGGGCGAAGGCGGACGCGCAGGCCCGTAAGACCGGGCACACCGACCTGTCGGCGTACCGGTCGGTGCTGGACGCGGGTGGCCCGGTGACGTTCACCGGGTACAGCGAGGTGTCCCGCGAGTCGACGGTGCGGGCGCTGCTCGGCGCCGACGGCCCGCGGCAGGCGGCGACCGAGGGCGACACCATCGAGCTGGTGCTCGACACGACCCCGTTCTACGCCGAGGGCGGCGGCCAGCAGCCCGACCAGGGCATGATCACGGTGGGCGGCGGGCAGGTCGAGGTCCTCGACGTGCAGCAGCCGGTCCCCGGTCTGATCGTGCACCGGGCCCGGGTGATCCGGGGTGAGGTACGCGCCGGTGAGGCCGGCTTCGCCGAGATCGACACGACTCGGCGGCGGGCGATCTCCCGATCGCACACGGCCACGCACCTGGTGCACCAGACCATGCGCAACTTCCTCGGTGAGTCGGCCACGCAGGCGGGTTCGCTGAACGCGCCCGGTCGGCTCCGGTTCGACTTCAACACCCCGACCGGGGTGTCGCCGAGCGTCCTGCGGGACGTGGAGCAGCAGGTCAACGAGGTGCTGCTGGCCGACCTGGAGGTGCACGCCTTCATCACCTCGCTGGACGAGGCGCGGCGGATCGGCGCGATGGCGCTCTTCGGCGAGAAGTACGGCGAGGAGGTGCGGGTCGTCGAGGTGGGCGACTACGCCCGGGAGCTCTGCGGCGGCACGCACGTGGCCCGCTCGGCCCAGCTCGGCCTCGTGAAGATCCTCTCCGAGTCGTCGATCGGTTCCGGCGTCCGCCGGGTCGAGGCGCTCGTCGGCATGGACGCCTTCGGTTTCCTGGCCAAGGAGCACCTGCTGGTGTCCCGGCTGGCCGAGCTGTACCGGGTGCCCAACGACCAGGTCGCCGACCGGGTGGAGCAGACCGTCACCCAGCTCCGGGACGCGGAGAAGGAGCTGGAGAAGCTGCGCGCCCAGTTGGTGCTGGGCGGGGCGTCGGCGCTCGCGGCGCAGGCCAAGGATGTGCGCGGGGTGGCGTACGTGGGCACCGAGGCGCCGGAGGGCGCGGCCGGCAACGACGTGCGGACCCTGGCCCAGGAGATTCGCGGCAAGATCGACGCGGCGCGGCCGGCGGTGGTCGCGGTGGCGGCCCGGTCCAACGGCAAGGCGTCCCTGGTGGTGGCGGTCAACGCGGCCGCGCGCGGTCGGGGCCTGGCCGCCTCGGATCTGGTGAAGGCCGCGTTCTCCGGGCGTGGCGGCGGCAGCCCCGACCTCGCCCAGGGCGGTGGCCTGCCCGCGGCCGAGGCGCCGAACCTGCTGCTCACCGTCGAGAAGGCGATCACCGAGGCGTGACAGATCATCACTGTGAGTCAGGGCGGGCCATGTGGTCCGCCCTGGTTCGTACCCGGTCGGTGGTGACCGTCGGTGGCTGAGTTGACGCGCGGCGTGCGGATCGGCGTGGATGTCGGTCAGGTGCGGGTGGGTGTGTCCCGCTCGGACCCGGACGGGATCCTGGCTACGCCGCTGGTCACCCTGGCTCGGGATCTCACGGCGGCCCCGGACGCGGTGCCGAGCGATCTCGCCGAGCTGGCCGCGCTGGTGGCCGAGCACGAGGCCGTCGGGGTTGTCGTCGGCCTTCCGGTCAATCTCGCCGGTAAGCACGGCCCGGCGGCTGTCCACGTGAAGGCGTACGCTGACCGACTGGTCGATGTGATAGCGCCCGTCCCGGTAACGCTCACTGACGAGAGGATGTCGACGGTGGTCGCCTCTCGTAGGCTTGCCGAACGTGGCGTCCGAGGTAAACGTCAACGTGCGGTTGTCGATCAGGCGGCCGCAGTGGAGATCCTGCAGAGCTGGCTGGACGCGCAGCGGAGGCGGACGTAAATGATCGACGATCTGGACCTTGGGTTCGACGAGGCGGAGCGGGGGGAGAAGGGCCGGCACCGGCGCAGCTTCCGCAAGCGCAACGGCGGGTCCGGCGGCGGCCGGGGCAAGACGTTCCTGGCGCTGCTGATGGCCCTGGTCCTGTTGGGCGTGATCGGCGGCGGCGCGTACTACGGCTTCGACCGCGTCCAGAGCTACTTCGTCACCCCCGACTACGACGGCGCCGGCTCCGGCGAGGTCACCGTCGACATCAAGAACGGCGCGCTGATCGCCGACATGGCCGACGCCCTCGTCGCGGCCGACGTGGTGAAGAGCCAGAAGGCGTTCATCGAGGCGGCCGAGGCCAACTCGCGCAGCAAGAACATCCAGCCGGGCACGTACAAGCTGCGCAAGCAGATGAGCGGCGAGAACGCCGTCACCGCGATGCTCGACCTGAAGAACAAGATCGTCAACGGGTTGACGATCCCCGAGGGTCGCACCAGCCTGAACATCTACAAGCTGCTCTCCGACAAGACCAAGATCCCGGTGAAGGATTTCCAGACCGCCGCGAAGGATCCGAAGGCGCTCGGCATTCCGGACTGGTGGTTCACGCGCGAGGACGGCAAGAAGGTCGTCAAGTCCGTGGAGGGCTTCCTCTACCCGGACACGTACGAGATCCCGCCGAAGGCCACCGCGCAGAGCATCCTCAAGCTGATGGTGAACCGCTTCCTCTCGGTGACGGGGGAGATGAAGTTCGCTGACACGGTGCAGAAGGAACGCCAGGGCATCAGCCCGTACGAGGCGTTGATCGTGGCCTCGCTGGCGCAGGCCGAGGCGGGCAACAAGGACGACCTGGGCAAGGTCGCCCGAGTGGCCTACAACCGGGCGTACGGCGACTTCCCCTGCAACTGCCTGGAGATGGACGTCACTGTCAACTACTACCTGGAGTCGATCGGCCGCCCGACCAAGTCGTCCAAGCAGATGACCGAGGCCGAGCTGAACGACTCGAGGAACCCGTACAACCGCAAACTGCCCGGCATGATCCCCACCCCGATCAACAACCCCGGCAAGGAAGCCCTGGAAGGGGCGATGGACCCACCGCCGGGCAAGTGGCTCTTCTTCGTGGCTGTCGACAAGCAGGGTCACTCCGAGTTCGCCGAGACTCCCGAGCAGCACGAACGGAACAAGGACAAGGCTCGGGCGGCCGGCATCATCGACTGACGGCATCCCATCCGACCCACCCGGGAGGGCAGGGCAGTGACGACAACCGGCGGTGGCCGTGTCGACCCGTAGGGCCGCGGTGCTCGGCAAGCCGATCGCGCACTCCCTCTCCCCGGTGATCCACAACGCGGGGTACGTCGCTGCCGGGTTGACCGGGTGGTCGTACACCCGGATCGAGTGCGCGGCCGCGGAGCTGCCGGATCTGGTCGCCGGCCTGGGCCCGGAGTGGGCCGGTCTGTCGGTGACCATGCCGGGCAAGGAGGCGGCGCTCGCCGTGGCCGACGCCGCGTCGCCGGTCGCCGTCGCCGTCGGTGCGGCCAACACGTTGGTACGCCGTCCCGACGGCTCCTGGTACGCGGACAACACCGACGTCGCCGGCATGGTGCGGGTGCTCACCGACGCCGGAGTGGTCGCCGGTGCCGCCGTGACGGTGCTCGGCGCCGGTGGCACGGCCCGCGCCGCGCTGGCCGCCGCCGCACGGTTGGCCTGCTCCTCGGTCACGGTGGTGGCCCGTCGGGCGGCTGCGGTCGACGAACTGCGGCCGGTGGCGGACGCGCTGGGCGTCGTGCTGATCCCCGCCGACTGGGCCGCCGCGCACCAGCATCTCGCTGCCGCCGACGTGGCCGTCTCCACCGTGCCGAAGGGGGTCGCCGACCCGTTGGCCGACGCGGTGGCCTGGCGGTCGGGGGCGGTGTTCTTCGACGCGCTCTACGACCCGTGGCCCACGCCGCTGGCCGCCTCCGCCGTCGCGGCCGGCGTGCGGGTGGTGTCCGGTCTGGACCTTCTGCTGGCCCAGGCGGTGGGGCAGTTCGAGCAGTTCACCGGCGTGGCCGCGCCGGTCGAGGCGATGCGGAACGCGGTGCGACAGGCGGCCGGAGGCGGCCTCCCTTAGCTGACGGTTAAGACGCGCTTACGGGAAACTGTCCTTCCCGCGATGTGTCCTGGTCGTGGATACGCTGCTCACCGTTACGGACGCAGACACAGGGAGTTTCCTTGACCAGGCACGGACTGCACCGCATCACCCGGTTCCGCTCCGCACCCCGGCGCAAGGCGATCGCCATCGGCGTGGTCGGCGGATCCGTGGTGGCCGGCATCGTGGCGACCATGATGCCGCTGTTGGCGAGCGACGACCTGTCGATCCGGGCGGCGGCCGACACCACCGCGACCGCGGTCTCGCAGGACGGCGACAACGCGGCCAAGGCGACGCTTGCCACCTGCTCGACGCGTTGCGACGGCAATCCGCGCGGTGGCCGCGAGGCGGTCATCGAATTCGCGGTGACCACCGTGCCCGCCAACGCGGTGAACGTCCGGGCGACGCTGCGGGTGCACGCCTGGCAGCAGTTCGCCGCCACGGTGACGGCGCACGCCTCGCCGCTGAGCGCCCGCGAGGCGCGGCCGACCCCGGCGCCGGCCGGTCCCGCGCTGGACAGCGTGACTGGTGTGTCCAAGGGCTTCAACGAGTGGGACATCTCCAAGCTGGTCACCGGCAACGGCACCTGGACCGTCGGGCTGGCCCAGACCGGTCTGGAGAGCCGGATCTACTGGGCGTCGGTCGAGAACCGCAACCCGGACCTGCGTCCCAGCCTGGTGATCAGCTACGACATCGGCACCCGTCCGTCGTCGGTGCCGACCACCCGGTCCGCACCGCCGCCGAGTGCCGCGCCGACCACCGCCGCGCCGAAGCCGTCGGCCACCATCGCGCCGAGCCGGACCGCGACACCGAGTCCGAGCGGCACCCTCCCGGGCGGCAAGTGTGGGTCCGTGTCGGACAAGCTCGTCCCGTCCTGCGGGGCCTGGTGGGGCATGTACTCACCGGCCGGGGCAGGCGGCGGCTGGGACCACGGCAAGGCCGTCACCGACGTGGAGGCCCAGGTCGGGCGCAAGTTCGACATCGTGCACCGCTACCACGACTTCTCCAACGCCGGCAGCAACGGCGCCTTCCCGGACGAGTACGAGCAGCAGCAGATGCGCGAGGGCCGGTTGATGTTCTTCGCCTGGGAGTCCCGTGACTTCTCCGCCGGCACCACCCTGAAGTGGTCGGAGATCTACAGTGGCCGGCAGGACGCGACGATCGACGCGGTCGCGGGCCGCATCCGCGCGGCCGGTGTGCCGGTGTTCATGGGCTTCGACCACGAGCCGGAGGACGAGCCGGCCAAGGGTGGCGACGCCGACTTCGTCCGCGCCTGGCGCTACGTCTACGAGCGGTTCGCCAAGGCCGGCGCGACGAACGCGGTCTGGGTCTGGACGATGATGGGCTGGTCCGGGCACTACTCCCGGTACGCCGGCCTGTACCCCGGTGACCGTTACGTCGACTGGGTGGGCTACGACCCGTACAACTTCCACGTCTGCAACGGCAGCACGGTGTGGAAGAGCCCGAGCACGACTGTCGGCGGTTTCTACGACTGGTTGGACGCCAACGGCGTCGGCGCCGGCAAACCCCGGATGCTCGCCGAGTTCGGCACCAACTTCAACTCCGCCGACCTGGGCGCCAAGCAGCGCTGGTTCCAGGATTTCCCGGCAGCGCTGAAAGCGCACCCGAAGATCAAGGCCGCCATCTACTTCAACTCGCCCGGCATGACCAGCCGGACGGAGACCTGCGACATGACGATGAACCACGACGCCTCGGCCGTGGCCGGCTTCACGAAGGCCGGGCAGGATCCGTACCTGCGGCAGCCCACCGGGGGGAGCCGCTGACGACCGTCACTGCTCACTGACAGGACGCCGGGCACCGGAGGTCGGACATCCGACCCTCCGGCGTTCTGTCGGCTAGCAGATTCATGCACCGCCCAATCGGCGGATTCAATTGACCAAGCTGGGCGAGGCACGCTACCTCGGGTTCTCATCCACCTTGGAGGCGCAGCGTGCCTAAACTCTCGCACTTGTGGCGTTTGGCAGGACGACGTCGGATCGCAGCGGGGGTGGTCGCGTCGGCGATCGTCGCCGCGGTTCTGGGCGTGCCCACCACCGCGTCGGCGGCGGTGGTCCCGGTCCCGGAGACGGCGACCCTGGTGTCGGCCAATCCAGCCGACGTGACGCCGCACGCCCGAGACGGTGAGACCCGCGCCTTCGCGCAGGTGGGCAACACGGTCTTCGTCGGCGGCAGCTTCACCCAGCTCCGGCAGACCGCCGGCTCCGCGTGGGTCACCCAGCGCTACCTCTTCGCGTACGACCGGCTCACCGGCACCATGTCCACCACCTTCCTGCCGGTGCTCGACGGCGCGGTCAACACGCTCGTCGCCGGTCCCGGCGGCACGCTGATCGTCGGCGGCACCTTCAAGAACGTCAACGGGGTCTCCCGGAAGAACCTGGTCGCGCTCGACCCGGCCACCGGCGCGATCATCGACGGCTGGGTCGGGCGCTCCGACGGCGGCACGGTCCGTGACCTGGCGCTGCACGGCAACTGGCTGTACGTGGCCGGCGCGTTCAACTGGCTCAACGGCACCGCGCACGTCGGTCTCGGCCGGCTCAACGCGAGCACCGGCGCGATCGACCCCAGCTTCGTCGTCGACGCCACAGTGGGACGGCACGGCACCACGTCGTACGTCTGGACGCTCGACGTCGCACCGGACGGCAACACGCTCGTCGTCGGCGGCAACTTCACGCTGGTCAACGGCCTGGCGCGCAACCAGATCGCGCTTGTGGACGTCTCCGCGACGCCCACGCTGCTCGACTGGAGCACCGAGAAGTACTCCTCGCCCTGCGCGTCGCCGACGACCTTCGTGCACTACGTGCAGGACGTGAAGTTCGGTGAGGACGGTAGCTGGTTCGTCGTCGGCAGCAACGGTGGCGGCGGCTGGCCGACCGCGTACTGCGACGTCCTGGTCCGCTTCGAGACCGCCGCGCGCGGCAGCGGTCTGGTCGCCACCTGGGCCGACTTCACGGGCAACGACACCATCACCTCCGTCGAGGTGGCGGACAACGTGATCTATCTGGGCGGGCACTTCCGCTGGATGAACAACCCGAACGCCAGCGACGTCGCCGGCCCGGGCGCGGTCGACCGGCTCGGCATCGCCGCTGTCACCCCGGCCACCGGGATGCCGGTGAACTGGAATCCGCGCCGCAGCGGCAGCGCGTCGATGCCCGCGGGCACCAGTAGTTGGGGTTCGGCGGTGCCGGTGCTCTGGCGCGGCTCGGACGGCCTCTACTTCGGGCACAACTCCGACGGCATGGGCGAGGAGTACCACGGCCGGCTCGGCATGTTCCCGCTCGCCGGCGGGCGTACCTTCGCCCCGATGAACCCGCCCTCGGCCACCACCGGCAACCTTTACCTGAACACCGCCCCGGGCACGCTGGCGAAGGTGCCGTTCGACGGCACCGCGCTGGGCGCCGCGACCACTGTCAGCCAGCCCGCCTACGCGGCGGCCGGCGCGACGTGGCGGGTGAACGACCGGATCTACTGGTCGCACACGGTGGCCGGCACGCCCACCGGCAGCCGGATCGACGTCTCACTGTTCAACGGCGGTGCGATCGGCTCGCCGTGGGAGGCGTCCGGCTACAACGACTGGTACAACCCGGCGGTGCTGACCGGCGCCTTCTTCCTCGACGGCCGGCTCTACTACACCCGCACCGGGGCAAACAGTCTCTACTACCGCTACTTCGAGATCGACGGCAACTATCTCGGCGCCACCGAGTTCACCCTGCCGACCACGGGCGTGACCTGGTCCGCAGTGCGTGGCATGGCCTGGGTGGGCGGTCGGATCGTCTACGGTGGCACCGACGGCGCCCTGCGCAGTGCGCCGTTCGACCCGACGGCCGCGTCGAACATGGCGGTCGATGGCACCACGGCGACAGTCATCAGCACCGCGACGCCCGAGTTGTCCTGGTCCACCCCGTCGACGTTCTTCTCCGTCCAGTAATGGTCAACCGTTCGTAACGGAGCGTCGGTAGATTGTTCACGTTGGGTCGGCGGCGGGCAGCACCGCCGCCGACCCCGTGACGTGGGGGAGGCTCGTTGCTCGGCGGCGCTGGCATCCATACGAGACGCGCGGTGCGTCTGGTCTTCGCGGTCAAACGCCTGTGGTACCGGCTCCGCTACCGGCGGCTGACGCTCGGCCGGGACGTGGAGATCCGTGGCCGGATCCGGCTGCGCCGGGGCGTGCGGGTGACCATCGGCGACCGCACCCGGATCAACAAGCTGGTCCGCTTCGCGGGCCCCGGTGAGGTACGCGTCGGCGCCGACTGTCTGCTCAACGCCACCTGGATCGGCACCTGGACGTCGGTCACCGTGGGGGACCGGTGCCTCCTGTCGGATTGTGAACTGCTCGACAACGACTTCCACAACCTGCCGCCCGCGCAACGGCACGCACCGCCCGGCCCGGCCACCCGTGCCCCGATCGTCCTTGAGGACAACGTGTGGGTGGGCGCGCACGCCCTGGTGTTGAAGGGCGTCCGGGTCGGCCGGGACAGCGTCGTGGGCGCGGCGACGGTGGTCCGCACGGACGTCCCACCCGGCGTCGTGGTCGTCGGCAATCCTCAACAGACGGTGAAGAAGTTCCATGACTGATGCGACTTCCGGCTCCTGGACCACTGACGGCCCGTCCTCCGCGACCCCCGGCGCGGTGACACTCACCGACCTGTTGCGGGTGCCGATGCACCGGTTGCGGCTGGTGGGCGTGGCGGCCCTGGTCGGTCTGCTCGCCGCGCTCGGTTACGTGCTGCTGGTGCCGGCGGCGGTGACCGCGAACGCCGTGGTGGCGGTCCGGCCGGTGGTGACCGACGCGTTCACCCCCAGCGGGGCGGGTGCCGACCGGGCGGTCAACATGAACGTGGAGAGCGGCATCGCCACCGGCACCGAGGTGGTGCAGCGGCTCGCCACCGCGGCCGGCGGGCACCCCCGTGACATCCGCGGCGCGCTCGAGGTCGAGGTGCCCACCGGTGGGCAGATCCTGCGCTTCACCTACCAGGCGCGCGAGGCACACCGGGCGGTGCAGGGGGCCAACCTGGCCGCCCAGACCTACCTGGACGTGCGACGCACCATGTTCGAGCAGCAGCGCGCCGAGATGCTGCGCTCCTACGACGCCAGCATCACCAAGGTCGCCGCCCAGCAGGCCGCGCTGCAGAAGCGGGCCGCCGCCACCAAGGACCCAGCCGCCGGCAACGCGGTGGTCGCCGAGTTGGCCGGGATCAACAACCAGCTCACCCAGCTCAACTCCGCGCGTACCGAGATCGCGGCGGTCGACGTCAACCCCGGCTGGGTGACCCAGACCGCCGAGAAGTCGCTTGTCACCTCCGCCGGGCACCGGCCGCTCTACCTGGTCGCCGGCCTGCTCGGCGGCGCGCTGATCGGCATCGTGCTCGCCTACGCCTGGGAGTCGGCCGACCGGAGGGTCCGCTCGGTCGCCGACGGCCGCGACGCCACCGGCCTGCCGCTGCTCGGCACCGTGCGCCGCCCGCCGTTGCGGGGCAGCCCCCGGGCGGTCGACGCCGACGTCCGGTACGTGGCGATGGCGGTCGCCGAGCGGGTCCGTCAGCCCGCCCGGGTGGCGCTTGTCAGCGCCCGGGAGGACGCTACCGCGCTCACCGCCGGGCTCGCGGTGGCGCTCGCCGCCGGCGGCCGCGACGTCTTCGTCGCCGACGACAGCGGGCGCACCGAACGACTGCGCGCCACCGTGCTCGCCGACCGGGGGCGGCTGCCCGTCGATCCGTCCCGGCCGCCGCTGGTGCCCAAGCCCCGCCCCGCCGGCAGCCCTCCCGCCGCCGCTGCCGCAGACGCCACGGCCCCCCGCCGACCCTCCCCGCATCCGCCCGGCGCCCGCCCGTCCACCGATGCGGACGCCACGCTGACGCTTCCCCGGGTGTCGTCCGCCCGCCCGGAGAACGGCCGCGTCGTCGACCCGGACGAGGTGAGCGTCGGTGTGGGCAGCGTCCGGTTCGGCACCTGGCGACAGGGCGCGGACCACGGCCTGGTGCTGTTCAACGCCCCGCCCGCCGAGTCCGACGAGCGTGGTGTCGCCGTCGCCCGGCAGGGCAACGCGGTGGTGGTCGTGGAGCGGGACCGCACCCGGCAGAGCGACCTGCGACGCCTGGTGGAGCGGCTGCGCGCCGCCGGGGTCACCCCGCTGGGCTTCGTGCTCACCCGCAACGGCCGGGCCTGAGGGTGTCGATCACCCGCGCCCCGGCGACCGACCCGCCGCCGGGAGGCGCTCCCGCCGGCGTCGCCCCGGCGTCGCCGCCGCTGCCGCCCCGGCTGCCGCTGTGGCCCCTGTCGCTGATGTTCGGCCTGGTGCCGCTCTGGTGGCTGTTCGGTGCGTTCTACCTCGGCTGGCCGCTGCTGGGGGCGTTGCTGTTCGCGTTGCTGCTCACCCGGGGTCGGGTGCCACTGCCGCCGGCGGCCGGGATCTGGCTGCTGTTCCTCGCCATCGTGGTGGTCAGCGCCACCCGGTTGGCATCGCCCGCCTCGCTGCTGACGTTCGCCCTGCGCCTGGCGTTCTACCTGACCGCGCTTGTGGTCGGCGTCTACGTCTACGTCGCCGCCCGGGAACGCGCGAGCCTGGTGGCGGTGCTCGGCCCGCTCTGCGCGTTCTGGTTCGGGCTGGTGGCGCTCGGCTGGCTCGGGGTGCTGGTGCCCCGGCTGGCCATCACCACCCCGATGGAGGTGCTGCTGCCCGGCGGGGTGGCCGGCACCCCCTTCATCCAGGACATGGTGCACCTGACCACCGCGGAATACAGCACCCGGTCACTGAACCCGATCTACCGGCCGGCGGCGCCGTTCGCGTACACGAACAACTACGGCAGCGCGTACGCCATGACGCTGCCCTGCGTGGTGGCCTACGCGATGCTGCGCCGGCGAGGGGTCCTGCGCTGGGCGCTCCTCGTGTCGTTGCCGCTGTCGCTCGCTCCGGCGTTCCTCACCCTCAACCGGGCGATGTTCCTCAGCCTCGGCGCCGGGCTGGCGGTGCTCGGGGTGCGGGCCAGCCTGCGCGGCAACATCCGGGTGGCCGCGTCCATCGTGGGGGTGGTGGTGATCGGCGCGTTGGCCACGCTGTTCATCCCGATCACCGAACTGATCAGCAACCGGGTCGATTCCAGCGACACCAACACCGACCGGCTCTCGCTCTACACCGAGGTGATCCGCCGGGTGCAGGAGTCACCGTGGTTGGGCTACGGAGCGCCGGTGAACGTCGACACCGTGTCGGCAGACGCGCCGATCGGCACCCAGGGGCAGCTCTGGATGGTGCTGTTCAGTCACGGCGTACCGGCGCTCGTCTGTTTCCTCGCCTGGTTCGTCGCCGCCGCGGTGATCTGCGCGCGGGCGACGTCGGCGGCCGGGCAGTGGCTGTCGGTGGTGCCGGTGGTCTGCCTGGTGCAGGTCCCGTTCTACGGCATGGCGAACCAGAATCTGGCTGTCGCGTTCTTCGCTGTTGGTTTCGCGATGGCGCTCACCGAACGGGAACGGCGGACCGGGCCGCCCCGGACGGCCGGGTGGCAGCGGCCCGCCGCGCCGGACGCGGCGGTGCCGGCATGACCGCCGCGACCCGACCGCCGACCGGCCCGGAGCACCCGACGGCGACGCCCGCCGCCGCGGACCAGCCGGCCGCCGTCGCGGACGCGGGCTCGGCCGAGACCCGACGCAGCGCGCGCAGCGGCGTGGCCGGGCTGCTCGGCGCGGCCACCAGCGGGCTGTTCGGCTTCGTGCTGGCCGTGGTGATCACCCGGGGGTACGGCACGGCCGGCTCGGGCGCGTTCTTCGCGGCGATCGGGGTGGTCACCGTGGCCACCGCGATCTGCACGCTCGGCGCGGAGACCGGTCTGATGTGGTCGCTGCCCCGGCGCAGCGCCGGCGCGCGCGGGGACGCGGCCCGGGTGCTCCCGGTGGCGCTGATCCCGCCGCTGCTGGCCGGGCTCCTGGTCGCCGGTGTCGGCGTGCTGGCCGCCGACGCGCTCGCGCCCCGGCTGCTGCGGGGCTCCGGCGCGAGCGGCCACGCGCTGCTCACCGTCACGTTCGCCGCGGTGCCGGTGGTGGTCGCGATGACCCTCCTGCTGGCCGCGTTGCGGTGCGTGCGGTCCATCCGGGCGTACGTCGGGGTGCAGTTCCTGCTGCTGCCGGTTGCCCGGCCGGCGCTGGTCGGTGCCGCCGCGCTGGCCGGCGGAGGACTGGTGGCCGGCATGACCGGCTGGTTGGTGCCGGCGGCGCTGGCGCTGCTTGTCTGCCTCACCCTCGTGGCCGGCCCGCTCGGGCTGGGTCGGGGCGCGGCGCTGCGACCCGACCGCGGCGACTGGTCGACGTTCTGGCGTTTCGCGCTGCCCCGGGCCGCGTCGGCTGCCATCGACGCGGGCAGCATGTGGGTGGGTGTGCTGCTCACCTCCGTGCTGGCCGGGCCGACGGACGCCGGCGTGTTCGGCGCGGTCGGCCGGTACGTGCTGGCCGGCCAGCTCGCCATGCAGGGGTTGCGGGTGGCGGTGTCACCGCAGTTGTCCCGGCTGCTCGGGCGCGGCGAGCGGGCCGCGGCGGCGGCCGTGCACCGGCAGTTGACCATCTGGGGGCTGGTGCTGTCCTGGCCGGTGTACCTGCTGCTGGCGGTCTTCGCGCTGGCCTTCCTGCGGCTGTTCGGGCCGGAGTTCACCGCCGGTGTGCCGGCGATGACCGTGCTGGCGCTGGCGATGCTCGTCAACACCGGGGTGGGCAACGTGCAGAGCCTGCTGCTGATGGGTGGGCGCAGCGGGCTGCACCTGGTGGCCACCGTGGCCGGGTTGACGGTGACCGTCTCGCTGGGCCTCTGGCTGATCCCCCGTTACGGCGCGACGGGAGCGGCGGTGGCGTGGGCCGCCGGCATCGCCACCGAGAACCTCACCGCGGCCGGGTTCGCCCGGTCGGTGGTCCGGGAGCCGCTGTTCGACGGCAAGACGGTGCGTGCCGCGGCGGCCACGGCGGCCGCGGTGGGCCTGGCGGCCGGCGCCGGTGTGATGGTGGGCGGGCGGGGGCTGCCCGGCCTGGCGGTGGCGTTGGTGGTGCTGCTGGCCGGCTGCGTCGGCATGTTGACGTTGCCCCGGGTGCGCGCCGGCGTCCGGGAGACCATGAGGCAGGTCCGGGGACGGGACAACGGGGCCGCGGCCGCCGACCCCGGCCCGGTATCGACGAGAGGCAGGTGAGGTCCGTCGTGGCGTCCATCCGTGACCGGGTCAAGCAGTTGGTCCCGACCCAGGTGACCGTCCGGGTGAAGGAGTCCCTCGTGGACTACGGGGTCCGCACGAGTGACCGGCGGCCCCTGCCGGACTTCCTGATCATCGGCACGAAACGGGGCGGCACCACCTCCCTGTGGAACTACCTCATCCAGCACCCGCTCGTGCCCCGGCTCTTCCCGGCGTGGAACACCAAGTCGGCGCACTACTTCGAGGAGCACTGGGGGCGCGGTGAGGCGTGGTACCGCTCGCACTTCCCGACCCAACGCCACCGCGACGCCCTGTCGAAGCGGCACGGCGGGCCGGTGCGGGTCGGCGAGGCCGCGCCGCTGTACATGTTCCACCCGCTCGCCGCGCAGCGGGTCGCCGCGCTGCTGCCGGAGGTGAAGCTGATCGTGCTCCTGCGCGACCCGGTGGAGCGGGCGTACTCGCACTGGAAGGAGCGCCGCACGCACGGCATCGAGCCGTTGGACTTCGCCGCCGCGCTGGCCGCCGAGCCGGAGCGGACGGCGGGGGAGCGGGAGCGGCTGATCGCCGAGCCGGAGTCGTTCAGCGAGGCGTACGACTGGTACACGTACCGGGCGCGGGGTCGCTACCTGGAGCACCTGGAGCCGTGGTTGGCGCTCTTCGACAGGCGGCAGATCCTCTTCCTGCCCAGCGAGGACCTCTACCGCGACTCCCGGGCGACCTACCAACGCACCCTCGACTTCCTGGGGCTGCCGGCGTACGACCTGCCCGACTTCAAGGTCTACAACGACAGGCGCTCGGCCCCGCTGGAGCCCGCGGTGCGCGCCGAGCTGACCGACTACTACCGGCCGTACAACGACGCGTTGCGCGAGCGGCTCGGGCTGGACCTCGACTGGGCGGACCGGCCGGCGTGACGACGCGGGTGGGCCCGGCCACCGATCCGCGGGCCCGGGTGGATGGTCTGGGCTGGGTGAGCCGTGCGGTCTTCCCGGACGAGCGGGTCACCCTGACCGTGGGCGGCGCCGCGCCGGCCGGTCAGCGGGCGGTGGCCCGGTACGCGGTGGTGCCGTCGGTCGCCCGGGCCCGGTTCCTGGTGCCGTTGGGCGCGCCCCGGGCCGGGGCGGCGTCGCTGTGGGCGTACAACGCCCTGCGACCACCGAAGGTGCGCGCGCTGCGGGCGGTCCTCGGCGGGCTGGCCCGCCTCGGTGCGGTGGGGCTCGCGCCCTTTCCGACGCTCACCGTCTCGGTGCCCGCCGGGGCGGCCGGGGAGGAGGTGTTGTTGACCGAGCGGCTCGCGGCCGAGTTGGGCGGCACGCCGCTGCTTGCCGCGTGCGGGGTCCGACCACCCGACCCGAACGGCAAGCCCACCCTGCAACTCTTCACCGCCGACGGTCGTCCGCGCGGCTACGCGAAGATCGGCTGGAACGACGCGACCCGCGCGTTGGTCACCGCCGAGGCGGCGGCGCTGCGGGCACTGCGGGCGGTGACCGGTGTCGCCGACCACCCGACGCCGCCGCGGCTGCTCACCGAGACGGCGTGGGCGGGCCAGGTGGTCGCGGTGATCGAGCCACTGCCACCGGCGGTACGCGGGGTGCCGGTCGACGACCCGCCGCGGATCGCGGCGCTGCTCGCGGTCGCCCGGCGTGGGAGCCCGCCGGATCCGCTCCGCACACTGGCCGGGTCGACCTTCCTGACCCGCCTGGAGAAGCAGGCCGACCGGGCCGCGGCGGCCGAGGCGACCGGTGCGCGGGCGGTCGCCGCGGTCGCCGCGCTGGCCCGCCGGCACGGCGACACGAGCGTCGAGTTCGGCCACTGGCACGGTGACTGGGTGCCCTGGAACCTGGGCTGGCACGACGGCCGGTTGGTCGCCTGGGACTGGGAGCACAGCGGAGCGGACGTACCGGTCGGCTTCGACCTGGCGCACGACGCGTTCCAGCGGGCCCTGGTGCTGCGGGGCGAGTCGGCCGCCGTCGCCGCGTCGGCCGTCGACGCGTACCTGGACCGGCACGGCGACCGACTCGGCCTCGACGCGCCGCGGCGCCGGCTCGTCGCCGACGCGTACCTAATGGAGATGTGGTTGCGGACCTGGCGGCTGGCCGACGCGGGCGCGGGCTGGAACACCGCGCTGCATCCCGCTCTCTTGGATGTCATCGAGAAAAGACATAGCGGCTGATCCGGAGGAATCGCGGCGTCCGGGTGCGCCACAGAGTGACGACAAAATCGCAGGTGGTGATGACGATCGATAGACCCTCGGGCGTTCGACGCGCCCGAGCGACGGAGGCAGAGATCGATGTATCGACCGGTCGCGCTATTCAACGACCGGAGAACGTGTGATCTGCTTCTGCCTGGCGTGAACTGGAATTCCAAGCGAACTTGTGGGGAGTCGCGTGGACACGAAGAACGACGACGATGCCGCGCCAGTGCTTCTGCTGGTCGGCTCCAGCGGCGGCCATCTGGCCCAACTACTCGCCCTGCGGCCCTGGTACGAACAGTGGCGGCGCTGCTGGGTCACCTTCGACACCCCGGAGGCGGTGTCCCTGCTGACCGGCGAGGACCTGGTGCCGGCGCACCACCCGACCACCCGCAACATCCCGAACCTGCTGCGCAACGCGTTGCTGGCCTGGCGGGTGCTGCGGGCCCGGCGGATCGCCGCGGTGGTCACCACCGGCGCCGGGGTGGCGGTGCCGTTCGTGGTGCTGGCCCGGCTGTGGCGCATCCCGACCGTCTACATCGAGGTGTACGACCGGATCGACACTCCGACGTTGACCGCCCGGCTCTGCCGGCCGTTCCTGTCCGCGATGCTCGTGCAGTGGGACGAGCAGCGCCGGCAGTATCCCGAGGCCACAGTCGTCGGGACGCTCCTGTGACGGGGGAGGCCGGCACCGCCTGGCGTCCGCAGGCCGGGTCGACCGGCGAGGAGCCCCGGCTGCCGCGCCAACGCGACACCTCGACCGGTCAGCTCCGGCTGCTGGTCGCGGTCGGCACCGACAAGCACCCCTTCGACCGGCTCGTCGACTGGCTGGCGCAGTGGCACGCGCAGGCCACCGACCCGGTCGGGCTGACGATGCAGCACGGGCACACCCGTGCTCCGCACCTGCCCGGCGCGGTGCCGTTCCTCGGCCACGACGCGCTGCAACAGGCGATGGACGAGGCCGACCTGGTGGTCTGCCACGGCGGCCCGGCGACCATCCTGGAGGCTCGCCGGCACGGCCACCTGCCCATCGTGGTGCCCCGCGACCCGGCCCGCGGTGAGCACGTCGACGACCACCAGCTCCTGTTCGCCCGCCGGCTCGGCGCCGCCGGCCTGGTGGCGCTCTGCGAGACCCGGGAGGCGCTGCACGGCGCGCTGGCCGACGGGGTGGCCGACCCGTCCCGGTACGCGGTGGCCGCCGACCCGAAGGCGCACGAGGCACAACGGGCGGCGGTGGCCCGGGTCGGGCGGATCGTCGACGACCTGGTGGCCCGCTCGACCCCGCGCCCACTCCGGCGGCGGGCCTGGTCCCGGCCGCGCCCGGGTGCGAAGGAGATCCGATGACCCACCAGCCAAGCGTCAGCGTCGTGGTGCCCACCCGGGACCGCCCCGAGCTGCTGCGGTCCGCGGTGCGCGCGAGCCTGGCGCAGGAGTACCCAGGCCCGATCGAGGTCGTGGTGGTGTTCGACAGGTCAGTGCCGGACGAGTCGCTGACCGAGCTGGCGGACGGCCCGGCCCGGGCGGTGCGGGTGATCGGCAACACCCGTACCCCGGGGTTGGCTGGGGCCCGCAACAGCGGCATCCTCGCCGGCACCGGTGAGCTTGTCGCGTTCTGCGACGACGACGACGAGTGGCTGCCCGGCAAGCTGGCCGTGCAGGTCGACGCGCTGGCCGCCGACCCGGCGGCCGAGTTCGTGTGTTCCGGCATCCGGGTCAGCTATGACGGGCACACCGTCGACCGGGTGCTGGAAAAGGACCGGATCAGCCTGGACGACCTGCTGCGGGACCGGTTGACCGAGCTGCACCCGTCGACCTTCCTGATCCGCACCAGTGCGCTGCGCGACGGGTTCGGGCTGGTCGACGAGGAGATCCCGGGCAGCTACGCGGAGGACTACGAGTTCCTGCTCCGGGCGGCGCGCAGCGCACCGCTGATCAATCTGCGGACACCCTCGGTGCTGGTCCGTTGGCACAAGCGCTCGTACTTCTCGCAGCGTTGGGACACGATCTCCGACGCCTTGCAGTGGCTGCTGCAGCGCTATCCCGAGTTCGCCGGCCAACCGGCCGGTGCGGCTCGGGTCGCCGGTCAGATCGCGTTCGCGCAGGCCGCCGCAGGCAACCGCCGGGGCGCGCTGCGGTGGGCCCGGCGCACCCTGCGGAGCAATCCCCGTGAGCCGCGCGCCTATCTGGCTCTCGCCGTCGCCGGTCGGGTGGTCCGGGCCGACGCGGTGCTGCGCACCCTGCACAAGCGCGGTCGGGGGATCTGACCTGCCGCCGGTGCCCGGTCGAGCGGGCACCGGCGTCCGCAGGGCGGGACGCGGCGGGCAGCGTGCCGGGTCGGTGGCGCGCCGTGACAGACTGACCGCTGTGTTGCGTTGGTTGACTGCAGGTGAATCGCACGGTCCCGCCCTCGTCGCGATGCTGGAGGGGGTGCCGGCCGGCATCGAGGTGACCACCACCGAGATCGCCGACGAGCTGGCCCGTCGGCGGCTGGGCTACGGCCGGGGTGCGCGGATGTCGTTCGAGCGCGACGAGGTCGAGCTGCTCGGCGGTCTGCGGCACGGTGTGACCCTGGGCAGCCCGGTGGCGATCCGGGTGGGCAACTCCGAGTGGCCGAAGTGGCAGACCGTGATGGCCGCCGACCCGGTCGACCCGGACGAGCTGGCCCGGCAGGCCCGCAACGCCCCGCTGACCCGTCCCCGGCCGGGCCACGCCGACCTGGCCGGCATGCAGAAGTACGGCCACACCGACGCCCGGCCGATCCTGGAACGCGCAAGCGCCCGGGAGACCGCCGCCCGGGTGGCGGTCGGCACTGTCGCCAAGGCGCTGATCCGGCAGGCGCTCGGCATCGAGATCGTCTCGCACGTCGTCGAGCTGGGCCCGGTGGCCGCGAAGCCGGGGCTGCGTCCCGTGCCGTCCGACGCCGCCCGCATCGACGCCGACCCGCTGCGCTGCCTCGACCCGGAGGCCAGCGCGCTGATGGTCGCCGAGGTCGACGCCGCGAAGAGGGCCGCCGACACCCTCGGGGGTGTGGTCGAGGTGCTGGCGTACGGGGTGCCGCCGGGGTTGGGCAGCCACGTGCAGTGGGATCGCAAACTCGACGCCCGACTCGCCACCGCGCTGATGTCCATCCAGGCGATCAAGGGCGTGGAGATCGGCGACGGCTGGCAGCAGGCTCGGTCCCGGGGCTCGGAGGCGCACGACGAGATCATCCCGTCGGCGACCGGCGTCCGTCGGGTCACCGACCGGGCCGGCGGGCTGGAGGGTGGCATCACCACAGGTGAGCCGCTGCGGGTTCGCGCCGCGATGAAGCCGATCTCCTCGCTGAACCGGGCACTGGCCACCGTGGACATCACCACCGGCGAGGCGGCCACCGCGATCAACCAGCGGTCCGACGTCTGCGCGGTGCCCGCCGCGGCGGTGGTCGCCGAGGCGATGGTGGCGCTGGTGCTCGCCGAGGCGGCCACCGAGAAGTTCGGCGGGGACTCGATCGCCGAGATCCGCCGCAACCTGGCCGGCTACCTCGACGCGCTGGTGATCCGCTGATGGCACCGGTCGTCGTGCTTGTCGGCGTGCCCGGGTGCGGCAAGACCACAGTCGGCCGGGCGCTCGCCGCCACCCTCGGAGTGGAGTTCCGCGACACCGACCTCGACATCGAGCAGATGGCCGGCAAGCCGATTCCGGAGATCTTCATCGACGAGGGTGAGGCGCACTTCCGTACCCTGGAACGGGCCGCGGTGGCCGCGGCGTTGGCCGCGGGCACGGGCGTGCTGGCCCTCGGCGGCGGCGCGGTGCTGGCCGAGGAGACGCGGGCCGCGTTGATCGGGCACCGCGTGGTGCACCTCTCGGTGGAGTTGCCGGACGCGGTGAAGCGGGTCGGGTTGGGCGCCGGCCGGCCGCTGCTGGCGATCAACCCGCGCGCCACCCTCAAGCACCTGATGGACCAGCGCCGGCCGCTCTACCGCGAGGTCGCCACCGTGACGGTGACGACCGACGGCCGGACCCCGGCGGCGGTCGTCGCCGAGATCGCCGCACTGCTGCCCCGCTGACCGGCCCGGTGACCGGCGGTCCCGGCTCGCTCAGCCGCGGGCGACCAGACCGAGGACGTCGGCAAGCGCCTTCGGCTCGCTGAGCATCGGCCAGTGCCCGGTGGGCACCTCGTGCAGTTGTCCGTCGGCCAGGCCGGTGAAGAACGGGTGCCGCTGGTCGATCATTTGCCGCACCACGCTGAGCGGAAAGGTGCTGGCGATCAGCGCCGTCGGGACCGGCCGCCCACCGGTGCGTCGCACCGGGTCGGTCGCGGCCCGCAGTGGCTGCGCGGTGGCCCGGGTACGCAGCAGGGCCAGCGTCGGCTCGTCCAGCCCGGCGAGGTTCACCGGATCGGCGAGCGGATCCCAGGCGGGCGGCGGCAACAGGTGGCCGTCGCCGATCGCTACCCGCAGGCGCTGCTGCTCCTCCGGCGGCACGGTGTCGAACTGCGCGGTGCCGTCGGGTAGCGGCCCGCTCTCCACGTAGACCACCCGGGCGATCCGGTCCGGGATGCGGTCGGCGGCCTGGGCGACCGGCATGCCACCGCCGGAATGCCCGACCAGCAGCACGTCGCGCAGGTCCTCGACCTCGATGAGCCGGACGATGTCGACGGTGTGCGTCTCCAGGCTCACCTCCGGCCCGGCCAGGTGGTCGCGTTCGGCAAGCCCGGTAAGCGTCATCGGGTAGACGTCGTGGCCCTGCGCGCGCAGGGCCCCGGTCACGTCCCGCCACGCCCAGGCGCCCAACCAGAACCCCGGCACCAGCACGTACGTCGCCATCTGTCGCTCCTTCTCTCGGTTACCGACAGACCGTACGATCGAATCCGGACAGAATCCGCCCGGTTTCGAGGAGTGGTCCGTGTCACATCCCGCCGGTCGGGTGCTGGCCCTGCTGGAGTTGCTCCAGGCCCGGCACCGCGCGACCGCCGCCGAGCTGGCCGGCCGGCTCGGCGTCGACGAGCGGACCGTGCGCCGGTACGCGGCCACCCTCGTCGAGTTGGGCATCCCGGTCACCGCCGACCGGGGGCGGCACGGCGGCTACCGGCTGCACCCCGGCTACAAGCTGCCACCGCTGATGCTCACCGACGACGAGGCGGTGGCGGTGCTGCTCGGGCTTGTCGTCGCGGAGCGGGTCGGGCTGGCCACCGAGCAGCCCGCCACGGCCACGGCGCTCGCGAAGATCCGTCGGGTGCTGCCGGCGGCGCTCGCCGACCGGCTCGCGGCCGTCCAGGAGCACCTCGGCTTCACCCTGCGCCGCCCCGAGCCGGAGCTGCGGCCGGCGTCGGGCACCCTGCTCGCCCTGGCCGCAGCGGCCCGCCACCGGCGGCGGGTGGCACTTGACTACCGCTCCTGGCGGGGCGAGCAGTCGCATCGTGAGCTCGACCCGTACGGCCTGGTCTTCCACTCCGGCCGCTGGTACGTCACCGGCCACGACCACCGGCGCGGAGAGGTCCGCACGTTCCGGCTGGACCGCGTCGGCGCCGTGACGCCCGGTACGGCGACGTTCACCGTCCCGGAGGGCTTCGACCCGGTGGCCCGGGTGACCCGGTCGCTGGCCGGCGTGCCCTACCCGCACGAGGTCGAGGTGCTGCTGGAGACCGACCTGGACACGGCTCGCCGCCGGATCCCGCCCAGCGTGGCCGAGTTGACCGTCACCGCCCAGGGAGTGCTGCTGCGGGCGCGGGCGGAGAGCCTGCCCGGGATGGCCGCGCTGCTCGCCGGCCTGGGCTGCCCGTTCACGGTGCGAGAGCCGGAGGCGCTGCGCGCCGCGGTGGCCGAGCACGCCCGCCTGCTCGCCGACTGGGCGGCCCGGCCACCAGGTGGGCAGCTACCGTCACCGCGCCGCCCGCTGGACTAGGCTGCCGGCGATGGACGAGGTGACCCGGATTCCGGTCGGCGGCGAGCGGCCGTACGACGTGTTGGTGGGACGTGACCTGTTGGGCGCGTTGCCCGGCCTGCTGCCCGGCGCGAGCCGGGCAGCGGTGCTGCACGCGCCCCCGCTCAAGGCCCTGGCGGACGCGCTCGGCGAGCGGCTGCGCGCCGCCGGTGTGCAGCCGCTGCCGATCGAGGTGCCCGACGCCGAGTCGGGCAAGCAGATCGACGTGGCGGCCGCCTGCTGGGACCGGCTCGGCGCGGCCGGCTTCACCCGTACCGACGCGGTGGTCGGGGTGGGCGGCGGCGCGGTGACCGACCTGGCCGGCTTCGTCGCGGCCTGCTGGCTGCGCGGGGTGCGCTGGGTGCCGGTGGCAACCTCACTGCTGGGCATGGTGGACGCCGCGGTGGGCGGCAAGACGGGCATCAACACGGCCGCCGGCAAGAACCTGGTGGGCGCGTTCCATCCGCCGGTCGGTGTGCTGGCCGACCTGGCCACCCTGGACAGCCTGCCCGCTGTCGACCTGGCGGCCGGGCTCGCCGAGGTCGTCAAGTGCGGGTTCATCGCCGATCCGGCGATCCTGGAGCTCGTCGAGCGCGACCCGGTGGCGGCCACCGACGCGCGCGGGCCGGTGACGCGGGAGCTGATCGAGCGGGCGATCCGGGTCAAGGCCGACGTGGTCGCCGGTGACCTGCGTGAGTCGGGCGTGCGCGAGGTGCTCAACTACGGTCACACGCTGGCCCACGCGATCGAGCAGCACGAGGGTTACCGCTGGCGGCACGGGCACGCCGTCGCCGTCGGCCTGGTCTACGCGGCCGCGTTGGCCCGCCTCGCCGGCCGGCTGGACGCGCCGACCGCCGAGCGGCACCGGGCCACGTTGAGCGCGCTGGGCCTGCCGGTGAGCTACCCGGCCGACGCCTGGCCGCACCTGTTGGCCGCGATGCGGGTGGACAAGAAGACCCGGGGCAGCCGGCTGCGCTTCGTGGTGCTGGACGGGCTGGCCCGCCCGTCGATGTTGGAGGGCCCGGACGACGCGCTGCTGGAGGCCGCCTACCGGGAGGTGGGCGTCCGGTGAGGGTGTACGTCCTCAACGGGCCGAACCTGGGCCGGTTGGGCACCCGCGAGCCCGAGGTGTACGGCGCGACCAGCTACGCCGATCTGGTGGCGCTCTGCGAGGCCACCGGCCGGGAGTTGGGGTTGGACGTGACGGTCCGGCAGACCGACGCCGAGCACGAACTGCTCGGCTGGCTGCACACCGCCGCCGACGAGGCTGCCGCGGTGGTGCTCAACCCGGCTGCCTGGTCGCACTACTCGTACGCGGTGCGCGACGCGTGCGCGATGTTGCGGGGGCCGTTGGTGGAGGTGCACCTGTCGAACATCCACGCCCGTGAGGAGTTCCGGCACCATTCGGTGGTGTCCGCGGTGGCGACCGGTGTGATCTGCGGCCTCGGCATCGACGGTTATCGCCTCGCTCTGCATCACCTGGCCGCCCGAGGCGCCTGACCGGCGGCTTCCCGCCCGCCGTACCCGGCCTTTCACCGCCTTTCGCGCCGGTCTGTGACAAATCACCGATTGTGATCGCTAACTTTCGTCGCCGAGCGTCACTCAGCGTTCCCGCCCGGCCGCGGCCCACCTGCCTGCTCGGTCCCCTTTGCTCTGCACCCGCGGATGCGACAGGGCGGTGAACTGCGGATATGTGAGCTGCGTTGCCGTAGGGGCGGCAGTCTGCCGGCACGGTGCGTGACTGTCGCATATAGGGAAGCAGAGCAAAGGGGTCGACCAGGGGTAAGGCATCTCCCCTGAGGGTCACTCTGTGTTATCTGCGTGGGCGTCGATGCCCACGGGGTGGCCCTCGCCGAAGTAGGGCGGTCAGCGGGTCTTGGCGCAGCTAGTAGACTCGTAAGGTCTGTCCGCCAATTGATGATCAAGGCAGGAAATGGCCTCCACCAACGACCTCAAAAACGGCCTGGTACTCAACCTGGACGGCGAGCTCTGGGCTGTCGTCGAGTTCCAGCACGTCAAGCCCGGTAAGGGTGGTGCCTTCGTGCGCACCACGCTGAAGAACGTGCTGTCCGGGAAGGTGGTCGACAAGACCTTCAACGCGGGCACCAAGGTCGAAACCGCGACCGTTGACAAGCGCACGATGCAATACCTGTACGCCGACGGTGAGGACTTCGTCTTCATGGATCTGGAGACGTTCGACCAGATCACCGTGCCCGGCGGCACCGTCGGCGAGGCAGCCAACTACCTGCTGCCCGAGGCGGAGGCGACCGTCGCCCAGCACGAGGGTGTGCCGCTCTACATCGAGCTGCCCACCAGCGTCGTGCTGGAGGTCACCTACACCGAGCCGGGCCTGCAGGGCGACCGCTCGACCGGCGGCACCAAGCCGGCGACCGTGGAGACCGGCGCCACCGTGCCGGTGCCGCTGTTCATCACCACCGGTGAGAAGATCAAGGTCGACACCCGCGACGGCCGTTACCTCGGCCGCGCCTGATGGCTGAGGGTTCCAAGCAGCAGATGCCGGCGCGCCGCAAGGCGCGCAAGCGGGCGCTGGATGTGCTCTACGAGGCAGACCTGCGGGACAAGCCTCCGGTGGAGGTGCTGGCCGGCTACGTGCAGCGGATCGAGCAGCCCCGACCGGAGCACCTGGGCTACGCGGTCGGCCTGGTCGAGGGTGTTGCCGAGCACCTCAACCGGATCGACGAGCTGATCGCCAGCTACGCCGAGGGTTGGACGCTCGAGCGGATGCCTGTCGTCGACCGCAACCTGGCCCGGATCGCCGTCTACGAGCTGCTCTACGTCGACGAGATCGACGACGCGGTGGCGATAAGCGAGGCAGTGGAGCTGGCCCGGCAGATGTCGACTGACGATTCGCCGCGCTTCCTCAACGGGGTGCTCGGCCGGATCGCCGAGTACGCCACCCGCTGAGCGTCGCACCGACGAACGCCGCAAGCCGAAAGGGCCCGTGCCAGAAGGCACGGGCCCTTTCGGTACAGCGACAGCTCAGGAGGCGAAGAACGCCCGCGGGTCGGCCACCAGCACACCGTGCTCGGTGAGCCGCTCGATCAGACCCGACGGCGAGGCGTCGTAGACGATCGCGAGCGCCCGCAGGTCGTCGGCGCGGATCGAGAGCACCCGGCCGTTGTAGTCACCACGCTGCTGCTGGATGGCGCGGGCGTAGCGGGCGACGTAGGCCAGGTCCTCGGAGGCCTCGTCGTAGAGCCGCTCCAGGTCCAGGACGATCTTGCTGGTGGGCTCGTGCCGGACACCACTGCCGTCAGGCAGCAGCTCCGAGACGGGGACACGGTAGAACTCGGCCAACTCGGCCAGACGGGACACCGTCACGGCCCGGTCGCCGCGCTCGTACGAGCCGACCACCACGGCCTTCCACCGCCCATTCGACTTCTCCTCCACACCCTGCAGGGAAAGACCCTGCTGCTGGCGGATGGAGCGCAGGCGGGCGCCCAGAGACTTGGCGTATTCAGAGGGCATTCGGACACTCCCAGTGCTGCTCGGGGTTCTCCCGTCGATCGCTACGGAGCGTGACGGTACGGGGAATGAGACACCTGGTCAAGTGGTCGTGACCTGACCGTTGGGGAGCGTCCGGGAAGTTATCCCCATTTCCTGGTCCTGATCCGGTGGTCAGCGGCCGCCGTCCAGCGGACCGGTGACCACTGGTAACGTGGCGTGAAGCCTCGGTCAGGTCCGCTACGCGGTCCGGCCGGAGGTGCCCGACATCCTTTAACGACCCGTCCCGTGAGGCGGGGAAGGAGGTCCGCCGTGGCATACCCACCGGCTGCCCGCTCGTCACCACCGCGACAACCCTCGGTGAAGGTGATCCTCGCCAGCGCCGACGTGCAACGCGTGGTCGACCGCATCGCCCACCAGATCCTGGAGAAGACCCAGGGCGCCGCCAACACGGTGCTGCTGGGGATTCCGACCCGGGGCACGCCCCTCGCCCGGCGGCTCGCCGACCGGATCAGCACCTTCGAGGACGTCGCCGTTCCGGTCGGTGTGCTCGACATCACTCTCTACCGCGACGACCTGCGCCGGCACGCCACCCGCGCGGTCGGCCCGACCGAGTTGCCGTCCGGCGGGATCGACGGCAAGCGGGTCATCCTCGTCGACGACGTGCTCTTCTCCGGCCGCACCGTCCGGGCCGCGCTCGACGCGCTCAACGACGTGGGCCGCCCGGCGTCGGTGCAGCTCGCCGTCCTGGTCGACCGCGGCCACCGGGAGTTGCCGATCCGCGCCGACTACGTCGGCAAGAACATCCCGACCTCGCTGGCCGAGAGCGTGAAGGTGACGTTCGCCGAGACCGACGGGACGGACGAGGTCAAGCTGTACGGGGGGACCACCTCATGATCAAGCATCTGCTCTCCGGCGCGGACCTGGACGCCGACACCGCCACCGAGATCCTGGACACCGCCGCCGAGATGGCCACCGTCGCCGGCCGGGAGATCAAGAAACTGCCCGCGCTGCGCGGCCGGACCGTGGTGAACCTCTTCTACGAGGACTCCACCCGCACCCGGATCTCCTTCGAGGCGGCGGCGAAGCGGCTCAGCGCCGACGTGATCAACTTTTCCGCGAAGGGGTCAAGCGTCACCAAGGGCGAGAGCCTGAAGGACACCGCGTTGACCCTGCAGGCCATGGGCGCCGACGCCGTCGTCGTGCGGCACCCCGCCTCAGGCGCCCCGCACCGGCTGGCCAACTGGGTCGACGGGTCGGTCGTCAACGCCGGCGACGGCACCCACGAGCACCCCACCCAGGCGCTGCTGGACGCGTACACCATGCGGGCCCGGCTGGGCCGGCTCGCCGGGCTGTCGGTCGCGGTGGTCGGGGACGTGCTGCACTCCCGGGTCGCCCGCTCCAACGTCCTGCTGCTCTCCACCCTCGGTGCGAAGGTCACCCTGGTCGGCCCGCCGACCCTCATCCCGGTCGACATCGCCGGAGCCCTCGCCCCCGCCACCGACGTCTCCTACGACCTCGACTCCGTGCTGCCGAACGTCGACGTCGTGATGATGTTGCGGGTGCAGCGGGAGCGGATGAACGACTCCTACTTCCCCTCCGCGCGCGAGTACGCCCGCCGCTACGGGCTGGACGGCCCGCGGATGCGCCGGCTGCCCGAGCACGCGATCGTCATGCACCCCGGCCCGATGAACCGGGGGATGGAGATCACCCCCGAGGTCGCCGACTCACCCCGCTCCACAATCGTCGAACAGGTCACCAACGGGGTCTCCGTGCGGATGGCTGTTCTTTACCTGCTGCTCGGAGGGAACAACCGGTGAGCGCGTACCTGATCACCAGCGTGAGTGTCGTCGGCGGCCCGCCGACCGACCTGCTGATCCGCGACGGCCTGGTCGCCGAGGTCGGGCCCGGCCTGTCCGCGCCGGACGCCACAGTCGTCGACGGCACCGGGCTGGTCGCCCTGCCCGGCCTCGTCGATCTGCACACCCACCTGCGCGAGCCCGGTCGGGAGGACGCCGAGACCGTCGAGTCCGGGTCCCGCGCGGCGGCGATGGGTGGCTACACGGCTGTCTGCGCGATGGCCAACACGTCCCCGGTCGCCGACACCGCCGGCGTGGTCGAGCAGGTCTGGCGGCTCGGCCGGGAGGCCGGGCTCGTCGACGTGCAACCGATCGGCGCGGTCACCGTCGGACTGGCCGGCGAGCGCCTGGCCGAGCTGGGCGCGATGGCCGACTCCGCGGCCCGGGTGCGGATCTTCTCCGACGACGGGCACTGCGTCGCCGACCCGAAGCTGATGCGCCGGGCCCTGGAGTACGTGAAGGCGTTCGACGGGATCATCGCCCAGCACGCCGAGGAGCCCCGGCTCACCGAGGGCGCGCAGATGCACGAGGGTGAGGTCTCCACCCGGCTCGGCCTGATCGGCTGGCCGGCGGTCGCCGAGGAGGCGATCATCGCCCGGGACGTGCTGCTCACCGAGCACGTGGGCAGCCGACTGCACGTCTGCCACGTCTCCACCGCCGGCAGCGTCGAGGTGCTGCGCCAGGCCAAGGCACGCGGGGTACGCGTCACCGCCGAGGTCACCCCGCACCACCTGCTGCTCACCGACGAGCGGGCGGAGAGCTACGACCCCGTCTTCAAGGTCAACCCGCCGTTGCGGACGGCCGCGGACATCGCCGCGCTGCGCGCCGCGCTCGCCGACGGGGTGATCGACGTGATCGCCACCGACCACGCCCCGCACGCCGTGGAGGACAAGGAGTGCGAGTGGGCGTACGCCCGGCCGGGCATGCTCGGCCTGGAGACGGCCCTGTCCATCGCGCTCGACGTGCTCGGCCCCGAGTGGGACCTGATCGCCGAGCGGATGTCGCGTACCCCCGCCCGGATCGCGGGGCTGACCGGGCACGGCGTCGACCCGACACCCGGCGCGCCGGCCAACCTGACCCTTGTCGACCCGGCCGCCCGCCGCACCATCGAGCCGGCTGAGCTGGCCAGTCGCAGTCGCAACACCCCGTACGCCCGCATGACGCTGCCGGGTCGCATCGTGGCGACCTTCCTGCGTGGCGAGCCGACGGTCCTGGACGGAAAGGCCATCAAGTGACCAAGCGCAGGCCCGCGATCCTCGTGCTCGAGGACGGGCGAACGTTCCCCGGTGAGGCGTACGGCAGCGTCGGGGAGACCTTCGGCGAGGCGGTCTTCAACACCGGCATGACCGGCTACCAGGAGACGCTCACCGACCCGTCGTACCACCGGCAGGTGGTGGTGCAGACCGCCCCGCACATCGGCAACACCGGCGTCAACGGCGAGGACGACGAGTCCGGCCGGATCTGGGTGGCCGGTTATGTCGTGCGCGACCCGGCCCGGATCGGCTCGAACTGGCGGGCCACCGGCTCCCTGGAGGACCGCCTCGCCACCGAGGGTGTGGTGGGCATCAGTGGGGTGGACACCCGGGCGTTGACCCGGCACCTGCGCGAGCGGGGCGCCATGCGGGTGGGCATCTCCAGTGTCGACAGCGACCCGCAGAGCCTGCTGGCCCGGGTCCGCCAGGCGCCGCAGATGGTGGGCGCGGACCTGTCCGCCGAGGTGAGCACCCCCGAGCCGTACGTGGTCGAGGCCCTCGGTGAGCACCGCTTCACCGTGGCGGCACTGGACCTGGGCATCAAGCGCAACGTGCCGCGCCGGCTCGCCACCCGCGGGGTGACCACGCACGTGCTGCCGGCCTCGTCGAGCATCGACGACCTGCTCGCCACCGGCGCCGACGCGATCTTCCTGTCGCCCGGACCGGGCGACCCGGCCACGGCCGACGGCCCGGTGGCGCTGGCCCGGGAGGCGCTGCGGCGGCAGGTGCCGCTGTTCGGCATCTGCTTCGGCAGCCAGATCCTCGGTCGGGCGCTCGGCTTCGGCACCTACAAGTTGGGCTACGGCCACCGGGGCATCAACCAGCCGGTGCTCGACCGGGCCACCGGCAAGGTCGAGGTGACAAGCCACAACCACGGCTTCGCGGTCAAGGTGCCGGGCGCGGGTGCCGACGCGGTCGTCCCCGACCAGGTGATCGACACCGACTTCGGCGGTGTACGGGTGTCGCACGTCTGCCTCAATGACAACGTGGTCGAAGGGCTGCGGGCCGTGGACGTGCCCGCCTTCACCGTCCAGTACCACCCGGAGGCGGCGGCCGGCCCGCACGACGCGGACTACCTCTTCGACCGATTCGCGGAACTGATCGAAGGCCGGATTCACAGCGGGGGGCGCAGCAATGCCTAAGCGGACCGATCTCAAGCACATCCTGGTGATCGGCTCCGGGCCGATCGTCATCGGGCAGGCCTGCGAGTTCGACTACTCCGGCACCCAGGCGTGCCGGGTGCTGCGCAGCGAGGGGATCCGGGTCAGCCTGGTCAACTCCAACCCGGCCACGATCATGACGGACCCGGAGTTCGCCGACGCGACCTACGTCGAGCCGATCACCCCGGAGTTCGTGGAGCTGGTCATCGCCAAGGAACGCCCGGACGCGATCCTGGCGACCCTCGGCGGGCAGACCGCGCTGAACACGGCCGTCGCCCTGCACGAGGCCGGCGTCCTGGATAAGTACGGGGTCGAGTTGATCGGCGCGAACATCGACGCCATCAACCGGGGCGAGGACCGGCAGTTGTTCAAGGAGATCGTGGCGAAGGCCGGCGTACGCCTGGGCGTCGACGACCCGACCGGGTTGGTGCCCCGCTCCCGGGTCTGCCACTCGATGGACGAGGTCGAGGCGACAGTCGCCGAGCTGGGTCTGCCGGTGGTGATCCGGCCGTCGTTCACCATGGGTGGTCTGGGCTCCGGCATGGCGCACACCCCGGAGGACCTGGCCCGCATCGCCGGTGACGGTCTGGCCGCCAGCCCGGTGCACGAGGTGCTCATCGAGGAGAGCGTGCTCGGCTGGAAGGAGTACGAGCTCGAACTGATGCGCGACCGGCACGACAACGTGGTGGTGGTCTGCTCGATCGAGAACATCGACCCGATGGGTGTGCACACCGGCGACAGCGTCACAGTGGCCCCGGCCATGACGCTCACCGACCGGGAGTACCAGCGCCTGCGGGACCTGGGCATCGCGGTGCTGCGCGAGGTCGGGGTGGACACCGGCGGCTGCAACATCCAGTTCGCGGTCAACCCGGTCGACGGCCGGATCGTCGTGATCGAGATGAACCCCCGGGTGTCGCGCTCCTCGGCGCTGGCCTCGAAGGCGACCGGTTTCCCGATCGCGAAGATCGCCGCCAAGCTGGCCATCGGCTACACCCTCGACGAGATCCCCAACGACATCACGTTGAAGACCCCGGCGGCGTTCGAGCCGACCCTGGACTACGTGGTGGTGAAGATCCCGCGGTTCGCGTTCGAGAAGTTCCCGGGCGCCGACCCGGAGCTGACCACCACGATGAAGTCGGTGGGCGAGGCGATGAGCCTCGGGCGTAACTTCGCCGAGGCGCTGAACAAGGCGATGCGCTCGATGGAAACCAAGTCGGCCGGTTTCTGGAGTGTGCCGGACCCGGCGGGCGTCACCCTGGCGGACACTCTCGCCGCGCTGCGGATCCCGCACGACGGCCGGCTCTACACGGTCGAGCGGGCGCTGCGCCTGGGCGCGTCGATCGCCGAGGTCAACGAGGCGTCCGGGGGCATCGACCCGTGGTTCCTCGACCAGATCGCCGCGCTGATCGAGCTGCGCGCGGAGCTCGTCGACGCGCCGGTGCTCGACGCCGAGCTGCTGCGTCGGGCCAAGCGGGCCGGCCTGTCCGATCGGCAGCTCGCCGCGCTGCGCCCGGAGCTGGCCGCCGAGGACGGCGTACGGACCCTGCGGCACCGCCTCGACGTGCGCCCGGTCTACAAGACGGTGGACACCTGCGCGGCCGAGTTCGAGGCGACCACGCCGTACCACTACTCGTCGTACGACCAGGAGACCGAGGTCGTGGCGTCGGACCGGCCGAAGGTGCTGATCCTGGGCTCTGGTCCGAACCGGATCGGGCAGGGCATCGAGTTCGACTACTCCTGTGTGCACGCGGTGCAGGCGTTGCGGTCGGCCGGTTACGAGACCGTCATGGTCAACTGCAACCCGGAGACGGTCTCCACCGACTACGACACCGCCGACCGGCTCTACTTCGAGCCGCTCACCTTCGAGGACGTGCTGGAGGTCTGGCACGCCGAGGACTCGTCCGGCCGGGCGGCCGGCGGGCCGGGTGTGGTCGGTGTGGTCGTCCAGCTCGGCGGGCAGACCCCGCTGGGGTTGGCGCAGCGGCTCAAGAACGCCGGTGTGCCGGTGGTCGGCACCTCCCCGGAGTCGATCCACCTGGCCGAGGAGCGGGGCGCGTTCGGCGCGGTGCTGGCTCGGGCCGGGCTGCGCGCCCCGGCGCACGGCATGGCCACGTCCTACGACGAGGCCAAGGCGATCGCCGACGAGATCGGCTACCCGGTGCTGGTCCGGCCGTCGTACGTGCTGGGCGGGCGGGGCATGGAGATCGTCTACGACGACCCGACCCTGCGCGACTACATCGGACGGGCCACCGACATCTCCCCGGACCACCCCGTGCTGGTGGACCGGTTCCTGGACGACGCCATCGAGATCGACGTGGACGCTCTCTGCGACGCCGACGGTGAGGTCTACATCGGCGGGGTGATGGAGCACATCGAGGAGGCCGGCATCCACTCCGGCGACTCGTCCTGCGCGCTGCCGCCGATCACCCTCGCCGGCTCGCACCTGGCCGAGGTCCGCCGCTACACCGAGGCCATCGCCCGGGGCGTCGGCGTCCGCGGCCTGCTGAACGTGCAGTACGCCCTCAAGGACGACGTGCTCTACGTGCTGGAGGCCAACCCGCGCGCGTCGCGGACCGTTCCGTTCGTGTCCAAGGCCACGGCGGTGCCGCTGGCCAAGGCGGCGGCCCGGATCGCGCTCGGGGCGAGCATCGCCGAGCTGCGGGCCGAGGGCCTGCTGCCCGCGACGGGGGACGGGGGCACGATGCCCGCCGACGCGCCGGTCGCGGTCAAGGAGGCGGTGCTGCCGTTCAAGCGGTTCCGGACCCGCGCCGGCAAGGGGATCGACTCACTGCTCGGCCCGGAGATGAAGTCGACGGGCGAGGTGATGGGCATCGACACCAACTTCGGGCACGCCTTCGCCAAGAGTCAGTCGGCCGCGTACGGGTCGCTGCCGACCGCCGGGAAGATCTTCGTCTCGGTGGCGAACCGGGACAAGCGCGGCATGATCTTCCCGATCAAGCGGCTGGCCGATCTCGGCTTTGAGATCGTGGCGACCACCGGCACCGCCGAGGTTCTGCGCCGGCACGGCATCGCGTGCGAGCAGATCCGCAAGCACTACCAGGCTGGCGAGGGCGACGACGCGGTGTCGTTGATCAGTGGCGGTCAGGTGGCGCTGGTGATCAACACGCCGCAGGGTTCGGGCGCCAGCGCCCGCTCCGACGGCTACGAGATCCGCAGCGCGGCCGTCACCGCCGACATCCCCTGCATCACCACTGTCCCGGGGGCCGCCGCGGCCGTGATGGGCATCGAGGCCCGCATCCGCGGCGACATGCAGGTACGTCCCCTCCAGGATCTGCACGCCATCCTCCGGGCCGCCCAGTGACAGTGTTCGAGCAGGCGGTACGGCCCTGGTTGTTCCGGCTCGGGGGTGGGGACGCCGAGGCGGCGCACGAGTGGACACTGCGGCGGTTGACCGCTCTGTCGCGGCGACCGGCTGCGTTGGCGGCGCTGCGCGCCCGGTACGCGGTCAGCGCGCCGCGCACGGTGTTCGGCGTGCGCTTCCCCAACCCGGTCGGGTTGGCCGCGGGGATGGACAAGGACGGCGCGGCGCTGCCGGCCTGGCCGGCCCTCGGCTTCGGTTTCGTCGAGGTCGGCACTGTCACGGCGCACGCCCAGCCGGGCAACCCACGACCGCGGCTGTTCCGCCTGCCGGCCAGCGAGGCAGTGGTCAACCGGATGGGCTTCAACAACGCCGGGGCCGCGGCGTTGGCCGCCCGGCTGGCGGCGCTGCCCCGCCCGCTCGGGGTGCCGCTGGGCATCTCGTTGGGCAAGTCCAAGGTGACTCCGCTCGACGAGGCGGTCGAGGACTACCTCGCCTCGTACCGGGCGCTGCGCGGGCACGGCGACTACTTCGCGGTGAACGTGTCCTCACCGAACACTCCCGGTCTGCGGTCGTTGCAGGACCGCACCCACCTGGACGCGCTGCTCGGTGCGCTGGTGGGGGAGAAGCCGGTGCTGGTCAAGATCGCACCAGACCTGACCGAGGCGGCGATCGCCGAGCTGCTGGAGGTCTGCCTGGCCCGCGGTGCCGCCGGGGTGATCGCCACCAACACCACGCTGTCCCGTACCGGGCTGGCCGCGGCCGACGCCGAACGGGGCGCCCAGGCCGGCGGTCTCTCCGGTCGGCCCCTCACCACCCGGGCTCGGGAGGTGGTCGACTTCGTGCACCGGGAGACGGCTGGTCGGCTGCCGATCGTCGGCGTCGGCGGGGTGCTCGACCCGGACGACGCGGCGCGGATGTTCGACGCCGGCGCCTCCCTGGTGCAGCTCTATACCGGCTTCATCTACCGGGGCCCGGCCCTGGTCCGGGCAGCCGCCCGCGCGACGGCCACGGCGGCGGCACCGGACCCGGTCGCCGACCGGTGACCCCCCTCGGCGCGGTGCTGGCCCGGCGCAACCGGGTACCGAGCCCGCTCGGCGCCGAGGAACCCACCCCCACCGCAACCCCTTTGCTCTGCACCCACGGGTGCGCCACCTGGCGCTCGACACTCGGCCACCGGGTGTCGCCCCCATGGGTGCAGAGCAAAGGCGGAGGAGAGGGAGAAGGAGGGGGAGGGGAGGGGTTAGACCCGGCCGCAGGGCGTCCGCGGTCCGGACCGTTTTTGGCACAGAGGAGTACGTGTGACACCCGAGGAGATCCTGGCCGTTGACCGGGCGCACGTCTGGCACCCGTACGCCGCGCTGCCGCCGACGAATCCGCCGTACGTGGTGCAGAGCGCCGAGGGGGTGCGGCTGCGCCTGGCCGACGGGCGGGAGCTGGTGGACGGCATGTCGTCCTGGTGGGCGGCGATCCACGGCTACCGGCACCCGGTGCTGGACGCGGCGGTGACCGACCAGCTCGGCCGGATGAGCCACGTGATGTTCGGCGGGCTCACCCACGAGCCCGCGGTGCGGCTCGCCCGGACCCTGGTCGAGCTGACCCCGGACGGTCTGGAGCACGTGTTCCTTGCCGACTCCGGCTCGGTGAGCGTCGAGGTGGCGGTGAAGATGTGCCTGCAGTACCAGCGGGCCGTCGGTCGACCGCAGCGGCGCAGGTTGGCGACCTGGCGGGGCGGCTACCACGGCGACACGTTCCACCCGATGAGCGTCTGTGACCCGGAGGGCGGGATGCACCACCTCTGGGGTGACGTGCTGCCCCGGCAGGTGTTCGCCCCGGTCCCGCCCGGCGGCTTCACCGACCCGCCCGACGACGCGTACGTGGCGGCGCTCGTAGAGACCGTCGAGCGGCACGCCGACGAACTCGCCGCGGTGATCGTCGAGCCCGTCGTCCAGGGCGCCGGCGGGATGCGGTTCCACCATCCGGGCTACCTGCGGGTGCTGCGCGAGGTGACCCGGGCGCACGGGGTGCTGCTGATCTTCGACGAGATCGCCACCGGGTTCGGTCGTACCGGTGCGATGTTCGCCGCCGAGCACGCCGGGGTGACGCCGGACGTGCTGTGCCTGGGCAAGGCGCTCACCGGGGGCTACCTGACGCTCGCGGCGACGCTCTGCACCCCCGAGGTCGCCCGGGGCATCTCCGCCGCTGGCGTGCTGGCGCACGGACCCACGTTCATGGGCAACCCGTTGGCCTGCGCGGTGGCCAACGCCTCCATCGGGCTGCTGCGGGCCGGAGACTGGTCGGCGCAGGTCGCCAGGGTTGGTGCCGGCCTGCGCGCCGGCCTGGAGCCCCTGCGCGGTGCGCCGGGCGTGGCCGACGTGCGGGTGCTCGGCGCGATCGGGGTGGTCCAGCTCGATCACGAGGTCGATCTCGGCGCGGCCACCGTGGCCGCGGCGGATCAGGGGGTGTGGCTGCGCCCGTTCCGCGACCTGGTCTACACGATGCCGCCGTACGTCACCGACGACGCCGACCTGGCCCGGATCACGGCCGGGGTGGCGGCGGCGGTCGCGGCCGGCTGAACCGCAGTCGGCAACGGACACCCGGGAGGCGGTCCGCCGCCCGGCAGGAGAGAGGGAGTACCGGATGGAGAGCTTCGGAACCCGGCTGCACCGGGCGATGAGCGAGCGGGGGCCGCTCTGTGTGGGCATCGATCCGCATCCCGGTCTGCTGGCCCGCTGGGGCCTCCCGGACGACGTTCGGGGGCTGGACCGGTTCACGCGAACCGTCGTGGAGGCACTCGGTGACCGGGTTGCGGTGGTGAAGCCTCAGTCGGCCTTTTTCGAGCGATTCGGATCCCGCGGAGTGGCGATTCTTGAGTCAACTATCCGACAGTTACGGGATGCCGGCTCGCTCGTTCTCCTCGACGTCAAGCGCGGCGACATCGGCTCGACGGTGAGCGCGTACGCCTCCGCGTACCTCGATCCATCCAGCCCCATGTATGTCGACGCGGTCACCGCGAGCCCCTACCTCGGGGTCGGTTCGCTGGCGCCGATGTTCGAGCTGGCCGCCAAGCACGGCGGCGGCGTCTTCGTGCTGGCCCTCACCTCCAACCCCGAGGGCGCGGCCGTGCAGCGGGCCCGCACGGCCGACGGCCGCACCGTGGCGCAAACCGTGATCGACGAGATTTCCCAGCTCAACAGGGGTGCGACTCCGCTCGGGAGCTTCGGCCTGGTGGTCGGTGCGACCATCGGCGACACCGGTCACGACCTCTCCGGCGTGGGGGGTCCGCTGCTCGCCCCGGGGCTCGGCGCGCAGGGCGCGGGTGCCGCCGATCTGCGTGCCGTCTTCGGTTCGAGCCTCGCCGCGGTGCTCCCGTCGTACTCCCGGGAGGTGCTCTCGGCCGGCCCCGATGTCGCCGCCCTGCGGGCCGCCGCGGACCGCGTTCTGGCGGACTGCCGGGCCGTATTGCCTGCCCGGTGACTGACTGACGGGTCGGTCACCTTACGGTGATCATGCGGCCCCACGTTGCCGAAAGCTCCGTTGGCCGCTAGTTTTCCCCGCGCTGGGAACCATGGACCCCTTGGTTCACAGCGACACCACGTTTCACAGATGCGGCGGTGCGCCCCGCCCGCCGCGATAGGGACCTGAGGAGAACTGGTGCCGCTCCCGTCACTGACCCCCGAACAACGCGCTGCCGCGCTCGAGAAGGCCGCGGAGATCCGCAAGGCCCGTGCTCAGCTGAAGGAGCAGCTCAAGCAGGGCAAGACCACTCTTGGTGCCGTCCTCGAGCGCGCCGAGAGCGACGACGTCGTCGGAAAGCTCAAGGTTTCGGCCGTCCTGCAGGCCATGCCGGGTATCGGCAAGATCCGGGCTACCCAGATCATGGAGAAGCTCAAGATCGCCGACAGCCGTCGCCTGCGTGGCCTCGGCGAGCAGCAGCGCAAGGCACTGCTTGGAGAGTTCGCCGCCAACTGAACCTGGCAGCGTGTAGAAACAAGCAGTGAGCACGGATGACGAGGCGCGCCCGGCTGCTCGGCTCACTGTCCTGGCTGGACCTTCGGGTTCCGGCAGGGAGAGTGTCGTCGAGCTGGTCCGGGCGCGTTCTCCGTCCGTGTGGATCCCGGTGCCGGCAACCACCCGGCCGCGCCGGGAGTCGGAGATCGACGGGGAGGACCGGGTCTTCCTCGCCCCCGCCGAGTTCGATCGCCGGCTCGCCGTCGGCGAGCTGCTGGAGTGGTCCCGGGTCGGCGGATACCGCCGGGGCACTCCGTACCCGCCGCTGCGCGCCCGGCTCGACGCCGGGCAGCCGGTGCTGCTCCCGCTCGACCTGCCCGGCGCCGCACTGGTGCGGGCGCGCCTGCCCGACGCGCGGCTGGTGCTGCTGAGCCCACCCGGGTACGAACCGCACCCCACCGTGTCGGCCGCCGTCACGCACACGCTCACCCACGACCACACCGAGCGGGTGGTCGACGAGCTGGTAGGCTTACTCGGTTCTTCTTATCCGGACCCGGCCTGGTCGCGCGTGCGCGGCTGAGCGCCGGCCGTTGAGACTCAGCACCGCGTGCGCGCGGCTCGAAAGACGCAGAGGTTAATTCGTGGGATCCATTGCCAACCCCGAAGGCATCACCAACCCGCCGATCGACGAGCTCCTCGAGAAGACGACGTCGAAGTACGCGCTTGTCATCTTCGCCGCCAAGCGCGCGCGCCAGGTCAACGCCTACTACAGCCAGCTCGGCGAGGGCCTGCTGGAGTACGTCGGCCCGCTCGTTGAGACCACCCCGCAGGAGAAGCCCCTCTCCATCGCCATGCGCGAGATCAACGCGGGCCTGCTCACCGCCGAGCCGACCGACCAGCCGTAAGCTCCCGCCGGCCGATGTCCGCCTCGATCGTCCTCGGGGTCGGCGGCGGCATCGCCGCCTACAAGGCGTGTGAGCTGCTGCGACTCTTCACCGAATCCGGTCACCGGGTTCGGGTCGTGCCGACCGCGTCGGCGCTCCGGTTCGTCGGGGCGCCGACCTGGGCGGCGCTCTCCGGCCAGCCGGTCGCCGACGACGTCTGGACCGACGTCCACGAGGTGCCGCACGTCCGGCTCGGCCAGCAGGCCGACCTGGTGGTGGTCGCGCCGACCACCACCGACCTGCTCGCCAAGGCCGCGCACGGGCTCGCCGACGACCTGCTGACCAACACCCTGCTGACCGCCCGCTGCCCGGTGCTGCTGGCCCCGGCCATGCACACCGAGATGTGGGAGCACCCGGCCACCGTGGCGAACGTCGCCACGCTGCGCGCCCGGGGAGTCCGGGTCATCGAGCCGGCCGTCGGGCGGCTCACCGGCGTCGACACCGGCAAGGGTCGGCTGCCCGACCCGGCGGAGATCTTCGCCGTCGCCCGCCGGGTCCTGGCCCGGGGCGACTCCGCACCCGCCGACCTGGCCGGCCGCCGGGTGGTCGTCACCGCCGGTGGCACCCGGGAGCCACTGGACCCGGTCCGCTTCCTGGGCAACCGCTCCTCCGGCAAGCAGGGTTACGCGTTCGCCCGCGCGGCTGTCGCCCGAGGCGCCCGGGTCACCCTGATCGCGGCCAACGTCTCCCTCGCCGACCCGGCCGGCGTCGACCTGGTCCGGGTCGGCACCACCGCCGAGCTGCGGGAGGCGACGCTGAAGGCCGCCGTCGAGGCCGACGCGGTGGTGATGGCGGCGGCTCCTGCCGATTTCCGGCCGGCGGCCTACGCGCCTGGCAAAATCAAGAAGTCGGACGACGGTGTCGCGCCCACCATCGAGCTCGTCACGAACCCGGACATCGCGGCGGAGCTCGGCAAGCGCAAACGACCGGAGCAACTGCTTGTGGTGTTCGCCGCCGAGACCGGCGACGCCGAGGCCAACGGCCGAGCGAAACTCGCCCGGAAGCAGGCCGACCTGATCGTCATCAACGAGGTCGGTCCCGACCTGGTCTTCGGCGCCGACACCAACACGGTGACGGTCATCGGCGCGGACGGCTCGGTCAGCCGGCTGCCCGAGCAGGCCAAGGAAGCCGTGGCCGACACCGTCTGGGATCTCGTCGTGGCGCGGTTGCCCGTCCGCTCCTGACGGGTGGAACAGAGCGCGACCGGTCCCTAGACCGACCGCAGTGGTGACTAGACTGCCGCGGAACGACCTCACACGCTTAGGAGTGCCGTGACACGCCGCCTCTTCACGTCCGAATCGGTCACGGAAGGCCACCCGGACAAGATCGCCGACCAGATCAGCGATGGCATCCTCGACGCGTTGCTAACCGAGGATCCGCACAGCCGGGTTGCGGTGGAAACCATGATCACCACCGGCCAGGTGCACATCGCCGGTGAGGTGACCACCAAGGCGTACGCCGACATCCCGACAATCGTCCGCCGGACCATCCTCGACATCGGATACGACTCGTCGAAAAAGGGCTTCGACGGCGCGTCCTGCGGCGTCAGCGTCTCCATCGGCGCCCAGTCCGAGGACATCGCGCAGGGCGTGGACAACGCCTTCGAGCTGCGTACCGGGGCGTCGGAGAGCGCGCTGGACGCACAGGGCGCCGGCGACCAGGGCATGATGTTCGGCTTCGCCTGCTCGGAGACGCCCGAGCTGATGCCGTTGCCGATCGCCCTGGCCCACCGTCTGGCCCGCCGCCTGGCCGCCGTGCGCAAGGACGGCACGATTCCCTACCTGCGGCCGGACGGCAAGACCCAGGTGACAATCGAGTACGAGGGGCTGCGTCCGGTCCGGCTGAACACCGTGGTCGTGTCCAGCCAGCACGCCGCGGACATCTCGCTGGACTCGCTGCTCACTCCCGATGTGCGCGACCACGTGATCGCCCCGGAGCTGGAGAGCCTCGGTCTGGACACCGACGGCTACCGGCTGCTCGTCAACCCGACCGGCCGGTTCGAGATCGGTGGCCCGATGGGTGACGCCGGGCTGACCGGCCGCAAGATCATCGTTGACACCTACGGCGGGTACGCCCGCCACGGCGGGGGCGCGTTCTCCGGCAAGGACCCGTCCAAGGTGGACCGCTCCGCCGCGTACGCGATGCGCTGGGTCGCCAAGAACGTCGTCGCCGCCGGTCTGGCCGAGCGGTGCGAGGCGCAGGTCGCCTACGCCATCGGCAAGGCCCACCCGGTGAGCCTGTTCATCGAGACGTTCGGCACCGAGACCGTGCCGGTCTCCTCGATCGAGAAGGCCGTCGCCGAGGTGTTCGACCTGCGTCCGGCCGCGATCATCCGGGACCTCAACCTGCTCCGCCCGATCTACCAGCAGACCGCCGCGTACGGCCACTTCGGCCGCGAGCTGCCGGACCTCACCTGGGAGAGCACCGACCGGGCCGCCGACCTCAAGTCGGCCGCGGGAGCCTGACCGCCACCACGCGTAGCGACCGGCGACCCGCGGACGGGTCGCCGGTCGCGCGCGTCTGCGTGGACGTCCCGCTGGCCCATCTGGACCGGCCGTTCGACTACCTGGTGCCGGCCGAGCTGGACGCGGTGGCGGTGCCCGGCACCCGGGTGAAGGTGCGCTTCGCCGGGCAGCTCGTCGACGGGTGGCTGCTGTCGCGCGCCGACGACTCCGGCCACACCGGCCGGCTCGCGTACCTGGAGAAGGTCGTCTCGCCGGAGCCGGTGCTGGCGCCCGAGATCGCCCGGCTGGCCCGGGCGGTCGCCGACCGGTACGCGGGCAGCCTCGCCGACGTGCTCCGGCTCGCCGTCCCACCCCGGCACGCCCGGGTCGAGAAGGAGCCCCGCGACGACGACGCGTCCACCGCGCCGGAGGCCGCCGCCGACCAGGGCACCGCGGGGCTCGCGACCGTGCGGCCCGCCGCCGCCGGCCCGACCGCGGTCGCCGGGGCCGCGGCCGTCGACCCGCGCGGCTGGCGGGACTACCCGACGGGCCCGGCGCTGCTGCGGGCGCTCACCGACGGCCGGGCGCCCCGGGCGGTCTGGTCGGCGTTGCCCGGCGAGGACTGGGCGGCCCGCTACGCCGACGCGGTGGCCGCCACCGTCGCCGGCGGGCGCGGCGCGGTGGTCGTCGTGCCCGACGCCCGCGACCTGGACCGGCTGGACGCCGCGCTCACCGGTGTGCTCGGCCCGGGGCGGCACGTCACCCTCTCCGCCGCCCTCGGGCCGGCCCGGCGCTACCGGGCGTTCCTCGCCGCCCGCCGTGGGCAGGTGCCGGTGGTGATCGGCACCCGGGCGGCGATGTTCGCCCCGGTGGACCGACTCGGTCTCGTCGCCATCTGGGACGACGGCGACGACCTGCACTCCGAACCCCGGTCGCCCTACCCGCACGCCCGCGACGTGCTGCTCACCCGTGTCCAGCTCGCCGAGGCCGGCGCGCTTGTGGGCGGGTACGCCCGCACCGCCGAGGCGCAGTTGCTGCTGGAGACCGGCTGGGCGCGGGAGGTGGTCGCCGAACGGGCCACCGTACGGGCCCGGATCCCGGCCATCGCGCCGACCGGTGACGACCCGCAACTGGCCCGCGACCCGGGGGCCGCCACCGCCCGGCTGCCCAGCCTGGCCTGGACGGCCGCCCGTGACGCCCTCCGGCAGGACCTGCCGGTGCTGGTGCAGGTGCCTCGACGCGGCTACCTGCCGTCGATCTCCTGCGCCGAGTGCCGCACCCCGGCCCGCTGCGCGCACTGCTCCGGGCCGCTCGCGCTGCCCTCGGCCGGCGGCACCCCGGCCTGCCGGTGGTGCGCCCGGGTGGCTGCCGCGTACGCCTGCCCGCAGTGCGGTGGGCGGCGGCTGCGGGCCGCGGTGACCGGCGCCCGGCGGACCGCCGAGGAGCTGGGTCGTGCGTTCCCCGGCGTGCCGGTCCGCACCTCGGGGCGCGAGGAGGTGCTGACCGACGTGCCCGGCGGCGCGGCCCTGGTGGTGACCACGCCCGGCGCCGAGCCGGTCGCCGAGGGCGGCTACGGCGCGGTGCTGCTTCTCGACTCGTGGGCCCTGCTGACCCGGGCCGACCTGCGGGCCGGTGAGGAGGCGCTGCGCCGCTGGCTGGCGGCGGCGGCCCTGGCCCGTCCGGCGCCGGCGGGCCGGGTGGTGGTGGTCGCCGACGGTGCGCTCGCCCCGGTGCAGGCGCTGCTGCGCTGGGACGCCGCCTGGTTTGCCGGCCGGGAGCTGGCCGAGCGTCGGGAGTTGGGCTTCCCGCCGGCCGTCCGGATGGCGAGCGTCACCGGCGCGGCCGAGGCGGTGGCCGACCTGCTCGCCGCGGCCCGGCTGCCCGACGACGCCGAGGTGCTCGGGCCGGTGCCGGCCGAGGAGGGCCGGGAACGGATGCTGGTCCGGGTGCCCCGGGCGCGGGCTGCCGCGCTCGCCGAGGCGCTGCACTCGGCCGCCGGTGCTCGCGCCGCCCGCAAGGCCGCCGACCCGGTTCGTCTCCAGGTCGACCCGCTGAGCCTGTTCTGAGGGGTTTCGGTAGGTGCCGGCCGGGGGTCACCCCGGCCCGCGCGGGTGGCCCTCGCACACCGCGTCCGACAAAGCGGTGGCGGTCAAGTGGTAGCATCGCCCGTCATGCCAAGGCGTACGACGGCTCCAGGTCGCGACGGAGCGTCACAGGCGCCGTGCCGGGGCCGCCGCAGGATGGCGGGAACGCGTCGGTCGGACGCGATGTCGATGATGTCTTTGAGCCGGTGAGCAGGGGTGGACCAGTCGTGACCGTTGGACAATCGATCGTCTTCAACGGCGACCTCGGCAGCGGCAAGAGCACCGTGTCGGTCGAGATCGCCAAGCGGCTCGGCATGCGCCGGGTCAGTGTGGGAGACCTCTACCGGGAGATGGCGCAGCAGCGGCAGATGACCGCTCTGCAGCTCAATCTGCACGCCGAGCTCGACCAGGCCGTCGACGGCTACGTCGACCAGCTCCAGCGGGACATCGCCGCCTCCGGTGAGCGTCTCATCATGGATTCCCGGCTGGCCTGGCACTTCTTCACCGACGCGCTCAAGGTTCACATGATCACCGAGCCGGGTGAGGCGGCCCGCCGGGTGCTCGCCCGGCCGTCCGGGCCGGCGGAGAGCTACGCCTCCCTGGAGGAGGCCAAGGCCAAGCTCCGGGAGCGCAGCGCGAGCGAGCGCAGCCGGTTCATCGTCCGTTACGGGGTGGACAAGGCCCGACTGCGCAACTACGACCTGATCTGCGACACCACCCGTGCCTCGGCGGCCGACGTGATCGAGCACATCATCGCCGCGTACGAGGGGACGCTCGGCGCTGAGGTGCTGCGCGACGGGCCGCCGCTGCTGCTGCTGGACCCGGCCCGCGTCTACCCGACCGAGGACATCGCCACCCTGCGGGGTCTGTGGGACACCGACTTCGTCGGCGACGTGGCCGAGGCCGGTGACGAGGCGCTCGAACCGCTGAAGATCGGGTTCACCGGCGAGTACTTCTTCGTCGTCGACGGTCACCGCCGGCTCAGCGCCGCCCTGCAGAACGGGTTCTCCCTGGTCCCCGCCCAACTGGTCGCCGAGGTCGACGAGCCGGTCGTGGGTGGGATGACGGCGATCGACTACTTCGCCGCCCAGGTGCGCCCCGGCCTGGTCTACGACTGGGAGGCGGCTCACAAGATCCAGCTTCCGCTGCCCGAGCCCGCGCTGCTGCGCGGTGACGCGGTGCTCGCCGGGGACCCGGCCGCCGGCGCCTGAGCCCAGCGTTGGGCCGGGCCGGCACGCGGGGTGCGCGCCGGCCCGGCCACCTGTGCGATGGGTGTGTCGAGGGGATGCCTCAGCCGAGGACCACGCCGGAGGCGCCGACGCCGGCCATGCCCGAGAAGATGTCCTCGTAGTAGAACCGCCAGGCGCAGACCCGGCCGGTGGGGACGTAGCCGGTGCAGGGCACCGAGGTGTTGGTGTCGTCGATGGCGGTGTTGGTCCCGGTCGCCCAGACCTGGAGGGTGTTCGCCGCGTTCACGATCTCCACCGGGCCGCCGCTGTCACCCTGACCGACGGCGTTGGTGCCGGTGGTGTTCTCGGCCTGGACCTGGCCGCAGACCGTGCCGAAGTTGCGCACGTTGATGCACAGGTTACGGGCCCTCACCTGGATCGAGCAGCGGGTGCCGGAGTACGCGCCGGAGGTGCACACCCAGTTGCCGACCTGGCTGGCCGACGCGCCGATCACCTGGTTGTTGAACTCACTGACCACCTGTCCGGCCGCGTCGGTGCTGTTGTTGAAGACCCGGCCGCCCCCGCTACCGTTGAGCAGCAGGGTGTCGCTGCTGACGTTACGGGCGCTGACGGTGCCGATCGTCTGCCCGGTCGGGTCGGTCGCGAGGACGTTGAGGTTGGCGCAGTGCGCGGCGGAGAGCACCCGCGTCACCCCGCCCTGCCACACGCCGAAGCCGGTCGAGCAGCCACCGCCGGTGGCGGTGTTGCGCCACGCGGCGCCACCCCACCACGGCGGGCTGTCGTCCCACCGGGTGGCCGGCGCCGCGGCGACCCCGGTCTGCACGGTCACCGGGACGCCGGCCAGAGCCGTCGCGCCGAGCAGCCCGTCCTGGGTGCCGACGAGCAGGCCGGCGCCGTCGGCGCGCGGCCCGACCGTGGTGATCTGGTTGCCGGCCTTGGCCCGCAGCCGGTCGGCCGCGGCGAAGAGTTCCCGCTGCGAGTACGGGGCGGACAGCACCTTGGTCGCGACGGTGGCCCGGGCGGTGGCCACCAGGTTGGCCGGCGGCTCTCCCTTCCAGTAGACCTGGAGCGCTCGGGTGGTGGGGTCGGCGATGACACCGGCGAAGCCGGAGTTCGCGCTGCGCTCGGCGGCGTTCGTGATCCGCGCGGCGGCGGTGTTCATGCGCTGCTGCAGCCGGAGCAGCTCCGACCAGGAGGCGAAGCCGCCGGGCACCGGTGTGCTGTCGACGAACGAACCGGTGGTGGCGGCCTTGCCTCCGGGTGCGGCGGTGGCCGGTGCGGCGGTCACGCCCGCGGCGAGCAGCGTGAGGCCGAACGCGGCGACGGCGGCGCGACGCAGCAGCGACGGGGACCGCCGGACGGTCAGATGTGGACGGATCATCAGTACCTCTTCCCCCAGGGTTTGTGGAGCGGGTCGAACCCGCACCAGGACGGTGGCACGGGACGTCGGCTCCGCGCGGCGCATCCTGGACGGCGCTGGACACCGCCGGACAGCGCCGGACGGTCCACCGTCCGGGATGGAACTGTCAGACATCGGCGCTCACCTATCGAATGGCGCTGGGGCGGAATTAGCCTGCCCGTGCGCATCCGGGGGGGCCGGGTGACCGGGGGGTGGGGGCCGGATGTCCGACCAACGGGTACCTCTCGTGCGACCGGCGGCACCGGGATCGTTCGAGGTGGCCCGCGGCGCCGCTGAGGCGCAGACGCTGCAGGAGCTGGCCGGGTTGCTACGCCAGCTACGCCGCCGCGAATCCCGTCAGCAGGGCGAGACGCCGCTGACGTACCGGCAGTTGGCCGCGAAGACCGGCTGGTCGCGCGGGATCATCGGGGAGTACTTCGCCGGCAACATCCTGCCTCCGCCGGAGCGGTTCGACGCGCTCATCAGACTGCTCGGTGCGACCCCCACCGAGCAGGGGGTGCTGGCCACGGCACGGGACCGAATCGAGGAGCGCCGTCGAAGCCCGAACCGGGACCACGCGACCACCGGACGGGTGAGCGCCGGGGCCGGCCGGGCCAGGGCCGGCGGCCCGCGCCCCGGTACGCCGTCGGCCCGGTTCCCGGTGCCCCGCCAGCTACCCCCGGCGCTTCCGGGTTTCGTCGGGCGTGCCGCCCAGCTCGCCGAGCTCGACGCCGCCTGCGCCAGCCCCGGCGGGTCGGGGGACGGCGGCATGGCGCCGGTCACCACCATGACGTTGTCCGGCACGGCCGGGGTCGGCAAGACGACGCTCGCGGTGTACTGGGCGCACCGGGTGGCCGACCGTTTCCCGGACGGCCAGCTCTACGTCGACCTGCGCGGGTTCGACTCCTCTGGAACGGTGGTGACCGCCGTCGAGGCGGTCCGGGGCTTCCTGGAGGCCCTTGAGGTGCCGCCCGAACGAATCCCCACCCACCTGCCCGCGCAGGTGGGCCTCTATCGCAGCCTGCTCGCCGGCCGCCGGATGCTGGTGCTGCTCGACAACGCCCGCGACGTCGACCAGGTCCGACCCCTGCTGGTCGGCAACCCGAGCTGCCTGGTCCTGGTCACCAGCCGCAACCGGCTCGCCGGTCTGATCGCCGCCGACGGCGCCCGGCCGATCGGTGTCGGCCTGCTCAGCACCGTCGAGGCCTGGCAACTGTTGGCCCGGCGGCTCGGCGAGGACCGGTTGGCGGCCGAACCGCAGGCGGTGGACGAGATCATCGAGCGGTGTGCGCGGCTGCCGCTGGCGCTTGCGGTGCTCGCCGCCAGAGGCGCGGCGAATCCCGCCTTCGGCCTGTCCACCCTCGCCCACGAGCTGCGCGAGGCGCCGCACCCGCTGGACTCGTTCGACGGTGGCGACGCCGGCACCGACGTGCAGGCGGTCTTCTCCTGGTCGTACCGGAGCCTGACACCCGCGGCGGCGCGCCTGTTCCGGCTGTTCGGCTGCCATCCGGGGCCGGAGATCGGGGTCGCCGCGGCGGCCAGCCTGGCCGGGCTGCCCCGCGACCAGGTGCCTCGACTGCTGGCGGAGCTCGCCCACGCCCACCTGGTCACCGAGCAGGCCCCCGGCCGGTTCGGCGCGCACGACCTCCTCCGGGCGTACGCGGCGGAGCTGGCCGAACGTCTCGAGCCGGCGGAAGCCCGGCGGGCCGCGATCCGGCGTGGGCTGGACCACTACCTGCACACCGCCCACGCGGCCGCGCTGCTGCTGCAACCGGGCCGGGACCCGGTCACCCTGGCCGCCGCCCCACCGGGCGTGCTACCCGAGGAGATCACCAACCACGGTCAGGCGCTGGCCTGGTTCACCATCGAGTACCCGGTGCTGCTGGCGGCGGTCGCACACGCCAGACGTGCCGGGTTCGACGGCCACGCCTGGCAGTTGGCCTGGACACTCGTGGACTTCCTGCAACGTCGGGGGCGGTGGACGGACCTGGCCGTCGCCCAGCGGGCCGCCCTGGCCGGGGCGCGGCGGGCGGGCGACCGGCTCGGGCAGGCGAACGCCCACCGCGACCTGGCCCGGGTGCTCTCCCGGCTGGGGCAGGTGGACGAGGCAGCCCGGAACTACCGCCAGGCCCTGGTGCTCTTCGAGGCGATGGGTGACCACACCGGGCAGGCGCGTACCCACCGGGCGTTCGGCGCGATGCTCGACGGGCTCGGCCGTTACGCCGAGGCGCTGGACCACGGACAGCGGGCGCTGGTGCTGTACCGGGCCGCCCGCCATTCGGCCGGGGAGGCCAGCGCCCGCAACGCGGTGGGGTGGGCACACGCCCAGCTCGGCCAGTACGGGCCCGCGCTCGCGCACTGCGAGCAGGCGCTGACGCTGCTGCGCCCGACCGGCGACCGGCACGGTGAGGCGAACACCTGGGACAGCCTCGGCTTCATCCACGCCCGGCTGGGTGACCACCGCGCGGCGATCCGCTGTTACCAGCGGGCGCTCGGGTTGTACCGGCGGATCAGCGACCGCTACGACGAGGCGGACACCCTGTCCCGGCTCGGCGAGAGCCGACACGCGGCGGGTGACACGGCCGGTGCCGTACGCACCTGGCGGCGGGCCCTGGGCATCCTCGACGACCTCGGCCACCCCGACGTCGAGCGGGTACGTGACCTGCTGGCCCGCGCGACGGCCAGGCGCTCGGCGCCGGGCTGACCCTCGCCCACGAGCTGGTCGGACGTCGGCGAGGTGCCGCCGCCGGGCGCGCTCGGCCGGCACCCGGCCGCCGGCCGGTGACGCTCGGCACACCGGCGGTGGCCGATCGAGGTACGCCGGCCGGTGTGCGGCCGGGCACTCCGTAGACTGGTACGGCACCGCCCGTCCACCTGTCGAAGGAGCCATCCCGCGTGACCGTTCAGCCCATCCGTCTTTTTGGGGATCCGGTGCTGCGCACGCCGGCCGATCCGGTGGTCGACTTCGACGCCGAGCTGCGTCGGCTGGTCGCCGACCTGACCGACACCATGCGTGAGCAGAACGGCGCCGGTCTGGCCGCGCCGCAGCTCGGCGTGAGTCTGCGGGTGTTCACCTTCGACGTCGACGACGTGCTCGGGCACCTGATCAATCCGGTGCTCGAGTTTCCCGACGAGGAGGAGCAGGACGGCCCGGAGGGCTGCCTGTCGATCCCCGGGCTCTACTTCGACACCAAGCGTCGGCAGAATGTCGTCGCCAAGGGCTTCAGCTCCTTCGGAGACCCGGTGCAGATCGTCGGCACCGGCCTGATGGCGCGTTGCGTCCAGCACGAGACCGACCACCTCGACGGGGTGCTCTTCCTGGACCGACTGGACCAGGAGGGGCGCAAGGAAGCCATGAAGGCGATCCGTCAGGCCGACTGGTACGACGCGGCGGCCCCACCCACGGTCAAGCTGAGCCCGCACCTCAGCGACCCGTTCGGTCTGGGCCGGTGACCCCGATGCGTGTGATCTTCGCCGGTACGCCGGCCGTCGCCGTGCCCGCCCTGGCCGCCGTCGCCGCCTCCCGGCACGACCTGCTCGCCGTGGTCACCCGGCCGGACGCGCCCGCCGGGCGTGGGCGTGGCCTGTCCCGTTCCCCGGTGGGTGAGTGGGCCGACGCGCAGGGCGTCGAGGTGCTCACGCCGGCCCGCCCCCGCGACCCCGAGTTCCTCGACCGGCTGCGCGAGCTCGCACCGGACTGCGTGCCGGTGGTCGCCTACGGCGCGCTGGTGCCGCCGGCCGCCCTGGAGATCCCCCGGCACGGCTGGATCAACCTGCACTTCTCGTTGCTGCCCGCGTGGCGTGGCGCCGCTCCCGTGCAGCACGCCGTGCTGCACGGTGACGAGCTGACCGGGGCCAGCGTCTTCCAACTGGAGGAGGGCCTGGACACCGGCCCGGTCTACGGCACCCTGACCGACGAGATCCGGGCCGCCGACACCTCCGGTGACCTGCTGGAACGGCTCGCCGACTCCGGTGCCGGGCTGCTGGTGGCGGTGCTCGACGCGATCGCCGACGGCACCGCCCGCGCCGAGCCGCAGCCGGCCGACGGGGTGTCGCTGGCACCGAAGTTGACAGTGGACGACGCCCGGGTGCGCTGGGGTGACCCGGCGTTCGCCGTGGACCGCCGGATCCGGGCCTGCACCCCGGCCCCGGGCGGCTGGACCACGTTCCGCGGCGAGCGGGTGAAGCTCGGCCCGGTCGTGCCGGTGCCCGACGGCCCCGACCTGAAGCCGGGGGAGCTGCTTGTGGAGAAGGCCCGGGTGCTGGCCGGCACGGCTACCGTGCCGGTGCGCCTCGGTGAGGTCCGCGCCGCGGGCAAGCGGGCCATGGGCGCGACCGACTGGGCGCGCGGCGTCCGGGTCGGCGCAGGAGAGGACTTCGCGTGACAGCCCCGGAGGGCACCCGACCCACCCGCTCCGGCCCGCCCCCGGGTCGCGGCGGGGACCGCCGGCCGGTCCGGCCACCGATGGACCGCCCGCGCCGCGCGGCGTACGAGGCGGTGGCCGCGGTGCACCGCGACGACGCGTTCGCCAACCTGGTGCTGCCCATCATCCTGCGGGAGGAGGGGCTGTTCGGCCGGGACGCGGCCTTCGCCACCGAGCTGACCTACGGCACCCTGCGCAACCTGGGCACGTTGGACGCGATCCTGACCGACGCCGCCGGCCGGGACGTGGCCCGGATCGACCCACCGGTCCGCGACGCGCTGCGGCTCGGGGCGTACCAACTCCTGCACACCCGGGTGCCCGCGCACGCCGCGGTCTCGTCGACGGTGGACCTGGTCCGTTCGGTCGCGCCGGGCGCGACGGGCTTCGCCAACGCGGTGCTGCGCGAGGTGTCCAGCCGGGACGCGGACGCCTGGGTGGCGAAACTCGCCCCACCGATGGAGACCGACCCGGTCGGGCACCTGGCGTTGGCGTACAGCCACCCGCAGTGGATCGTGCGGGCCTTCTCCGAGGCGCTCGGCGGCGATCTCGGTGAGACGGCCCGGCTCCTGATCGAGGACAATGAGCGCCCCCCGGTGCACCTGTGTGCCCGGCCCGGCCTGATCGACCCGATCGAGCTGGCCGACCAGGTCGGCGGGGCGCCCGGCGCCTTCTCGCCGTACACCGTCTATCTGCCCGGCGGCGCGCCGGGCGACATCCCGGCGGTGGTCGACGGCCGTGCCCACATCCAGGACGAGGGCTCCCAGCTCGTCGCGGCGGCACTCGCCGACGCGCCGCTGGACGGCCCGGACGGGCGGTGGCTGGACCTGTGCGCCGGCCCGGGCGGCAAGGCCGGCCTGCTCGGCGCGCTGGCCGCGCAGCGGGGCGCGCGGGTGACAGCGGTGGAGGTGGCCGAGCACCGCGCCCGGCTGGTCTCCCTGGCGACCCGCGACCTGCCGGTGACCGTCCTGGCTATGGACGGCCGTGACGTCGGCGGCGACCCGAAGCTGCCGGAGCAGCACTTCGACCGGGTGCTGGTGGACGCCCCCTGCACGGGGCTGGGCTCGCTGCGGCGTCGGCCGGAGTCGCGGTGGCGTCGCCAACCGTCCGACCTGCCGCCGCTGACCCGGCTGCAACGGGAGTTGCTGGGTGCGGCGTTGCGGGCGGTCCGCCCGGGTGGTCTGGTCGCCTACGTGACCTGTTCGCCGCACACGGTCGAGACGCACGTGACGGTGACCGAGGCGGCCCGCCGCAGTGGCGTCGCTGTGGACTTCGTCGACGCCCGCCCGCTGCTGCCGGCAGGCATGCCCGGTCTGGGGGACGGGCCGACGGTGCAACTCTGGCCGCACCGGCACGGTACCGACGCGATGTTCCTCGCCGTCCTGCGCCGAGGCTGACGGGTCCACGTCCGGCCGGTCACCCGATCGGCCGGACCTGGGACGCTCAGGTGACCGGGAGTCCCTTGGTGCCGGCGTTGCGCATCGAGCGGGTCAGGTTCCGGTCGGAGATCCAGAGGAAGCACTGCACGCCGCGGTTGCCGTTCTTCCACTCCTCCTCGTACGGCTGGTAGTAGATCGTGCCGGCGCGGAAGTCGAGCTGGGAGTTGTCCGGCACCTTGGCGTACCTGGCGATCATCGTCTGGCAGGCCCGGTGGGTCTTCTTCACGGTGCGGGAAAACTCGGCGTAGCTGATCTCCGGGGCCTGCCAGACCCCGACGAACTCGGCGTGGTGCTTGGCGGTGCAGGAGACCGGCAGCATCTCGTCGATGTCGTCCTTGACCACCTTCGGGTTGAAACAGCGGTACGCCAGGGGTGCCGCGCCGGACAGGGCACCACGGAGGCTGCCGGTGCGCGGGCCGACAGTGGTGTCGTCGATGCTGGCGATCTCGCTGACGTCGCAGCGGTACCAGCGGGCACCACCCGCCCAGGCCTGCGGCGACGGCAGCACCACGGTCAGGCCGAGCCGCCCGGAACGCCAGTCGGCGCCCACCGCCTTGTTGACCGCCGTGTCGCACCCGGCCTGCGCGGCCCGCATGCCCACCGACCCGGGCTGCGGGGGTGTGCCCGGTTCGGCGTTCGGGCCGGTGAGCGTGCCGACGTGCATGGTCTCGACGAGGTGCGACTCGGTGCACGCCGTCGGGTTGTAGCCGGTCAGGAAGCCGACCTGCTGCGAGGTCAGGTGGCAGACGTCGGCGGCGGGCACGAACTGCTGCGCCGCGACGGGCGCTGGCCAGTCGTCGACGAGGTCACGGTCGACCCCGGCGGGTGCGCTGCACCCGGCCAGCATCAGGGCCAGGGCCGCACCCCCGGCGTACGCCGCCCACCACCGTCGCATCCCTGACCTCCCGCCACTGTGGCCTCCAGCCGGACCCAGCCCGTCGGTAGCGCCACGGCGCAGCAGCATACGGCACCGGTGCTCAGCTGGCGGGCAGTCCCTCGGGGCCGGCGCCGCGCATCGAACGGGTGAGTTTGCGGTCGTCGCTCCACAGGAAACAGCGCACCCCACGGTCGCCCTCCTCCCACTCCCGTTGCGAGGGCGGGTAGTAGATGGACCCGGCCCGGTACGGCAGGTCCTTGTTGTTCGGCACGGCCGCGTACTCGGCGATCAATCCCATGCAGCGTTGGTGTGACTGCGCGGCGGAGCGGGTGAACTCCGCCCAACTGGCGTCGCGTTCCTGGTAGACGCCCACGAACTCGGCGCGGTGCGGCTCGGTGCAGAGCACCGGTGCCATGTAGTTGAGGTTGTCGCCGATCAGCTTGGGGTCGAAGCAGCGGTGGGTCAGCGGGCTGTCGCCGATCAACGCGCCGCGCAGGCTCCCGGTGCGGTTCACCGGGCGGGTGTTGTCGATGCTGCCGGTCTCGCTGAGGTCGCAGCGGAACCAGCGTGCGCCGCCGGCCCAGGCCGGTGCCGAGGGCAGCGCCAGGGACAGCGTCAGCCGGGCCGTGTGCCAGTCGCCGCCGAGCACCTCCCGGGCCCGCTGGTCGCACTCGGCGCGGGCCGTGCGCAGCGCCGACGATCCGGGCGCCGGCCGGGTCTCGGTAAGCGCCTCGGGCCCGACGAAGGTGCCGACGTGGATGGCCTCGGCCAGGTGGTTGCGCGCGCAGTCCACGGTCTCGTAGGTGCTGGCCTGCACCACAGCGGTGATCCGGGGCAGGCAGGTGTCGGTGGCGGGGGTGAACGGCGTCGGGTCCCGCAGCGCCGGCCAGTCGTCGGTGAGATCACCGTCCGCGCCCCGCGCCGGCGTGCAGCCGGCCAGCAGCATCGTCGTGACGCCGGCCAGCACCAGCGCTGGGAGCCACCGTCGCATCGTCCGCCCTTCCGGGAGCTGGCGGCCGGTCATCGCGCCCCGCGGCGAAACCCCGGCGGGTGGGCGCCCTTCGGCACCGTCCCGATTGGAGTGTCGTCGCGTTTCCGTCGATCGGCCAGCCACTCATGTCTGTTCGTCCGGATTCGGCAGTCCGGAGCGCCTAATTCTGCACCACTGGTCACTGTCGCATCACAACGCGTCGGAGTTGGTGCCGCGATGCGGGTGACGGGTGACCGCGTTCGTACACTGGCCCCGTGACCGTACCGCCGCCGATCGTCGCGCCGAGCATCCTGGCCGCCGATTTTGCCCGCCTCGCCGAAGAGGTCCGTGCCGTCGAGGACGCCGCGGACTGGTTGCACGTCGACGTGATGGACAACCATTTCGTGCCGAACCTGACCATCGGGTTGCCGGTGGTGCAGAGCCTGCGGGCGGTCACCGCGATGCCGTTCGACGTGCACCTGATGATCGAGGATCCGCGCCGGTGGGCCCCCGGTTACGCCGACGCGGGGGCGTACAACGTCACCTTCCACGCGGAGGCGGCCGACGACCCGGTGGCGCTGGCCAAGGACCTGCGCTCGGCGGGCGCGAAGGCCGGCCTGGCCATCGACCGGGACACCCCGATCGAGCCGTACCTGGATCTGCTGCCCAGCTTCGACACCCTGCTGATCATGACGATCAAGGCGGGCTTCGGCGGGCAGCGGTTCATCCCGCAACTGCTGGACAAGGTCCGCACCGCCCGCCGACACGTCGACGCCGGCCACCTGGAGCTGCGCATCGAGGTGGACGGGGGGATCGCCGCCGACACCATCGAGCAGGCGGCCGCCGCCGGGGCCGACGCGTTCGTGGCCGGCACCGCCGTGTACGGCGCCGCCGACCCGGCGGAGGCGGTGCGGCACCTGCGGGCACTCGCGGAACGCGCGGCTCCCGGGGCCTGAGGTGGAGCCCGAGGTCGACCGCAAGGACATCATCCTCGTCGTCGACGACGACGAGGACATCGCTCGTTTCGTCGAGTTCAACCTGCGGTTGCACGGCTTCGAGGTGATCCACGCCAGCGACGGCCAGGAGGCACTGGAGGTCATCGAGCGCCAACGACCGGACCTGGCGGTGGTCGACCTCATGATGCCCCGCATCGACGGGCTGGAGCTGACCCGGCGGCTGCGCGCCGACCCGATGACCTCCGCCCTGCCGGTGATCATGCTGACGGCCAAGGGAATGACAGTCGACAAGGTGCACGGGCTCAGCGCCGGCGCCGACGACTACCTGGTCAAGCCGTTCGACACCGCCGAGCTGGTGGCCCGGGTCTCGTCCACCCTGCGCCGCAACAAGGAGTTCCGGGAGGTGTCCCCGCTGACCGGGCTGCCCGGCAACAGCCGGATCCGCCGGGAGATCAGCGACCGGGTCCGGCACGGCGTGGACTACGCGGTCGGCTACATCGACATCGACCGCTTCAAGAGCGTCAACGACAGGTACGGCTTCGTCCGCGGCGACGATTTCATCTCCGCGCTGGCCCGCAGCCTGCACCGGGCCGTGGTGGCGGTGGGGCTGCCACCGGCCTTCCTCGGTCACGTGGGCGGCGACGACTTCGTCATCGTCTGCGCCCCGGACCAGGTCCGGCCACTGACGTCCCGTGCGGTCGTCGACTTCGAGAAGTCGGCCGACACGCTCTACGACGCCACCGACCGCGAGCGCGGTTTCGTCGAGCTGAAGGACCGGCGCGGCACCATCCGCCGCGCCGCCCTGGTCACGCTCTCCATCGGGGTGTCCCTCTCCGACGCCGGCAAGCGGTTCACCGACCCCCTCGAAGCGATCGCGGTGGCCTCGGAGATGAAGACGGTCGCCAAGAGCCAACCGGGGTCGTACGTCGCGGTGGACCGGCGCCGTGGTGTCACGTGAGCATGACGCCCCTGTGAAGTAGCTCGCGTGGGTGGCGACGCACCCCCGTCGGCGTGTAAGACTGCCCTGTACCCACCACGCGCTGGCGGGACTCGGTGAAATTCCGAACCGGCGGTGATCCACGGCTTCAACCGTGGTCAGCCCGCGACCCGGACGGCTCTGCCGCCCGGTGGACCTGGTGAAAATCCGGGGCCGACGGTTGGGAGCGGTTCGTCCGCTCCCAGAAAGTCCGGATGGGAGACAGCGCGCGGGACGGACGGGTCCGAGCCGGCCGCTGGCTTCAGCGTGCCGTGCCGACCCTCCGGGGGCGGCTGTGCCGTTCCCGGAATCCGCCACCGCCTGCCCGCGGCCCCATGGCCGCAGCCTCCCTGACCGCCAGCGCGCGGACCGGCGAGTGAGAAGGCAGGGCAGGGCGATGGCCAGCGTCTCCGTCGACGAGGCGATGCGGCGTGCGATCGAGTTGGCGGCACGCGGGCTCGGCACCACCAGTCCCAACCCGGTGGTCGGCTGCGTGCTGCTCGACGAGGACGGCCAGGTCGTGGGCGAGGGCTTCCACGCGTACGCCGGCGGACCGCACGCCGAGATCGTCGCGCTGGCCCAGGCCGGGCGACGCGCCAAGGGCGGCACCGCGGTCGTCACTCTGGAACCGTGCGACCACACCGGCCGCACCGGCCCCTGCAGTTCCGCGCTCGTCCAGGCCGGGGTCTCCCGGGTGGTCATCGCCGTGCCCGACCCCAACCCGGTCGCGTCCGGGGGCGCCGCCACCCTGCGCGCCGCCGGGGTCCGGGTCGATCTCGGGGTACGCGGCGAGGAGGCCGAGGCCGGCAACGTCGCCTGGCTGACCTCGATGCGCCGCGGCTGGCCGTACGTCATCTGGAAGTACGCCGCCACGCTCGACGGGCGCTCCGCCGCGGCGGACGGCACCAGCATGTGGATCACCTCGGAGGCGGCCCGGATCGACGTGCACGCGCTGCGCGGCACCGTCGACGCGGTGCTCGCCGGGGTGGGCACCGTGCTCGCCGACGACCCCCGGTTGACCGCCCGCAACCTGCGCGACGGCAGCCTGGCCATCCGGCAGCCGCTGCGGGTGGTGGTGGACAGCTCGGGGCGTACCCCGGTTGACGCCCGGGTCCGCGACGGCGCCGCGCGGACGTGGATCGCGACCGCCGACGAGGTCGGGGCCGGCCCGGACGGCCGGGTCGACCTGTCGGCGCTGCTCGCGGCGCTGCACCAGCGCGGGATCCGCGCGGTGCTGCTGGAGGGCGGCCCCCGACTGGCCGGCGCGTTCCTGCGGGCCGGCCTGGTCGACAAGATCGTCTCCTACGTCGCGCCCCGGCTGCTCGGCGCCGGCCCGACCGCCCTTGTCGACGCGGGAGTGACCACCATCGCCGAGGCCATCGATCTGGAGTTCGTCGACGTTACGCAGATCGGTCCGGATCTCCGGATCACCGCTTTGCCCCGCAAAAGGGAGGGCTGACATGTTCACCGGCATTATCGAGGAGTTGGGCGAGATCGTCCGGGTCACGGCGACGGCGGGCGATTCGGCGCTTGTCGCCGTACGCGGTCCGCTCGTCACGTCCGACGCCCGCCACGGCGACTCCATCGCGGTCAACGGCGTCTGCCTGACCGTCGTGGACGTCACCGACGGGGTCTTCACCGCCGACGTGATGGGGGAGACGCTGCGCCGCTCCGCGCTGGGCGCGCTGAGCGTCGGCGACCCGGTCAACCTGGAGCGGGCCGCCGCCCTCGGCAGCCGACTCGGCGGGCACCTCGTGCAGGGCCACGTCGACGGCGTCGGTGAGCTGATCTCCCGGGAGCCGGCCGAGCAGTGGGAGACCGTCCGGTTCCGGCTGCCCGCCGCGCTGTCCCGGTACGTGGTGGAGAAGGGCTCGATCACCATCGACGGCGTCTCGCTGACCGTGGCCGCCGTCGGCGCGGACGAGTTCGCCGTCGGGTTGATCCCGACCACGCTCAAGCTGACCACGCTCGGCGCCAAGGGTGTCGGCGACCCGGTCAACCTGGAGGTCGACGTGCTGGCCAAGTACGTCGAGCGGCTGCTCGGCAACCGGCTCACCGACGCCCCCGGGGCGGCCGTGGACCCGAGCGAGGTGGCCTGATGGGTCCGCTCGGTTGGTTGCTGGACGCCCAGGTGGAGGTGGCCGGCTCGCCGGTGCTGGCCCGGGAGATCGTCGGCAACGCCTTCGGACTGGTCTCCGCGCTGCTCGGGCTGCGCCGGCTGGTCTGGGCGTGGCCGGTCGGGATGGTCGGCAACGCGCTGCTGCTCACCGTCTTCCTCGGCGGGGTGTTCGCCACCCCGCAGGAGCACGACCTGTACGGGCAGGCCGGCCGGCAGGTGTTCTTCTTCGCGGTGAGCGTCTACGGCTGGTGGCGCTGGCAGCGCAACCGTCGCGCCGACGCCGGTCAGGCGGCGGTCGTCCCGCGCTGGGCCACCGGGCGGGAGCGGCTGATGCTGCTGCTGACCGCGGTGGTCGGCACCGCCGCGGCGTACCCGGTGCTCAAGGCGCTGGGCTCGTGGGGTCCGCTGCCCGACGCCTGGATCCTCACCGGCAGCCTGCTGGCCACCTACGGCATGGCCCGTGGCTGGGTGGAGTTCTGGCTGCTCTGGATCGCGGTGGACGCGGTCGGCGTGCCGCTGCTGCTGCGCGGCGGCTTCTATCCGTCGGCGGCCATGTACCTGGTCTACGGCGCCATCTGCGCCTGGGGCTTCGCCGCCTGGTGGCGCACCTCGCGCGCCACCCGGCCGACGCCCGTCCGCACGCCCATCTACACGGAGGCAGTAGCGTGACCAGCTTCGGGGATATCGAGCAGGCGATCGCGGAGATCGCCGCCGGCCGGCCGGTCGTCGTGGTCGACGACGCCGATCGGGAGAACGAGGGCGACCTGATCTTCGCGGCCGAGCTGGCCACGCCGGAGCTGATGGCGTTCATGGTGCGCTACACGTCCGGGTACGTCTGCGTGGCGTTGACCGAGCGCGAGGCCGACCGCCTCGACCTGCCGCCGATGCACCACACCAACCAGGACCGGCGCGGCACCGCGTACACGGTGACCGTGGACGCCCGGGAGGGGATCAGCACCGGCATCTCGGCGGCCGACCGCGCGCACACCAGCCGGCTGCTCGCCGGCGCGGCGACCGACCCGACCGACCTGGCCCGGCCCGGTCACGTGGTGCCGCTGCGCGCCCGCGAGGGCGGGGTGTTGCGCCGACCCGGGCACACCGAGGCGGGGATCGACCTGACCCGGCTGGCCGGGCTGCGCCCGGCGGGCGTGCTCTGCGAGCTGATCAACGACGACGGCACCATGATGCGGGTGCCGGACCTGGAGAAGTTCTGCGCCGAGCACGGCCTCACGCTGATCACCATCGCCGACCTGATCGCCTACCGGCGGCGTACCGAGAAGCAGGTCGAACTGGTCGCGGACGCCCGGATGCCCACCCGGCACGGGGTGTTCCGGGCGCTGGGCTACCGCGCCGCGCACGACCCGGCCGAACACGTCGCCATGGTGCTGGGTGACCTCGGCGACGGCCAGGACGTGCTGGTCCGGGTGCACTCGGAGTGCCTGACCGGGGACGTGTTCGGCTCGCTGCGCTGCGACTGCGGGCCGCAGTTGGACGCCGCGCTGGCCCGCGTCGCCCGCGAGGGCCGGGGCGTGGTGCTCTACGTGCGCGGCCACGAGGGGCGCGGCATCGGGCTGCTGCACAAGCTGCAGGCGTACCAGTTGCAGGACGCCGGCCGCGACACCGTCGACGCCAACCTCGACCTGGGCCTGCCGGCCGACGCCCGTGACTACGGCACCGGCGCGCAGATCCTCTACGACCTGGGCGTGCGCTCGATGCGCCTGCTCACCAACAACCCGGCCAAGCGGGCCGGGCTGGAGGGGTACGGGTTGACCATCACCGGCCGGGAGGGGCTGCCGGCCGGCGCGCACCCGGAGAACCTGCGCTACCTGCGCACCAAGCGGGACCGGATGGGTCACCTGCTGGACGAGTTGGACGAGGTGTCCGAGGCGCCGCTGGGGCGCCCGGTCGCCAACGACGAGATCGGAGCATGACGATGGCGGGTTTCGGTGAGCCGGGAGTCGACGCGGTGGACGCCGCGGGGTTGACCGTCGGGATCGTGGCCGCGCGGTGGCATGGTGACCTGACCGACCACATGCTGGAGCGGGCCGTGGCCGCCGCCGAGGCGTGCGGGGCCCGTTCCGTCGTCGCCCGGGTGGCCGGCTCGGTCGAGTTGCCGGTGGTGGCCCAGGCCCTCGCGCGCCGCTGTGACGTGGTTGTCGCTCTCGGCGTGGTGGTCCGCGGTTCCACCGCGCACTTCGACTACGTCTGCCGCTCGGTGACCGACGGGTTGACCCGGGTGGCGCTTGACGAGGGCAAGCCGGTGGCGCACGGGGTGCTGACCGTGGAGACCATCGAGCAGGCCCGCGACCGGGCCGGTCTGCCCGGCTCGGCCGAGGACAAGGGCTGGGCCGCCACCGTGGCCGCGCTCGACGCCGCGCTGGCCGTACGCACGGTGGCGGCGGGCAACGCCCAGCGGGTCGGCTTCGGCGGCTGACGCGGCTTCACCGGCGGCCGGGTCTCAGAGGCGGCCAGCCTCGATGATCCGGCGCAGGAACTGCCGGGTCCGGGGCTGGCTCGGCTCGCCGAGCACCTGCTCCGGCGGGCCGCTCTCGACCACCCGCCCGGCGTCGAGGAAGCAGACCTGGTCGGCGACCTCACGGGCGAAGCCCATCTCGTGGGTGGCGAGCACCATGGTCATGCCGTCGGCCTTCAGGTCCCGGATCATCGCCAGCACCTCGCCGACGAGTTCCGGGTCCAACGCGGAGGTGATCTCGTCGAGCAGCATCAGTCGAGGTGAGTTCGCCAGTGCCCGGACGATCGCCACCCGCTGCTGCTGCCCGCCGGAGAGCCGGTCCGGGTAGGCGTCCGCCCGGGCACCGAGACCCACCCGGTCGAGCAACTCCCGGGCCTGCGCCTCCGCCTCCGCCCGGGCCCGCCGGTGTACGCGCCGCGGCGCCAGGGTGATGTTGTCCAACACGCTCAGGTGCGGGAAGAGGTTGTACGCCTGGAACACCATCCCGATCCGCCGGCGGACCCGGTCCGGGTCCACCCGGGGATCGGAGATGTCCTCCCCGTCCAGCTCGATGGTGCCGTCGTCGAGGTCGTCCAGGAGGTTCACACAGCGCAGCAGGGTGGACTTACCCGAACCGGAGGCCCCGATCAGCGCGACCACCTGATGCTCGGCGACCGTCAGGTCGAGGTGGTCGAGCACGACCCGGCCCGCGAACTCCTTGCGCAGGCCCCGGCAGCGCAGCACAGCCATGGTCAGCCTCCCGACTGTCGGCGGGCCGCGCGCAGCGTCACCCAGTCGGTGACCGCGATCAGTGGGATCGCGAGCAGCACGAAGAGCACCCCCGCCACCACGTACGGCGTGTAGTTGAAGGTCTGGGCGGTGGCGATCTGGGCGGCGCGGACCGCGTCGATCGGCCCGGCGAGCGAGACCAGCCCGACGTCCTTCTGCAACGCCACCACGTCGTTGAGCAGCGGTGGCGCCACCCGGCGGACGGCCTGCGGCAGGACCACGTGCCGCATCGTCTGCCGGTAGGTCAGGCCCAGCGAACGGGCCGCCGCGAGCTGGCTGGGATGCACCGACTCGATGCCGGCCCGGAACACCTCAGCGAGGTAACCGCCGTAGGTGAGGACCAACGCGATCCCACCCAGCACCAGCACCGGCGGCATGCCCTGCAGGCGCAGCCCCGGCACGCCGAGGGTGAGCAGGTACAGCACGATGATCAGCGGTAGGCCGCGGAAGGTGTAGGTGTAGCCGGCGGCCAGCGCCCGGACCGGGAAGAAGACCGGCCCGCGCAGCGTCCGCAGCACGGCGATCACCAGCCCGAGCAGCAGCGCGCCGACCGCACAGCAGACCAGCAGTCGGACGTTGAGCCAGAGCCCGCTCAACACCGCCGGCAGCGCGTCGCGGGCGATCGTCGGGTCCAGGAACGACTGCCGGACCCGGTCCCAGCCGGGCGCGCCCGTCACCGCGACGACAAGCAGCGTGCCGAGCACCGCCGTGGAGCAGGCCGCGACAAGCACGCTGTAGACGGTCTGCCGCCTCCGGTACGCCGACCGCCGCCGCTGCGCCTCGGAGGGAACGTGATCGAGCGGGGTCACCGCAGCTCGGCCGCTCCCGCCACCTGCGCGAGCCACTTCTGCTCCAGCTGCTTCAGCGTGCCCGCCTCGCTGAGCTGACCGACGGCGCCGGTGACGCAGGAGGTCAGCGGCGAGTTCTTGTCCAGCAGCAACCCGAAGGCCTCGGGCGTGCCGACCTGCGGCACCTGCCCGACGATCGTCGCGTCGGTGATCTCCGCGCCGGTGATGTAGAAGGCGGTCGGCAGGTCCACCACCAGACCGTCGACCTGCCCGTTCTGCAGGGCCTTCTTGGCGTCGTCGTTGCTGTTGTAGACCTGAGGCTTCCTGGTCGGCTTGAGCACGTCGGTGATCGCCTGGTAGCTGGTGGTGCCGACCTGGGCGCCGAGCCGGGCGTCACGGAGTTCCGCCAACGACTTCCGGCCGGCGATCTTGGAGGACTTCAACGCGATCACGGTCTGCCGGACCAGGTAGTACGGTGCGGAGAAGTCGACAGCCCGCTTGCGCTCCTCGGTGATGGAGAACTGGTTGATGTCGAAGTCGAAGTCCTTCGGTCCGGGTGCGATGGCGGTGTCGAACTTGACCCGGGTCCAGGTGACATCCGCGTGGGCGTAGCCGAGCTTCTCGGCCACCGCGTACGCGACGGCGGATTCGAAGCCCTCGCCGTTGTCCGGCTTGTCCTTGGCGAACCACGGCTCGTAAGCGGGTTGGTCGGTGGCGATGGTGAGCTTGCCCGGCGTACGCGTGGGCAGGCTGTCCTTGGCGCAGGACGCGATGACAGTGGGGGTCGGTTTCTCGACCTGTGGCGCGCATCCGGCGGTGGCTACGACGACGGCACCGGCGAGGGTGAGCGCGAGGAGACGTGAGCTGCTGGCCATGGCCGACAGCGTAGAGGTATCGATCGGTCTGCTTGGGGCTTTATCCCACCATGTTGATAGGGAATTGTCCGCTTGCTGGATTTCGGCGGACCCGGACGCGGGGTGTCGTCCCGGCGGCTGGAAGAATCGTCGACCGTGAAGACGTTCGAGGAGTTGTTCGCCGAGCTGCAGGCCAAGGCCGCCGCCGGCACCCCGGGCTCGGGCACCGTCGCCGCCCTGGAGAAGGGCGTGCACTTCATCGGCAAGAAGGTCGTCGAGGAGGCGGCCGAGTCGTGGATGGCCGCCGAGCACGAGGGGCCGGAGCGCACCGCCGAGGAGATCTCCCAGTTGCTCTACCAGGTCCAGGTGCTCATGCTCGCCAGCGGTCTCGACCTCAAGGACGTCTACCGACATCTGTGAGTGCCCCTCACCCCGTTGATCGCCATCCGGATCGAAGGAGCACTCCCGTCATGCTGCGTGTCGCCATTCCCAACAAGGGCACCCTGGCCGAGCCGGCCGCCCAGATGCTGCGCGAGGCGGGCTACCGCCAGCGCACCGACCCCAAGGACCTCGTCTGCCGCGACGAGGCCAACGACGTCGAATTCTTCTACCTGCGCCCCAAGGACATCGCCACCTACGTCGGGTCCGGTGACCTCGACCTCGGGATCACCGGCCGGGACCTGCTGATCGACTCGGCCGCGCCGGCGGAGGAGGTCGTCGACCTCGCCTTCGGTCAGGCCACCTTCCGCTTCGCCGCCCGCCCCGACGACATCGCCTCCGTGCGGGACCTGGGCGGGCACCGGATCGCCACCGCGTACCCCGGGCTGGTCGAGCGGCACCTCGGCGAGGTGGGCGTCAAGGCCGACGTGATCCGCCTCGACGGCGCGGTGGAGAACGCCGTACGCCTCGGCGTCGCCGACGTGATCGCGGACGTCGTGGAGACCGGCGCCACCCTGCGTCAGGCGGGCCTCGTGGTGTTCGGCGAGCCGCTGCTGCGCTCGTCGGCGGTGCTGGTCCGCCGGGCCGCCGCGCCGGCCCACCCGCAAGCCGCGCAGTTGCTGCGCCGCCTGCACGGTGTGCTGGTCGCCCGCCGCTACGTGATGCTCGCCTACGACGTGCCGGCCGGTCTGCTGGAACGGGCCAGCGGGCTCACCCCCGGCATCGAGTCACCCACGGTGTCGCCGCTGCACCGCGAGGGGTGGGTGGCGGTGCAGGCGATGGTGCTCCGTGACGACGTCCACCGCATCATGGACGAGCTGTACGAGCTGGGCGCCCGCGCCATCCTCGTCACCAACATCCACGCCTGCCGGCTCTGATCGCGCCGGTCCGCGAAGCACCCCGGCGGTTGATCCACTCGGGTTCGCTGAAACGGGGGTGTCCGCACGCCAGGGACACCCCCGTTTCGCTGATGTCGAGTGGATCTGTCGCGTCGGCGCGGGGTGGCGCGAGGCGTCCGACGGCCGCGCCCGGAGACCGCGGCCAGAGCCTGGGCCGGGACCTGGGCCGGACCGGGGGTTCGGGGGGCGGGCTCGGGGTGGTGGCTCGGCGGGTGGTGCGTCTGATGGACGAGCGCGGGTGGCAGACTGGTGGGGTGAGTGAAACCGAGCTGGTCAGACTGAAGCCCCGCCGCATCCGCGTGGTCTGCTGGTCGGCGGCGGTTGCCCTGGTAGTGGTGTTCGGCCTTGTCGCCACGTCGCTGAGTGGGCCGACCGGCGACGGCTACGGCAGCTTCCAGCGCGGCGACCAGATCGCCATGATCGGCCTGGGCATCTTCGGGGCGCTGGGCTTCCTGTTGTTCACCCGACCCCGGGTGGAGGCGGACGCTCGTGGCATTCGGGTCCGCAACGTCATCAGCTCCTACGAGCTGCCCTGGGAGGTTGTCCGGGGAGTCCGTTTCGACAGGGGCGCGCCGTGGGCCAGCCTGGAGCTGCATGACGATGATCTCCTGCCGCTGGTCGCGCTGCAGGCCGCCGACAAGGAGCTTGCCGTCGACGGGGTCCGCGCGCTGCGGCGACTGCACGAGGCGCACCAGGCCCGTCTCGCCGAGCGCGCCAGCGGTCGCTGACCGCTTACCCGACGACCCAGCGGTCCAAGATCCGAGCAACATCACCGAAACTGCTGCTTCACGCCCGTCGGAGGCAGCACTATCGGTGAAGCTGCTCGGATCTTGATCAACCAAGGCGCGGGCGGCGGCGCGGGGCGCGGTCGAGCGCCGGCGGCGCGGTGGCGGTGGCGGCTCGGTGGTGGCGCGCGGTCGGCGCGGCGGCGGCGGGCAGCGCCGTTCGGGTGGCGGTTGGCGGGTGAGTAGGCCCAGCGTGGCTCGGGTGTGCCCGGTTTGGGGGCGGCCGGGGCGCGGGTGTAGTGTTATCGAGTCGACCGGGCTGTCTCCGCATGCGAGCAGGCAGCCTTGAAAGCGGAGCGCCTGCTCCCACCCGAGTCGCCGCTACGGTGGCCGGGTCCGGTCACCGGTTCCGGGCACGTCCCGGCACCGGACGTGTGATCCTGTGATCACGCCGACCGGTCGAGCGGGCCCTGGCATGCGCCGGGGCCTTCTGCTTTCCAGGTCGGTTCCCACCTGGGAGCCGCCGGGGTCGGTACCTGAGCAGAAACGACTCGAGGAGGCCCCATCAGCGTCGAACCACGCGTGAACGAGCAGATCCGGGCACGTGAGGTCCGACTGGTCGGCCCCGAGGGTGAGCAGGTGGGCATCGTCCCGCTGGAGCGCGCCCTTCAGCTGGCCGCGGACGTCGATCTGGACCTGGTCGAGGTTGCGCCGATGGCGCGCCCGCCGGTGTGCAAGCTCATGGACTTCGGCAAGTTCAAGTATGAGAGCGCACTGAAGGCGCGCGAAGCGCGGCGTAACCAGCAGCAGACCGTCATCAAGGAAATGAAGCTTCGGCCGAAGATCGACCCGCACGACTACGAGACCAAGAAGGGTCACGTGGTGCGGTTCCTCAAGGCGGGCGACAAGGTCAAGGTGACGATCATGTTCCGCGGTCGCGAGCAGAGCCGCCCGGAGCTGGGCTACCGGCTCCTGCGTCGGCTCGAATCCGAGATCACGGACCTGGGATACGTCGAGGCCGCTCCCAAGCAGGACGGCCGAAACATGATCATGGTTCTCGCTCCGCACCGGGCCGTCAAGGCCTCCGCGGTGGCCGCCACGGCGTCCCGCGGTGCACCTCGGGACCGGGCAGCGGACGAGTCCGCCGCTCCGGAAGCCGATGAGACCGCAGCGGTCGGCGAGACCGCAGCAGCCGGTAACACCGGCCTCGCCGCCGACACCAGCGGCGAGTAACAGGGGAGAAGACGTTCCACATGCCGAAGATGAAGAGCCACACGGGTATGGGCAAGCGGGTCAAGGTGACCGGCCGTGGCAAGATCGTGGCCGAGCAGGCCGGCAAGCGCCACCTGTTGGAGGGCAAGTCTTCCACCCGTACCCGCCGGTTGACCGGCACGGTCGAGGTGGCCAAGGCCGACGTCAAGCGCATCAAGAAGCTGCTCGGCCGCTGACGCGCGCCACCTTTACGTTTTAAGGAGTTGAGATGGCACGCGTCAAGCGGGCTGTGAACGCCCAGAAGAAGCGTCGTACCCTGCTGGAGACCGCGAGCGGTTACCGCGGTCAGCGCTCCCGGCTGTACCGCAAGGCCAAGGAGCAGGTGCTGCACTCGATGCAGTACGCCTACCGGGACCGTCGCGACCGCAAGGGCGACTTCCGGCAGCTGTGGATCCAGCGGATCAACGCGGGCGCCCGGGCGAACGGGATGACCTACAACCGCCTGATCCAGGGCCTGCGTCTGGCTGGCATCGAGGTCGACCGCAAGATCCTGGCCGACATGGCTGTCAACGACGCCGCTTCCTTCGCGGCGATCGTCGAGCTGGCCCGGGCCGCGGTCACGGCCGAGGGCACCGGCGGCGCGGCGGCTCAGGCCGCCTGATCCCCACGCACCAGAGCGAGGCGTCTCCCGCGTCGGCACCGCCGTCCGGGAGGCGCCTCGATCGTGTCGGAGGAACAAACACCATGGCCTTCACCCCGCGTACCCCCAGGGTTGTCGCCGCCCGGCGGTTGCAGCGCCGGCGCGACCGCGACGCCGCCGGCCGGTTCCTGGCCGAGGGACCGCAGGCGGTCCGCGAGGCCCTGGCGCGGCCGGGGGTGGTCACCGAGTTGTTCGGTACGCCCGCCGCGCTCGACCGGCACCCGGAGTTGGCCGCCACGGCGGCCCGCGCCGACGTGCCGGTCTCCGAGGTGACCGACGACGCCCTCGCCGCGCTCACCGAGACCGTCGCCCCGCAGGGGCTGGTCGCCGTCTGCCGGCACCTGGACGTGTCGCTGGAGCAGGCCCTCGCGAAGGCCCCCCGGTTGGTGGCGGTGCTCGCCGAGATCCGTGATCCGGGCAACGCCGGCACGGTGCTGCGCACCGCCGACGCGGCCGGTGCGGGCGCTGTGGTCTTCGCCGGCGACGCCGTCGACCCCTACAACGGCAAGTGTGTGCGGGCGTCCGCCGGCAGCCTCTTCCACCTGGACGTGGTGCGCGCCGCCGACCCGGCCGCAGTGGTCGACGCGCTGCGCGCCGCCGGGCTGTCGATCTTCGCCACCACGGGGTACGGCGACAGCGACCTGGACGACCTGACCGACTACGGCCGGCTCGTCGGGCCCACCGCATGGCTGTTCGGCTCGGAGGCGCACGGCCTGCCCGAGGAGTTGACAGCCGCCGCCGACGCCCGGGTGCGGGTGCCGTTGTACGGGCGCGCGGAGAGCCTCAACCTGGCTGCCGCAGCGGCGGTATGCCTGTACGCTTCAGCGAGAGCACAGCGCTGAGGGTGATCACGCCCGGCGCACTGACAGCAGGGGAGCGTCCGTCCATGAACGCGCCACGGCGTTCGTTTAGCCAGCCCGCCGGTGTCGGCGGGCGGCGGGCCTGACCTGCTTCCTGCACAACTCCTACCGGCGGGCTGCGGCACAGCCGCGCGTCCGTAGACTCGCCTAGCCGCCCCGCTGAGGGCTGGCGCCGCCGTGAGGGAGTGCCCGTACGCCATGAGCTACCGCAACGATCCGTACGACCCGAAGCAGGTCGCCCTGCTCGACCCCGCCGCCCTGGACGAGGCTGTCGCGGACGCCACGAAGGCGTTCACGGCCGCCGCCGACCCGGACGCGTTGACCGCGCTGCGCTCGGTGCACCTCGGTGACCGGTCACCGGTCTCCCTCGCGCGCCGGGAGATCGGCGCGCTGCCGCCGGCCGCGAAGTCCGACGCCGGCAAGCGGGTCAACGAGGCCCGCCGGGCGATCGAGACCGCGTACACCGACCGCGCCGAGGTGCTGGAGCGTGAGCAGGCCCAGCGGGTGCTGGTCGAGGAGCGGGTGGACGTCACCCTGCCCTTCGACAGGCGTCCCCGGGGCGCCCGACACCCGCTGAGCACCCTGATGGAGTCGATCAGCGACCTGTTCGTCGGGATGGGCTACGAGGTGGCCGAGGGGCCCGAGGTCGACCTGGAGTGGGTCAACTTCGACGCGTTGAACATCCCCGCCGACCACCCGGCGCGCGGGTTGATGGACACGTTCCACATCGCACCGGAGGGCTCCGGCCTGGTGCTGCGGACGCACACCTCCACGGTGCAGACCCGCACGATGCTCAGTCGGAAGCCGCCGATCTACGTGATCGTGCCCGGTCGCGTCTACCGCACCGACGAGATCGACGCCACGCACAGCCCGGTGTTCCACCAGGCCGAGGGCCTGGTGGTCGACAAGGGCATCACGATGGCGCACCTGCGGGGCACGCTCGACCACTTCGCCCGGGCGATGTTCGGCCCGGAGGCGAAGACCCGGTGGCGGCCGCACTACTTCCCGTTCACCGAGCCGTCGGCGGAGTTCGACGTGTGGTTCCCGGAGCACCGCGACGGCCCGCAGTGGGTCGAGTGGGGTGGCTGCGGCATGGTCAACCCGCGGGTGCTGCGCGCCTGCGGCGTCGACCCGGAGGTCTACTCCGGCTTCGCGTTCGGGATGGGCATCGACCGGACCCTGATGGTCCGGCACGGGGTCAGCGACATCCGCCATCTCTTCGAGGGCGACGTGCGGTTCAGCCGCGCGCTCGGGACCGAGGCGTAGGCGATGCGGGTACGAGACATGGGAACGGTGGTCTGACGTCATGCGAGTTTCAGTCAGTTGGCTTCGGGAGTACGTCGACCTCCCCGCCGACCTGCCCACCGGTGACCTGGAGCAGGCCCTGGTCGACCTCGGCATCGAGGTCGAGTCCGCAGTGGACCTGGCCGAGACCGTCACCGGTCAGCTCGTCGTCGGTGAGGTGCGCGAGATCGAGGAGCTCACCGGCTTCAAGAAGCCGATCCGGTTCTGCCGGGTCGACGTGGGTGCCGCCAACGGCACCGGCGAGCCGCAGGAGATCGTCTGCGGGGCGCGCAACTTCGCCGTCGGTGACCGGGTGGTGGTGATCCTGCCCGGCGGTGTGCTGCCCGGCGGCTTCGCCATCGGCGCCCGCAAGACGTACGGGCACAACTCGGCGGGCATGATCTGCTCGGCGAAGGAGCTAGGCCTGGGCGACGACCACTCCGGCATCATCGTGCTGCCGCCGGACGTGACGGCAAAGCCCGGCGACGACGCGCGCCCGGTGGTCGGCCTCGACGACGTCGTGCTCGACCTGGAGATCACCCCCGACCGGGGGTACGCGCTGAGCCTGCGCGGTCTGGCCCGGGAGCTGTCGCACGCGTTCGACGTGCCGCTGCGCGACCCGGCCCTGATGCCCGCGCCGACCGGCACCGAGGCGCCGGCGTACCCGGTGGAGGTCCGCGACACCGTCGGCTGCGACAGGTTCTCCGCCCGGCTGGTCCGGGGCGTCGACCCGAGCGCGCCCACCCCGTCGTGGATGCGGCAGCGACTGGTCACCGCCGGCATCCGCAGCATCTCGCTGCCGGTGGACATCACCAACTACGTGATGCTGGAACTGGGTCAGCCGATGCACGCCTTCGACGCCGACCGGATCGTCGGGCCGCTCGTGGTCCGCCGCGCCGAGGCGGGGGAAAAGCTGACCACCCTCGACGGCGTCAACCGGGTGCTCACCGCCGACGACATGGTGATCTGCGACGACACTGGTCCGATCTCGCTCGCGGCGGTGATGGGCGGCGAGACCAGCGAGGTCGTCGCCGACACCACGAACGTGCTCTTCGAGGCGGCGCACTGGGACGCCGCGATGGTCGGGCGTACGGCCCGCCGGCACAAGTTGTTCAGCGAGGCCGCGAAGCGCTGGGAGCGGGGCGTCGACCCGGCCGTGGCGCTTGTCGCGCTGGAGCATGCCGTGCGGCTGCTCACCGAGCACGGCGGCGGCACCCCCGGCGCTGAGGTCCTGGACATCGACCACGTCCGGCCGCGTACCCCGATCACCCTGCCGGCGGACCTGCCGACCCGGCGGGTCGGCGTCGAGTACCCGCCGGCGCGGGTGGTCGCCCTGCTGGAGCGGGTCGGCTGCACCGTCGCGCAGGGCGCGGACCGGTTGTCCGAGGACCCGGGCGCGGTCGGCGTGGCCGGCGGCGCCGGGACGGTGCTGAGCGTCACCCCGCCGACCTGGCGGCCCGACCTGACCGACCCGGCCGACCTGGTCGAGGAGGTGGTCCGCCTCGACGGGTACGACCGGGTGCCGTCGGTGCTGCCGACCGCGCCTCCCGGCCGCGGCCTGACCCCGCGCCAGCGTCGCCGCCGGGCGGTCGCCGGGTCGCTTGCCGAGCGGGGGTACGTGGAGGTGCTCGCGCACCCGTTCGTGTCGCCGGAGCTGGCCGACCAGCTCGGCCTGGCGGCCGACGACCCGCGTCGGCCCGCGGTGCGGCTGGCCAACCCGTTGTCCGAGGAGGAGCCGCTGCTGCGCACCACGCTGCTCGGCCCGCTGCTCGGCATCCTCAAGCGCAACCTCGGTCGGGGTCACCGCGACCTCGCCCTCTACGAGATCGGCGCGGTCTTCCACCCGCGCGTCGGCGCCGGCAGCCCGCCGGCGATGGGCGTCGACCGGCGTCCCACCGACGCGGAGTTCGCGGCCGCCGACGCGGTGGTGCCGGCGCAGCCCGTGCACGTCGCGGTGGTGCTCGCCGGCGACCTCGACCCGGCCGGCTGGTGGGGTCCGGGTCGACCGGCCGGCTGGGCGGACGCGATCGAGGCGGCCCGTGACGTGCTCGACGCCGCTGGGATCCCCGACGAGCGGGTCGAGGTGCGGGCGGCCGAGTACGCGCCGTGGCACCCGGGCCGCTGCGCCGAGCTGCGGGTCGACGGCGCGGTCGTCGGGCACGCCGGTGAGCTGCACCCGGTGGTGGTCGCGGCGCTGGAGCTGCCCCGGCGCACCTGCGCGATGGAGCTGGACCTCGACGTGCTGCCGCCGACCCCGGTGACGCCCGCGCCGACGGTGTCCGGCTTCCCGCCGGCGCTCATCGACGTGGCCCTGGTGGTGGACGACTCGGTGCCGGCCGAGCAGGTGCGCCGTGCGCTGGAGGCGGGCGCTGGTGAGCTGCTGGAGGACGTACGGCTGTTCGACGTGTACTCCGGCGCGCAGCTCGGCGACGGTCGCCGGTCGTTGGCGTACAAGCTGACCTTCCGGGCACCGGACCGGACGCTGACCGTGGAGGAGGCGGTCGCGGCACGGGACGCGGCGGTCGCCGTCGCGGCGGAACGCCTCGGCGCGACTCTGCGCGGCGCCTGACGGAGTCGACGGGCCTCCTCCTGCGGACGGGCAGGAGGAGGCCCGTCAGTCTTCGCTGGATTCCAGGTTGCCGAGCTTTCGCAGACCTGCCAGATCGCGGACAGTGATCCGGCGGTAATCGGTGTCGACAAGTCCGTCGGTCCGTAGCTCCCGCAGAGCCTTCTGGATGGAGGTCTCGGAGGCGCCGCAGATGGTGGCCAGGTCGGGCTGCGTGAGTCGGACGTCGATGATGACCCCGTCAGGCCCTTGTCGACCGTGGGTCCGGCACAGTTCCGCGACCACTCGTGCGACACGCAGTTTCACCGGGTACGAGGTGAAGTCGATCCGCCGTCGATTGGACCAGCGCAGCCGGTCGGACACCATCGCGGCGAGTTCGAGGGCTGCGTCCGGATGTTCCTTCAGGAACCGCTTGAACCGGTCCGGCTGGATCACGCTGTACCTTGCGGGCCCGCAGGTTGTGACGGTCGCGGAGCGGGGTGCGTTGTTCAGCGCGGACATCTCGCCCACGAGATCACCACCGACCCGGAGCGACAGCAGAGCGGACCGACCGTCCGGTAGAGACGCCGTCACCTTTGTCAGGCCCTCTTCGAGGAGCACCAGATGGGACTCCCGCGTGCCCTCATGGATCACAATTTGCCCGGCGGGAACCTGACGACGAACGCCGAGCGCCAGGAGCGTCATGCGAACTGACGGCGCGAGCCGTTGCAGGAACGTGCCGTAGGGCCACTCGCCGCCAGACAGCTCGCGTGATTGTCGCATCTGCGGCCTCAGCCTCCTCCACTGGCAGCCGCCGAAGCGTAGCCGTTCCTGTGCGCAGCGCGATGCCCCTGTGACGGCGACAATTTCGACCAACAGGCGGACGGCCATCAACACCAGCACAGCCATCGGTGACCATTCGAGGGCCAGCAGCAGCTCAAACAGATTCGTCCTCATGCGACAAGGACATCGTCCGGGCGCGTAGCTGACTCCCGAACAGAACGGGATGACCGTTTCTCGACAGCCCGAGTGGATGCCGTACTTCTACGGGATCCCGAACAGTCCCCGGCTGTTCGATGGCTCCTGCGGTGCTCGCTCGTTGGGCGAGCCGGGTGACGAAGGGCGGGAGCTTGATGCAACATCCCGAGCGGCGACTGTTGATCTCTGTGGATATGGAACGGTACAGCCGACGCAGCAACCTGCAGCAGTATGAGGCGCAACGGCATTTCCGAGAGCTGCTGCACGAGGCCGCTGGCGCTGTCGGCCTGGACCGCGTGGCCTGGACTACTCAGCAGGCGGGCGACGGCGAGCTGGCAATCGTGCCCCGCGAGGTGTCCGAGGCCCGTGTCATCGGTAAGTTCGTGCCAGAGCTGAACCGGCGGCTGCGCAGCCACAACAGCAGCCGCCTCCCCGTTGCCCGGATCCGACTCCGGGTGGCCGTGCACCAGGGTTTGGTGCACCTGGACGGTGCGAACGGCTTCCCCGGCAACGCCGTCGTTTTCGTCTGTCGCCTGTGCGAGGCCGATCCGGTCAAGAAGGCCTTGGCCGCCTTTCCCGAGGCCGGGGTGGCGCTCGTCGTCTCGACCGAGATCTTCCGGGACGTGGTCAGCGAGTATCCGGAAGAGATGCGGCCCGAGCGTTTCGTGCGGATCGAGGTGGCCCATCCGGACAAGGAATTCCGCGAGTACGCCTGGCTCTGTGTGGTGGACGAGGATCTCAGCGGCACCCCGATCCCGGGCGTCGTGCCGACCGTTGGGGAGGGCCCTGCCCAGGCTGTCGAGAAGCCGACGGACAACGCGGAGGTTAAGCCAGCCAACAGCGGAACCGATCACGGTGGGATTCGTACCGGCGACATCCGCGTCAAGGGGCAGAACGCGATCGGCCAGGGTGCGACGGCGATCGGCTCGGTCGGTCGCGACGCGAACGTCGGCACGAGGCGAGGCAATCCCCAATGATCGATCAGCGCCTCCCTGCCTCCGCTGGCACTGAGCGGAAGCTGGAGAACCTTCTGCACGACGTGTCGGATGAGCGCTCTGTCGATGGCCCGCTCGGCGACGCCAGCGATGGTGTGCTCGGCGGATCGCGGGACGGATCGACAGTCACGGGTTCCGTCGATGGCGAGGGTGAGCCGGGCTCGGCGGAGGAGCCGCCCGATGAGCCACTGGAGGAGGAGGCGGATGAACCCGAAGACCTTCTCGACCCTGCGGACGTGCTGCGTCGGCTGGCTGGCCTGCTGGGTGGCTCGGGCGGCATCGATGTCGGCGATGTTCAGGTTCAGGGGCAAAACGCTACCGGTCATGGCGCCGTTGCGATCGGGACGGTCAACCTCACCACTGCGCGATCCGACGGCGCAGGGCGCGTATGGTTCGAAACACTTGTCGAGGCCAGCGTGCGCGAGATTGCCAGCGGATACGCGTACACGCCCAGTGACCAGCGCCTCGACCATCATCTCCAGCATCACCATCTGGTCTGCCTCTCCGGTTCGGTCGGGAGTGGACGGTTTACTTCGGCCACCCTGGCGGTCGCCCGCAGACACGGATTCGACCGGGTCTGTGTGCTCGGCGGCGTCGATCAGTTGTCCGATCTGCTCGGCGCGGGGGCGTCGTTGCCCGCAGGGCACGGCTACGTGGTCCGACTGAGCGAGGTGCTTCTCCGCGCGGTCGACGGATTCACACTGGTGGCGCTGGCCGCCAGGGCCGCGACCTCGGGCACGACGGTGGTCCTGGTCGGTGACTTCTCCCAGCGGAAGCACGACTTCGTCGGCCACGTCGTGGATCATCGCCCGGCCCCGGCAGCCGAGGTGTTCCGGACGCAACTTCGCCATCAGCTCAGAGGGCAGTGTGTCGGCTGGTGCACGGACACCTGCGACGGACGCTGCCTGGAGCGGTATGTGGATCTGGACTGCGTCGGACACCCACTGTTGTCGGCCTACCTGGCCGGAGAGCCTCGACCCAGCGAGGTCCTGAAGGTCGTTGCGACGATCGCTCCCACCGTTCCCAAGGCTGGTGCCCTGGCCGAGCGGCTGGAGCAGTTTCTGCCGCTTCAACTTCGGGAGCGGGCCGTCGAGATCCTCGACATGCGACGCGGCGGCGAGGAGATCGACGGGTTCACCAACGAGGAGGCGCGAGCGTTCCGACTCTCCTGCGCCGTGCTTGCCGGACAACCCGTTGCCGAGATACACGAGGCAGCTCAACGTCTGGCCCGACGGGACTTCCACGAGGTGGCGCCGACAGGTGCACCCCTCCGCGGGTCGGTGATCGACGCGCTGTTGGGGCCGACGCTGAGCCAAGCCGTCGCACGGGTGCCCGACGCGCGTGTGCCGGGCGGGTGCCGGATCGACTTCCCGGCGGGTACCGAGTCAATCCGGTCGGCACTGCTGGAAGTCGCGTGGACTGAGTGGTGGTCGCCCGGACAGCTCCTCGACTGGCTCGCAGACCTGATCCGAGGGGGCCTTCCGCCGGTCCGGCAGGCCGCCGCCGGGGGCATCGGATGGTCGGCGACGCGCGATGTGCAGGCGGCCCTCGACACGGTGGGGGAACTGGCCCGGGAACGGCGGGCTGGGGTCCGACAAGCGGCAGCGATCGTGCTGGTCGCCATGGCCATGCAGCCGATGTTGCGTCATCGGGTTCGCGCCGAGCTCGATCAGTGGGCCGCCGGGCCGGCAGCGCATCTACAGGACACCGTGGCGCGCGCGTACAGCCTCGGGTTGGCCCGGCTCTGGCCGGACGCGGCGTTGGCGCAGTTGCGCCAGGTGGCGCAGGCCCGAATGCAGCGACGGAACAACTCCGTCGTCCGAGGGCTGGTCGAGGTATATCAAAACGGTCATGCTGCGAGCGTCGTGCCGGCTCTGGTGGACTGGACGGCGTCCGTCGACCCCGAGGTGCAACTCCACGCCGCGCGGACCCTGCGGGTGCTCGCTGACCGCTGGGCGGAGCCGCCCAGAGAGCACTGGCCGGAACTGCTGCACCTGGTCGATCACGGAACGATTCGTCTGGTCGACCTGGCCGTGCTCTGGGCGACCGCCCTCAGCCTGCCGTGGACGGCGTACCGCTCGTGGCGGACCCTCGGATTCTGGCTGGACCGGGCGGATCGGCAGCCAGCCGTCGCCGGCCACTGCCTGGAGCTCGTGCGTCACGTGATCGCTGGACAGCCTGCACTGCGTCATCGCCTGGACCATCAGCTCCACCACGTATGGCGTCCCGTGATGCCCCACAACTACCTGCTCGACGACGTACAACGCCTGATCGATGAGGAGACGCGATGACCATGGGTCCCGCCGGTGGCCCCGGCGCGAAACCATTCGTACCCACGCAGATGGAACGCCGTCGTTGGTGGCATGCACTCTTTCCGCCGGCTGAGCTCCCCCTCCCTCCCGCCCCGCCACCGCCGATCGTCCCCGCCACGGTGACGTTCCGTCAGGATGCCCCGGTGCCGATTCTGGTGCCGGCGAAGGGAGACGCGTTCGACTTCCGCCTGCACGCCGTTTTCAACTGGACCGCGCAGAACATGACCTACGAGGAGCTTCGGCTCCGCGCCGAGCGCTACCTGGGCTGGGCCGCCGGGATTGTCCGGGAACGGGCAGTTGACTTGGCACGCGAACACGAACCTCACCGCTCGCATGATCTTGAGCGCGCGCTGAACGGCCGTCTCGGTGGTCAGCGCTGGCCACGCGAGGGAACGCTGCCGTACTTCAGTGTGCTCATTCGCGTCAGCCCGGACGAGCGGGTACGGGAACGCCTCCGACCGTACTGGGAGGATCGGATCAGACTTGAGTGCGAGCACGAGTTGCAGAAGATCAGGGCGACCCAGGCAGACGAGCTGACTCGTCGCTGGTGTGCGGTGCTGCAGGGGCTTGAGGACGATCCGGTGACCTCGCATGCGGCGCGGTTGACTGGTGAGCAGTTCGCCGAGGTGTTCCGCCGCTACGTGGAGGAACGTCGAGAAAGCGTTCCCGACCTCGTCAAACTGCTCCGTGAAGCGGTGCGTGGACATGGCGATCTCGGTATGGGGCCGAGTGAATACACGGAAGCATGGGATGCCGCCCTGAGGACGTATGAGCGTCAGTACGGGTTGTCCGAGCGGGTGAACTGACACGGGTGTCCTCTGCTGGGATCGTCTGGCAGAGGGCACCCAGGGTTTGACCGATGCGGTCCATATGTTCATTAGCATGCACTGCCCTGCATGAACTTGCACTCGTGAGTCGTCCTTGTTAATCTTCGCTGCATAGTCATGCGGAGGTGAGTATGGGGATCCGAGTAGCGGTCGCCGGTGCGAGCGGTTACGCCGGCGGCGAGCTGTTGCGCCTGATCGCCGGGCACCCGGAGTTCGATCTGGTCGCCGCCACCGCGCACAGCCAGGCCGGGCACCGTGTCGACGTGGTGCACCCGCAGCTCACTGGGCTGGACCTGGTGCTCGGCGCGACCGACCCGACCACCCTGGCCGACGCGGACCTGGTCTTCCTGGCCCTGCCCCACGGCGAGTCCGCGGCCCTCGCGGCCCAGCTTCCGGACGAGGTGCGGATCGTCGACCTGGGCGCGGACCACCGCCTCGCCGACCCGTACGCCTGGGCGCAGTACTACGGCGGCACGCACGCCGGGCAGTGGACCTACGGCCTGCCCGAACTGCCCGGCCAGCGGGAGCTGATTGCCGGCTCCACCCGGGTGGCGAACACCGGCTGCTACGCCGCGGCGATCACCCTGGCGCTCGCGCCGCTGATCGCCGACGGCGCGGCCAGCCCCGCCGACGTGGTGGTGGTCGCCGCCTCCGGCACCTCCGGCGCCGGCCGGGCGGCCAAGCCGCACCTACTGGCCAGCGAGGTGCTGGGCGACCTGTCGCCGTACCGGGTGGGCACCCACCAGCACGTCCCGGAGATCAAGCAGGCCACCGGCGCGACCGGCCTGTCGTTCACCCCGGTCCTGGCGCCGATGCCGCGCGGCATCCTGGCGACCGTCACGGCGGTGCCGGCCCGCGGGGTCGACCCGCAGGAGGTGCTGGGGCGCGCGTACGCCGACGCGCCGTTCGTGCACGTGCTGCCGGAGGGCCGCTGGCCGCACACCGCCGCCACTCTCGGCTCGAACTCCTGCCACCTACAGGCCACCGTGGACGTCGACTCGGGTCGGCTGATCGTGCTCAGCGCCCTGGACAACCTGGGTAAGGGCGCGGCCGGCCAGGCCGTGCAGAACGCCAATCTGATGCTCGGCCTGCCGGAGACGACGGGCCTGTCGATCTGGGGGGTCAGCCCGTGACCGTCACCACCCCGCGGGGGTTCCGGGCGGCCGGGGTGGCCGCCGGGCTCAAGACCAACGGTGGCGCGGACATCGCCCTGGTGGTCAACGACGGCCCGGACGCCGGTGTGGCCGGGGTGTTCACCACCAACCGGGTCAAGGCCGCGCCGGTGCTCTGGACGCAGCAGGTCGTGCAGGGTGGTGTGGTTCGCGCCGTGGTGCTCAACTCCGGTGGCGCCAACGCCTGCACCGGGCCGGCCGGCTTCCAGGACACCCATGCCACCGCCGAGCACACCGCCGCCGCGCTCACCTCGGTGAGTCCACGGCTGATCCTCGGTGCCGGTGAGGTCGCGGTCTGCTCCACCGGGTTGATCGGTGAGCGGCTGCCGATGCCGAAGCTGCTGCCGGGCGTCCGCTCGGCGATCCGCGGGCTGTCCCGGGCCGGCGGCCAGGCCGCCGCCGAGGCGATCATGACCACGGACACCCGGCCGAAGACCACTGTGGCTCCGGGGGGCGGCTGGTCGGTCGGCGGCATGGCCAAGGGCGCCGGGATGCTCGCGCCGGGCATGGCCACGATGCTCTGCGTGCTGACCACCGACGCGGTGGCCGGGCCGGCGGCGCTTGACGAGGCGTTGCGCGCGGCGACCCGGGTCACCTTCGACCGGGTCGACTCCGATGGCTGCATGTCCACGAACGACACGGTGTTGCTGCTGTCCAGTGGTGCGAGTGGCATCGAGCCGACCCCGGCCGAGCTGGTCGCCGCCGTGACCCAGGCCTGTCACGATCTGGCCCAGCAGTTGGTGGCCGACGCCGAGGGCGCCACCAAGCAGATCGCCATCGACGTGGTGGGCGCCGCCGACGAGGACGACGCGGTCGAGGTCGGTCGTTCGGTGGCCCGCAACAACCTGGTGAAGACCGCGCTGTTCGGCAACGACCCGAACTGGGGTCGGATCCTCGCCGCGGTCGGCACCACCGCCGCCGCCTTCGACCCGGACCAGGTGGACGTGGCGGTCAACGGGGTGTGGGTGTGCCGGGGTGGCGCCGCCGCCGAGGACCGCTCGAAGGTCGACCTGACCGGGCGGGACGTGACCATCCGGATCGACCTGCACGCGGGCTCGTCCGCCGCGACGATCTGGACCAACGACCTGTCCCACGCGTACGTGCACGAGAACTCGGCGTACTCCTCATGAGTCTCAGCACCGACCTGGCCCGCGCCCAGGTCAAGGCGGAGACGCTGATCGAGGCGCTGCCCTGGCTGGCGCGCTTCTCCGGCTCCACGGTCGTGGTCAAGTACGGCGGCAACGCGATGACCGACAGCGAGTTGCAGCGGGCGTTCGCCGCCGACATGGTGTTCCTGCGCTACGCCGGTCTCAAGCCCGTCGTGGTGCACGGTGGCGGTCCGCAGATCTCCGCCATGCTGGGCCGGCTCGGCATCGCCAGCGAGTTCCGGGGTGGTCTGCGGGTGACCACCGCCGAGGCGATGGACGTGGTCCGGATGGTGCTGGTCGGGCAGGTGGGCCGCGAGCTGGTCGGGCTGATCAACTCGCACGGCCCGTACGCGGTAGGCCTCTCCGGCGAGGACGCGCGGCTGTTCACCGCGGTGCGCCGCCCGGCGTACGTGGACGGGTTGCCGGTCGACGTCGGCCAGGTTGGTGACGTCGAGTCGGTCGACGTGTCGGCGGTGACGGACCTGATCGACGCCGGTCGGATTCCGGTGATCTCCACTGTGGCGCCGGACGCGGACGGGGTGCTGCACAACCTCAACGCGGACACCGCCGCCGCCGCGCTGGCCATCGCGTTGCGGGCCCGCAAGCTCGTCGTGCTCACCGATGTGGCCGGCCTGTACGCGGACTGGCCGGACACCACAAGCCTGGTCTCCGAGATCGTCGCGGACGACCTGGCCAAGCTGCTGCCCAGGCTGGAGTCGGGCATGGTGCCGAAGATGGAGGCCTGTCTGCGGGCGGTGCGTGGGGGAGTGCCCGCCGCGCACGTCGTCGACGGTCGGGTGGCGCACTCCACGTTGTTAGAGGTGTTCACCTCGGAAGGGTTCGGGACGATGGTGGTGCCGGGAGACGGGACGGTCGGGTCATGAGCACGTTGGTGCAGCGCTGGGCGCAGTGCATGATGGGCAACTACAGCACGCCGCCGCTGGCGCTGGTTCGCGGCGCCGGTGCCGTCGTGGTCGACGAGGCCGGCCGGGAATACCTCGACCTGCTCGGTGGCATCGCGGTGAACTCCCTCGGGCACGCCCACCCGGCCGTGGTGGCGGCGGTGTCGAAGCAGGTCGCGACCCTCGGGCACGTCTCCAACCTCTACGCCGCGGAGCCGCCGATCGCCCTGGCGGAGCTGCTGCTGGCGCTCGCCGGCCGGCCCGGCCGGGTCTTCCTGTCCAACTCGGGTGCGGAGGCGAACGAGGCGGCGTTCAAGCTGTCGCGGCAGACCGGGCGCACCCACGTGGTCTCCACCCGGGGCGGCTTCCATGGCCGCACGATGGGTGCCCTCGCCCTGACCGGCCAGCCGGCCAAGGCCGATCCGTTCCGGCCGCTGCCTGGCGAGGTGACCCACATCGACTACGGCGACGTGGCCGCTCTCGAGGCGGCCGTCAGCGACGCCACCGCCATGGTGATCCTGGAGCCGATCCAGGGCGAGAACGGCGTCATCGTCCCGCCGGCCGGCTACCTCGCCGCAGCGCGCCGGATCACCGCCCGGCACGGGGCGCTGCTGGTGCTCGACGAGGTGCAGACCGGCATCGGGCGTACCGGGCACTGGTTCGCGCACCAGGCCGAGGGCGTGGAGCCGGACGTGGTCACGCTGGCCAAGGGGCTCGGTGGCGGGCTGCCCATCGGGGCGACGCTGGCCTTCGGCCGGGCCGCCGACCTGCTCACCCCCGGCTCGCACGGCACCACCTTCGGCGGCAACCCGGTGAGCTGCGCGGCCGCGCTCGCCGTGGTGGCGACCATCGCCAACGAGGGCCTGCTCGACAACGTCAAGCGGGTGGGGGAGCGGCTGCGTCGCGGCATCGAGGCGCTGGGTCACCCGCTGATCGACGGCGTACGCGGCAGCGGCCTGCTGCTCGGCGTGACGCTCACCGCGCCGGTGGCGTCGGTGCTCGCCGAGGCGCTACGGGAGGCCGGCTTCCTGGTCAACCCGGTGCAGCCGGGCGCGCTGCGGTTGGCTCCGCCACTGATCCTCACCGCCGCCCAGGCGGACGCCTTCCTCGCCGCCCTGCCCGCCGCCCTGGACGCGACCTCCCCGGCGGCAGCCGGTACGGAGTTCACGTCACCCACGACCACCACCATCCCCACGGGGACGACCGCATGACCCGGCACTTCCTGCGCGACGACGACCTCTCGCCCGCCGAGCAGTCCACGGTCCTCGACCTGGCCGCGCGGATGAAGGCGGACCGCTTCGGCCACCGGCCGCTGGCGGGCCCCCGTTCGGTGGCGGTGCTCTTCGACAAGCAGAGTCTGCGGACCAGGACCTCGTTCGACGTCGGGATCGCCGAGCTGGGCGGGCACCCGCTGGTCGTGGACACGCAGGTCACCCACTTCGGTCGGGGTGAGTCCCTGGCGGACGCCGGGCGGGTGCTGTCCCGCTACGTCGCGACCATCGTGCTGCGCACCCACGGTGACGAGCGGATCGCCGAGATCGCGGCGGGCGCCACCGTGCCGGTGGTCAACGCGCTCACCGACGGTTTCCACCCGTGTCAGCTGCTGGCCGACCTGCTGACCGTCCGGGAGCGGTGCGGCGGCACGGCCGGCCGCACCCTGGCCTACGTGGGTGACAGCGCGAACAACATGGCGCAGTCGTACCTGCTGGCCGGGGCGCTGGCCGGCATGCACGTGCGGATCGCCGGGCCGGCTGGTTTCGCGCCCGATCCGGCCATCGTGGACCGGGCGGCCCGGATCGCCGCCGAGACCGGCGGGTCGGTGCGGGTGCTGACCGACCCGGTCCAGGCGGTACGCGACGCCGATGTGCTGGCCACCGACACCTGGACGTCGATGGGGCAGGAGTCCGACGGGCTGGACCGGATCACCCCGTTCCTGCCGTACCAGGTCAACAAGGAGCTGCTCGGTCAGGCCGCACCGGACGCGATCGTGCTGCACTGCCTGCCGGCGCACCGTGGTGAGGAGATCACCGACGAGGTGCTCGACGGGCCGCAGAGCGCGGTCTTCGACCAGGCGGAGAACCGGCTGCACGCGCAGAAGGCGTTGCTGACGTTCCTGCTGGGCGCGACGGCGGAGCGACGATGACCGGGCCGCTGACGCGCGCGGCCCGGCATGCCCGGATCGTGGAGCTGATCCGCGACAAGGCGATCCGGTCGCAGACCGAGCTGGCCGACCTGCTCGCCGCCGACGGTGTCGTCGTCACCCAGGCCACCCTCTCGCGGGACCTGGAGGAGTTGGGCGCGGTCAAGGTGCGCGGCGGTGACGGGCCCGCCGTCTACCTGATCCCCGAGGACGGCCAGCGACCGCTGCGCGACGCCGAGGCCGCGCCGGCGCGGCTGGTGCGGTTGCTGCGCGAGCTGCTCAACGGGGTCGACTCCAGCGGCAACATCGCCGTGCTGCGGACCCCGCCGGGCGCAGCCCAGTACCTGGCCAGCGCGCTGGACCGGGCGGGCCTGCCCGAGATCGTCGGCACCACCGCCGGCGACGACACCATCCTCGTGGTGGCCCGCGCGGCCGACGGCGGGGCCGCGCTCGGTGAGAAGCTCGCCGGTTGGGCCCGCCGGGAGGACAACCCCGAAGGGAGCGTTACGCCATGACCGAACGGGTCGTCCTCGCCTACTCCGGGGGATTGGACACCTCCGTCGCCATTCCGTACCTGGCCGAGCAGACCGGGGCCGAGGTGATCGCGGTGGCGGTCGACGTCGGGCAGGGCGGCGAGGACCTCGACGCCATCCGGCAGCGCGCCCTGGACTGCGGCGCCGTCGAGTCCGAGGTGGTCGACGCGCGCGACGAGTTCGCCGCCGACTACTGCCTGCCGGCGATCCGGGCCAACGCCCTCTACATGGACCGTTACCCGCTGGTGTCGGCGCTGTCCCGCCCCCTGATCGTCAAGCACCTGGTGGCGGCGGCGCGCACGCACGGCGGCACGATCGTGTCGCACGGCTGCACCGGCAAGGGCAACGACCAGGTCCGGTTCGAGGTGGGGCTGAACGCCCTCGCCCCCGACCTGAAGATCATCGCGCCGGCCCGGGACTTCGCCTGGACGCGGGACAAGGCGATCGCCTTCGCCGAGGAGAAGGGACTGCCGATCGACGTGTCGGCGAAGTCTCCCTACTCGATCGACCAGAACCTGTGGGGTCGCGCGGTGGAGACCGGCTTCCTGGAGGACATCTGGAACGCCCCCGTCGAGGGCCTGTACTCGTACACCGCCGACCCGGCGCAGGACCGCGACCCCGACGAGGTCGTGATCACCTTCGACGGCGGCGTGCCGGTGGCGATCGACGGTGAGACGGTCACCCCGTACCAGGCGATCCTGGAGCTGAACCGGCGTGCCGGCGCACAGGGCGTCGGTCGGCTCGACATGGTCGAGGACCGCCTCGTGGGCATCAAGAGCCGCGAGGTCTACGAGGCTCCCGGCGCGATCGCGCTGATCACCGCCCATCAGGAGTTGGAGGCGGTGACGGTGGAACGGGACCTGGCCCGGTTCAAGCGGAGCGTGGACCAGCGCTGGGGCGAGCTGGTGTACGACGGCCTGTGGTTCTCGCCGTTGAAGGACGCGCTCGACGCGTTCATCGACGACGCGCAGCGGCAGGTGAGCGGCGAGGTGCGGATGACCCTGCACGGCGGTCGGGCCACCGTCACCGGCCGGCGTTCCGAGGCGAGCCTCTACGACTTCCAGATGGCCACCTACGACACCGGTGACACCTTCGACCAGTCGCTGGCGAAGGGCTTTGTACAGCTCTGGGGCCTTCCGAGCCGGATGGCCGCCGCGCGGGACGCCCGGGTCGGCGGTGCCGGACAGTGACCGACACAATGGGCGACGTGGACGACAAGAGCCTGACCGAGAACAGCGCAGCCACCAACCGGACGAGCCTGTGGGGTGGCCGCTTCGCGGGCGGCCCCGCCGAGGCACTGGCCCGACTGTCGGTGAGCGTGCAGTTCGACTGGCGCCTGGCCCCGTACGACATCGCCGGTTCTCGGGCGCACGCCCGGGTCCTGGCCGGCGCCGGCCTGCTCGACCCCGAGGAGTTGGGTCGGATCCTCGCGGCCCTGGACGACCTGGAGGCCGCGTGCGCCTCGGGGTCCTTCCGCCCCACGGTCGACGACGAGGACGTGCACACCGCGCTTGAGCGCGGTCTGCTGGAGCGCCTCGGCAGCCTCGGTGGCAAGCTGCGCGCGGGCCGGTCCCGCAACGACCAGGTCGCCACGGACCTGCGGCTCTACCTGCGGGACCACGCCCGGGGCGTGGCCAGCCGGCTCGTCGAGCTGGCCGAGGCGTTGGTGGAGCAGGCCGAGCGGCACGTCGACACGGCCGCACCCGGCATGACGCATCTCCAGCACGCCCAGCCGGTCACGTTCGGGCACTGGCTGCTCGCCCACGTGCAGCCGCTGCTGCGGGACCTGGAGCGGTTGCGCGACTGGGACCACCGGGCGGCGGTCAGTCCGCTCGGCGCGGGCGCGCTTGCCGGTTCCGGGCTTCCGCTGGATCCGGTGGCCGTGGCGAAGGAGTTGGGCTTCCGGACGTCGTTCGCCAACTCGATGGACGCCGTCGCCGACCGGGACTTCGTCGCCGAGTTCCTGTTCATCACCGCCATGATCGGGGTGCACCTGTCCCGCCTCGGCGAGGAGGTCGTGCTCTGGACCTCGCACGAGTTCGGGTGGGTGGAGCTGGACGACTCGTTCGCGACCGGTTCGTCGATCATGCCGCAGAAGAAGAACGCGGACATCGCCGAACTGGCCCGTGGCAAGTCCGGCCGGTTGGTCGGCGGCCTGGTGACGGTGCTCACCATGCTCAAGGGCCTGCCGATGACCTACGACCGGGACATGCAGGAGGACAAGGAGCCGGCGTTCGACGCCGTCGACACCCTGGAGCTGCTGCTCCCGGCCCTGGCGGGGATGATCTCCACGATGACGGTCCGGGTGGACCGCCTCGTCGCCGCCGCGCCTGTCGGTTTCTCCCTGGCCACCGAGGTCGCCGACTGGCTGGTCCGGCGTCACGTGCCGTTCCGGGACGCGCACGAGATCACCGGTCGGCTGGTGGCGCTCTGCGCGGCTCGGGAGTGCGAGTTGGAGGACGTCTCCGACGACGACCTGACCACGATCAGCGAGCACCTGGACCCGTCGGTGCGCGACGTGCTCTCCGTCCGGTCGGCCCTCGCGGCCCGGACCACCCCCGGCTCGACCGGCCCCGGCCCGGTGGCCGACCAGCTCGCCATCGCGGCGGACCGGCTCGCCACCTGGCGGGAGTGGGCCGCCGAGCGGGTCGTCCCGCGGTAGACCTCACCGTGGCGTGGCGTCGGCGCGTGCCGCCGGCGCCACCGTCGGTTCAGGCCGTCGGGCGCTCTCGCTTCGGGAGCTTCGCCACCACCATGTCGTACGACGCGTCGACCGCCTCGGTCAGCTCCTCGTCGTCGATCCCGCCGTCCAGGCGCAGCGTGTTCCACCCGGACCGGCCGATGTAGGCCATCACCTGTGCGTCGTCGGGGTGCCGGTGCAGCCACTCGTCGGCGACCTCCCGGGTCTGCCCGCACTTGATGCCGACCGTCGGCTTCCCCGCGCCGCTGCCGAGGAACGCGAAGATCCGGCTGCCCACCTTCACCACCTCGTCGCCCTCCCACGGCCGGTCCAGCCACGCTCCCGGCTTGGCCAGGCAGTACGTCAGCATCTCCGCGCGCTCCATGGGTGCCTCCTCGTCGTGCGCACAGTGTGCCCGCCGCGGGGCCGTTCGACGCGCGCCATGCCGATCCGACAGTCGGCCCGGGGCGCAGGTTCAGGCGCTCTGCTCGGCCGAGCGGGCGGCGACCCGCTCGTAGCGCTGCCGGGCCGCCTGCGCGCTGCCCAGGCCCAGCCCGTACGCGATCGCCTGCCAGGTCAGCCCGCGGTCGCGGGCCAGCGTCAACAGCCCGGCCTCCAGGGCGTCCAGCTCGGCGCGGACGTGGGGCAGCAGGGTCAGCGCGGCGGTGAGGTCGGCGCCGTCGATCGGCTCCTCCGCCGGCTCCCGCTCGGCTCCGCCGGCGGCCAGCGCGGTGACCAGGGCCACCGCCTCCCACGGGTCCAGCACGTACGGGTGGGCCCAGCGGCCACGCTGCGCGCCGGTGCCGGCGTGCCGGCGGCTGATGCGCTCCAGTGCCTCGTGGGTGCGGTGGGCGCGGGCGTGGGCCGGGTGCGGCGCGGTGAACGGGTTGTCCGTCGTCATGTCCCGAGCACACACTATCAACACAGCATTGTCAACAGAATGTTGAAGTCAGGGCTGGATCATGTGTGGTGATCGCCGCTCGGCTGGGTACCGTCGAGCCATGGACCTGTTGCCCGGTGACCCCGCCACCGACGCCGGCCTGGCGGGGCTTGCCGACCTGCTCGCCGGTCCGCTGCTGCCGGCCGCGCGCGGGCTGCTCGGCTGCGAGCTGCACGCGGGCGGCGTTACCGTCCGGATCACCGAGGTCGAGGCGTACGCCGGCATGGCCGGGGACCAGGCCTCGCACGCCCACCGGGGGCGCACCCCGCGCAACGCGGTGATGTTCGGGCCGGCCGGGCATGCGTATGTCTACTTCACCTACGGGATGCACTGGTGCATGAACGTGGTCACCGGCGTCGAGGGGGAGGCTTCCGCCGTCCTGCTGCGCGCCGGGGAGGTCGTCGACGGGCTGGCCGTGGCTCGGGACCGCCGGCCGGCCGTGCGCCGGGACGTGGACCTGGCCCGTGGACCGGCCCGGCTCTGCGCCACGCTCGGCATCGACCGCTCCGCGTACGGCGCGTACCTGCTGGGTGACGGGCCGGTCCGGTTGCGCCCGCCGACGCGGCCGGCGCCGCCGGAGACGGTGGTCGCCGGCCCGCGGGTCGGCGTGACCGGCGCGCACGACCTGCCGTGGCGGTTCTGGCTCGACGGCGACCCGACGGTCAGCGCGTACCGCCGACACGTGCCCCGCACCCGGCGCTGATCCTCCCGGTGTGTGTCACGCGAACGTGTCGGGGGGTGTGTCCATAATCACCGCACCTGCTCACCGACGGTTCGGAGGACATCATGACGACGCTGCTCGCGATCGGCACGGCCAAGGGGTTGTTTCTCGCCACCAGCGCCGACGACCGGCGTAGCTGGGAGATCACCGGGCCGCACTTCCCGATGACCGGGGTGTACGCGGTCGCCGTCGACACCCGGCGGTCCACCCCGCGGTTGCTCGCCGGGATGACCAGCTCGCACTTCGGGCCCAGCGTCGCCACAAGCGACGACCTCGGCGCTTCCTGGGACGAGCCCGACCAGCCGCCTGTCGCGTTTCCGGCCGACACCGGCGTCTCCCTCGGGCGGGTCTGGCAGTTGATGCCGGCCGGTCCCGACCAGCCGGACGTGGTCTGGGCCGGCACTGAGCCGTCCGCGCTGTTCCGGTCCACCGACGGGGGCCGCAGTTTCGAGCTGGTCCGCTCCCTCTGGGACCATCCGCACCGCCCGCAGTGGGAGGCCGGTTTCGGCGGCCAGGCCGTGCACACCGTGCTGCCGCACCCGCGTGACCCGGCCCGGCTGCTGGTCGCCATGTCCACAGGTGGCGTCTACCGCTCGGAGGACGCCGGGGCGAGCTGGGCGCCGGGCAACACCGGCATCCGCGCCTACTTCATGCCCGACGAGTGGCCGGAGTTCGGCCAGTGCGTGCACAAGGTCGCCCGGGACGCCGGCAACCCCGAGCGGCTCTACGCGCAGAACCACCACGGCGTCTACCGTTCCGACGACGACGGGCGCACCTGGTCCTCGATCGCCGACGGGCTGCCCAGCGACTTCGGCTTCCCGATGGTGGCCCACCCGGGGCGGGGCGGCGTGGTGTGGACCTTCCCGTTGGTGGCTGACAGCGAACGGTTCCCGACCGACCACCGCTGCCGGGTGTTCCGCTCCGCCGACGCCGGCGGCAAGTGGGAGCCGCTGTCGGTGGGGCTGCCCGAGGGGCCGTTCTACCCGGCGGTGCTGCGCGACGCGATGTGCGCCGACGACGCCACCCCCGGTGGGGTCTACTTCGGCACCCGCTCCGGCTCGGTCTACGCCAGCCGCGACGAGGGCGACTCGTGGTCCCTGGTGGCGGCACACCTGCCGGACGTGCTCTGCGTTCGGGCTGCGGCGGTCTGAGCATGGTCACCGTGCTGTTGCCCGGCCCGCTGCGGGGTGAGGCCGGCGGGGCCAGTCGGCTGAGTGTCACCGCCGCCGGGACGCTGCGGGCGGTCCTCGACGAGGTGGCCGTCGCGCATCCGCGGCTGTCCCGGCGCATCCGTGACGAGCGCGGCGAGCTGCGCCGTTACGTGAACGTCTTCGTCGACGGTGAGGATTGCCGGCACTCCGGCGGTCTGGCCACCCCGGTCCGCGACGACGCCGAGGTGCAGGTGTTGCCCTCGGTGGCGGGGGGTTGACCCGACCGTAAGGGCCGTCATCGCCACAGATGTCCGTTGCCTGGAGTGACCCGCGCCACCCCGAGACGTGCCGCCTTCGGAATAGTTGCGTCGTCAAATAAGTTGAGAGCTGCGTCCGGGTACCACGACGGCACCCGGTTGACACGCGAGGAGCTGGTCATGCAGTTCGGAGTCTTCACCGTCGGCGACGTCACTGTCGACCCGACCACCGGGCGGGAGCCGACCGAGCATGAGCGGATCAAGGCCATGGTCGCCATCGCGCTCAAGGCCGAAGAGGTCGGTCTGGACGTCTTCGCCGCGGGCGAGCACCACAACCCGCCGTTCGTGCCCTCGTCACCGACCACCATGCTCGGCCACATCGCGGCGCGTACCGAGCGGCTGCTGCTGTCCACCGCGACCACGCTGATCACCACGAACGACCCGGTGAAGATCGCCGAGGACTACGCGATGCTCCAGCACCTGTCCGACGGCCGGGTGGACCTGATGATGGGCCGCGGCAACACCGGCCCCGTCTACCCGTGGTTCGGCAAGGACATCCGCGCCGGCCTCCCCCTCGCCATCGAGAACTACGACCTGCTGCACCGGCTGTGGCGCGAGGACGTGGTCGACTGGAAGGGCAAGTACCGCACCCCGTTGCAGTCGTTCACCTCGACGCCGCGCCCGCTCGACGGTGTGCCCCCGTTCGTCTGGCACGGCTCGATCCGCAGCCCGGAGATCGCCGAGCAGGCCGCCTACTACGGTGACGGCTTCTTCGCCAACCACATCTTCTGGCCCAAGGAGCACACCCAGCGGATGGTCGCGCTCTACCGCCAGCGCTACGCGCACTACGGCCACGGCAGCGCCGACCAGGCCATCGTCGGCCTCGGCGGGCAGGTGTTCATGCGCCGCAACTCCCAGGACGCGGTCCGCGAGTTCCGGCCGTACTTCGACAACGCCCCGGTCTACGGGCACGGGCCGTCGCTGGAGGAGTTCACCCGGGAGACGCCGCTGACCGTGGGCAGCCCGCAGCAGGTCATCGACCGTACGCTCGGCTTCCGCGAGTACGTCGGCGACTACCAGCGGCAGCTGTTCCTGATGGACCACGCGGGGTTGCCGCTGAAGACCGTGCTGGAGCAGCTCGACCTGCTCGGCGAGGAGGTCGTGCCGGTCCTGCGCAAGGAGTTCGCCGCGTTGCGCCCCGCGCACGTGCCGGACGCGCCGACGCACGCCTCCCTGGTCGCCGCCGCCGGCGGCGGCAAGGACAGCACCGTGCACGCCGTGGACGACGTGACGGGCAAGGCACCGGAGGAGGCGACCCGATGACCCACCGCACCCTGGCCGTGGTCTCGGCGGGGCTGAGTCAGCCCTCGTCGACCCGGCTGCTCGCCGACCAACTCGCCGCGGCCACCCGCGACGAGTTGGTGCGGCGCGGCTCCGAGGTGGAGTTGCACGTCGTCGACCTGCGCGAATATGCCCACGACGTGGTCAACAACATGCTCACCGGGTTTCCGCCGACGGCGCTGCGCGAGGTCATCGACGCGGTGACCGGGGCGGACGGACTCATCGCCGTCACCCCGATCTTCAGCGCCTCGTACAACGGGCTGTTCAAGTCGTTCTTCGACGTGTTGGATTCCGCGTCACTCGTCGACCGGCCGGTGCTCATCGGCGCGACCGGCGGCACCGCTCGCCACTCACTGGCACTGGAGCACGCCGTCCGCCCGATGTTCGCGTACCTGCGGGCGGTGGTGGTGCCGACAGCGGTCTTCGCCGCTCCGGAGGACTGGTCCGACGGCACCGCCGACGGCGCGTTGCGCGGCCGGATCCTGCGCGCCGCCGGTGAACTGGCCGACCAGATCGAGCGTCGGCCGCCGACCGGCGGCCCCGCCGACCCGTTCGCCCTCACCACCGACTTCCTGCACCTGCTCGACGGAGGCGACGGCGCGCCGGTCAGGTGACCGGGTGGGCGACCAGCACCGGGCAGTGCGCGTGCTGGATCGCCGCCTGGCTGACCGAGCCGAGCAGCAGACCAGCGAACCCGGCCCGACCCCGGGTGCCCACGACCAGCAGCGACGCCATGCCGCTGGCCTCGATGAGGCCCTGGGCCGGGCCGGCCGCCCGGACCGGATGCTCCCGCACCACCAGGTCGGGGTGCTCGGCGCGGACGGCGGTGGACGCCTCGGCCAGCAGCCGCACCGCCTCGGCCTGGTACGCGGCCCGCGACTCCTCGATCTCCTCCGGCACCGCCCGGCCCTCGTCCGCCGGGCCGACGTGCACAAGCACCAGCGGCACGTCCCGCAGGGCTGCCTCGTCGGCGCCGTAGCCGGTGGCGAGCCGGGACGACTCGGACCCGTCGACGCCGACGAGCACCGGCGCGTCCACCGGGATCTGCTGCTCGTCGGGGCGGACCACCAGCACCGGGCAGTGCGCGTGCGCGGCCACCTGCGTGCCGACCGAGCCGAGCAGCAGCCCGGCGAAGCCGCCCAGCCCTCGACTGCCCACCACGACAAGCTCCGCCCGGCGGGACTCCTCGACCAGCGTGATGCCGGGGCCGCCGGCGACCTGGCGCACCTCGACGACCAGGCCGGGCCACCTGTCGGCCAGGTCGGCCGCCGTGCGTTCCAACATCCGCTGCGCCTCCTCGGAGGGCACCGGCACCCCGATGTCGTACGGGTTGACCGGCACGCCGTAGCCGAGGGGGTGCAGGTAGCCGTGCAGCAGGAGCAGCGGCCGGGACCGGAGCACGGCGGCGCGGGCCGCGTGCTCCGCGGCGACGAGGCTGGACGACGATCCGTCCACGCCCACCACGACGGGTCGATCCATCGGCACTCCCTTCCTCGGTGCGCTGTCCCAGTCATCTTGCTGCCTTCGGGCGGCCGGCCCGAGGCGGAACGCCCGACGGCGGCGAACGGATCTCGCCCGCGGGGCCGCCGGGCCCACCCCGTCACACCCGCTGCGTACTCTCGCCGGATGACGTCTGATCTGCGGCTGCGCCCGGTCCTGGAGGACGACCTCGTCGAGTTCTTCCTGCACCAGCAGGATCCGGAGGCCAACCGGATGGCGGCGTTCGTCGCCAAGGACCCGTCCGACCATCGGGAGTTCGCCCGGCACTGGGCCCGGGTGCTCACCGACCCGGCGAACCTGGTCCGCACCATCGAGGTCGACGGCGAGGTGGTCGGCTATGTGAGCGCCTTCCCCGCCGAGGGCAAGACCGAGGTCAGCTACTGGATCGACCCGGCACGCTGGGGCCGCGGGCACGCCACGGCGGCGCTTGCCGCGCTGCTGCGCGAGCTGCCCCGACCGGTGCACGCCCGCGCCGTCAAGGACAACGCCGCGTCCCTCGCGGTGCTGCGCAAGTGCGGGTTCGTGGTGGTCGGCGAGGACTCGGGGTACGCCAACGGCCGCGGCGAAGACGTCGAGGAGTGGCTGCTGGAGCTGCCCGCCGATGCCCCTGACCTGGGCGGGCACTAGTCTCGCGGGGTGAACTGGTTGGATCTGGTCGGCTGGGCCGGCTCCGCGGTGCTGGTGTGGTCCCTGTTGCAGTCGCGCGTCCTGCGGCTGCGCGCGCTCAACCTCGTCGGCAGCGTCGTGCTGATCGGCTACAACGCCGCCATCGAGGTCTGGCCCATGGTCGGGCTCAACGTCGTGCTCGCGGCGATCAACATCTGGTACCTGCGCGGGATGCTCGCCACCCGGCACGACGAGCAGACCTACCAGGTGGTGGAGGTCGGCGTCGGCGACCAGTTCCTCGCGCACACGCTGCGGGTGCACGCCGCGGACATCGCCCGGTTCAACCCCGACTTCCACTGGGACCCGGACGCGTCCGGGCGATCCGCCTTCCTGGTGGTCACGGCCGACGAGGTGGTGGGCGTGGTGCTGTCGCACGCCGAGGCGCGCGACGTCGCCCAGATCGACCTGGACTACGTGACCCCCAGGTTCCGCGACTTCACCCCTGGCGAGTTCGTCTACCGACGCAGCCACCTGTTCACCGAACGAGGCTTCCGCCGGGTGGTCAGCCCGCCGCGGATGGTCGCCCCCTACTACCACCGGCTCGGCTTCCGCCCGGAGGGCGACTCGTACGTCCTCGATCTGCCGGCGACCCCGGCCGGCGACCCGGCGTAGCGTCACCGGCGGCCGATCCGGCGTAGCCTCACCCGGTCAGGATTCGGCGGGCGCCGGACGGGGCAAACACACGCCTACGCCGGGCGGGCTCGCCGACCGGCGGGTGCCGGGCGTGCTGGCCGGTGCCACCACCGCAGAGGGAGCGAACCGGGCGTGCAGAGCTACGGGAGCCAACTGGCCCTGGTCGGAATCCTGGTCGTGATCAACGCGCTCTTCGCCGGCAGCGAGATGGCGCTGGTGTCGCTGCGGGACAGCCAGATCCAGCGGTTGGAGCGCACCAGCCGGGCCGGGCGCGTGCTGGCCCGACTCGCCAAGGACCCGAACCGCTTCCTGGCCACCATCCAGATCGGCATCACCCTCGCCGGCTTCCTGGCCTCCGCCGCCGCGGCGGTCTCGCTGGCCAAGCCGCTCGTCCCGCTGCTCGGGGTGTTCGGCGGCGCGGCCGAGACGGTGGCCATCGTCGTGGTCACCCTCGCGCTGACCTTCGTCACCCTGGTCTTCGGCGAGCTGGCCCCCAAGCGGATCGCCATGCAGTCCGCCGAGCGGTGGGCGCTGCTGGTGGCCCGCCCCCTCGATCTGCTCGCCAGCTTCACCCGGCCGGCGGTCTGGGCGCTCGGCGCCACCAGCGACGTGGTGGTCCGCCTGGTCGGGCTCAACCCGAAACACCAGCCGGAGGAGATCGGCCCGGACGAGCTGCGCGACATCGTCGCCGGCAACCACGGCTTCACCAAGGAGCAGCGCACCATCATCGCCGGCGCCGTGGAGATCGCCGACCGGCGGCTGCGGGCTGTCCTCGTACCCCGGTTGCAGGTCTTCACGCTCGACAGCGGGACCACCGCGGAGGCCGCGCGGCTCGTGCTGGCCGCCACCGGGCACTCCCGGGCGCCGGTCGTGCGCCACGGCGGCCTGGACGACACGGCCGGCGTGATCCACCTGCGCGACCTGGTGGGGGTGCCCGACGACCGCCCGGTCGACGAGATCGCGCGCCCCCCGATGCTGCTGCCCGACTCGCTGCCGGTGGTGGACGCGCTGCGCCAGTTCAAGGCCGAGCGGCAGCACATCGCACTCGTCGTGGACGAGCGCGGCGCCGTCGACGGCATCGTCACGCTGGAAGACATCCTGGAGGAGATCGTCGGTGAGATCTACGACGAGACCGACCGGGACGTGGGTTCGGTGCGCCGCGACCCCGACGGCGCGCTGCTGCTGCCCGGCACCTTCCCGGTGCACGACCTGCCGGACATCGGCGTCGAGCTGCCGTCGCGCCCGGACGGCGACTACACCACTGTCGCCGGGCTGGTGCTGGCCCGACTCGGGCACATCCCCACGGTGGCCGGCGAGGACGTGACCCTGGACGGCTGGGTGCTGATGGTGGCCGGCATCGACCACCGGGCGATCACCGAGGTACGGGTCAGTCGCGTACCCGATGACACCGACTCCGACGCGGATCTGACCTCGGAGCCGGTGCTGGACGAGGCCCGGAGCTGAACCGTCCGGGTGCCGCCGCTCAGTCGCGCGACAGGTTCTGCAGCCGGACCTGACCGCGGGCGACCAGCCGCTCGTCGGCATCGGTGATCTCCACCTGCCAGAGCTGCTGGCTACGACCCCGGTGCACCGGCGTGCCGACCGCGGTCAGCTCCCCGTCCCGGACGGCCCGCAGGAAATCGGTCTGGTTCGACACGCCGACCACCGTGCCCCGGTCGCCCAGCCAGAGAGAGCCACCCACGCTGGCCGCGGTCTCCACGACCGAGCAGTACACCCCGCCGTGCTGGATGCCGAACGGCTGGTGCAGCTCCGGGCGGACCTGCCAGCGGATGACCACCCGGTCGGCGGTCGCCTCCTCGAACGTCAGGCCGAGCAGGGCGACGAAACCACCAGTCAGATCCGGCATCTCCACGGCAAACCCCTCCTCGATCAACGGGGCGCAAGCCTAACCGGGGCGGGTTGCGGCAAACCCGGTACGGGTTGGTGCCGGCGATGGGGGAGAATCGGTGACCGTGACCGACAGCAGCCCCCCGCCGTCCGGGCGGGACTCCCTGACCGACGACCTGCTCTGGCGTGGCCTCATCCAGGACTCGACCGGCCTCGACGAGCTGCGCGAGCTGCTCGACGGTGGGACGGCAGCCACCTATTACGTGGGTTTCGACCCCACCGCCCCGAGCCTGCACGTCGGCAACCTCATGCAGGTCCTCATGGCCCGCCGGCTGCAACTCGCCGGCCACCGCCCGTTGCTGCTGGTCGGTGGGGCCACCGGGCAGATCGGTGACCCGAAGGAGAGCGCCGAACGGACGCTCAACCCACTCGACGTGATCGCCGGTTGGGTCGAGCGGATCCGCGAGCAGCTCGCGCCCTTCGTGTCGTACACCGGCGACAACGCGGCGCAGTTGGTGAACAACCTGGACTGGACCGGCGAGATGTCGATCGTCGAGTTCCTCCGCGACGTGGGCAAACACTTCCCGGTGAACAAGATGCTGGCGCGGGAGGTGGTGCGGGCCCGCCTGGAGACCGGCATCAGCTACACCGAGTTCAGCTACCAACTGCTCCAGGCCAACGACTTCTTCGAGCTGCACCGCCGGCACGGCTGTCAACTCCAGTTCGGCGGCTCCGACCAGTGGGGCAACATCACCGCCGGCGTCGACTACGTCCGCCGGCGGGGCGCGGGGCCGGTGCAGGCGTTCACCACGCCCCTGGTGACCAAGGCCGACGGTACGAAGTTCGGCAAGAGCGAGGGCGGCGCCGTCTGGCTCGACCCGACGATGACCAGCCCGTACGCGTTCTACCAGTTCTGGCTCAACGTCGACGACCGGGAGGTGGACCGCTACCTGCGCTACTTCAGCTTCCGTACCCGCGACGAGTTGGAGGAGCTGGCGAAGGCGACGGCCGAGCGGCCGGCGGCCCGCCTGGCGCAGCGCGCGCTCGCCGAGGAGCTGACCACCCTGGTGCACGGCCCGGACGAGGCTCGACAGGCGATCGCCGCCAGTCAGGCCCTCTTCGGGCGCGGGTCGCTTGACGACCTGGCCCCGGAGACGCTGCGCGCGGCGCTGACCGAGGCCGGGCTGGTGCGTCTCACCGGCGAGTTGCCGGATGTGGCGGGGTTGTTGCGGGACTCCGGGCTCGTCAGTGGCCTCAAGGAGGCTCGCCGGGTGATCGCCGAGGGTGGCGCCTACGTCAACAACAACCGGGTGACCGAGGTGGACGCCGCGGTGTCGCCGGCCGACCTGCTGCACGGGCGATACCTGGTACTGCGTCGCGGCAAGCGTTCGTTCGCGGGCGTTGAACTGGGCGAATAGTCGACTGTCGACGATGTGACGGGGGACGCGTCCGGCGGATTTGACGATCATCGGGCCGGACGCGTAACTTTCTCTCTGTCAGCGCGGAACGGACGAAACAGGCGAAAGTCTGAGGCGGCCGGAGCGCGGGAATGACCGCCGGGTCGGAGGAGTTGTACTCCTCGGGACCGGTACCGGGTGGTGCCCCCAAGGTTCGCCGCGAGGCGGATTTGGTGCGGCGGAACCGACCGGGTAAGGTTAACAACCGGCAGGGCACCGGGCGAGCTTGCGGGAAACCGCAGCGGCCGGCCTGCAAAATCCGTGACGAGAGCGGCGCAAGCCGGTCGAGACATGGTGCCCGCATTACCGGATGAAGCACGACGAACCGCGAAACACCGGTTTGACACGGCGGAAACGAGCGGGTAACGTAGTAAAAGTGCCTGGCGCTGGAAAGCGCTAAGGGACGCGAACGAAAAGCCCCGGTTGGGGTTCCACTGAGGTGGGGCTTCTGGTCGGTGTGTGGTTGTTCTTTGAGAACTCAACAGGGTGCTTGTAAAGCCAGTGCCAATTATGATTTATACCCCGGACTGGTCAGGCTTTTGTCTGGCTGGTTGGGATTCCTTTGGCAACATTTGTTTGTTGTCAGGATGCTGTTCAACATAGTTTTTTGTTGGAGAGTTTGATCCTGGCTCAGGACGAACGCTGGCGGCGTGCTTAACACATGCAAGTCGAGCGGAAAGGCCCTTCGGGGTACTCGAGCGGCGAACGGGTGAGTAACACGTGAGCAACCTGCCCCAAGCTTTGGGATAACCCCGGGAAACCGGGGCTAATACCGAATAGGACTTCCGGCCGCATGGCTGGGGGTGGAAAGTTTTTCGGCTTGGGATGGGCTCGCGGCCTATCAGCTTGTTGGTGGGGTGATGGCCTACCAAGGCGACGACGGGTAGCCGGCCTGAGAGGGCGACCGGCCACACTGGGACTGAGACACGGCCCAGACTCCTACGGGAGGCAGCAGTGGGGAATATTGCACAATGGGCGGAAGCCTGATGCAGCGACGCCGCGTGAGGGATGACGGCCTTCGGGTTGTAAACCTCTTTCAGCAGGGACGAAGCGAGAGTGACGGTACCTGCAGAAGAAGCACCGGCCAACTACGTGCCAGCAGCCGCGGTAAGACGTAGGGTGCGAGCGTTGTCCGGATTTATTGGGCGTAAAGAGCTCGTAGGCGGCTTGTCGCGTCGACCGTGAAAACTTGGGGCTCAACCCCAAGCCTGCGGTCGATACGGGCAGGCTAGAGTTCGGTAGGGGAGACTGGAATTCCTGGTGTAGCGGTGAAATGCGCAGATATCAGGAGGAACACCGGTGGCGAAGGCGGGTCTCTGGGCCGATACTGACGCTGAGGAGCGAAAGCGTGGGGAGCGAACAGGATTAGATACCCTGGTAGTCCACGCTGTAAACGTTGGGCGCTAGGTGTGGGGGGCCTCTCCGGTTTCCTGTGCCGCAGCTAACGCATTAAGCGCCCCGCCTGGGGAGTACGGCCGCAAGGCTAAAACTCAAAGGAATTGACGGGGGCCCGCACAAGCGGCGGAGCATGCGGATTAATTCGATGCAACGCGAAGAACCTTACCTGGGTTTGACATGGCCGCAAAACCTCCAGAGATGGGGGGTCCTTCGGGGGCGGTCACAGGTGGTGCATGGCTGTCGTCAGCTCGTGTCGTGAGATGTTGGGTTAAGTCCCGCAACGAGCGCAACCCTCGTTCGATGTTGCCAGCGCGTTATGGCGGGGACTCATCGAAGACTGCCGGGGTCAACTCGGAGGAAGGTGGGGATGACGTCAAGTCATCATGCCCCTTATGTCCAGGGCTTCACGCATGCTACAATGGCCGGTACAATGGGCTGCGATACCGTGAGGTGGAGCGAATCCCAAAAAGCCGGTCTCAGTTCGGATCGGGGTCTGCAACTCGACCCCGTGAAGTCGGAGTCGCTAGTAATCGCAGATCAGCAACGCTGCGGTGAATACGTTCCCGGGCCTTGTACACACCGCCCGTCACGTCACGAAAGTCGGCAACACCCGAAGCCGGTGGCCCAACCCTTGTGGAGGGAGCCGTCGAAGGTGGGGCTGGCGATTGGGACGAAGTCGTAACAAGGTAGCCGTACCGGAAGGTGCGGCTGGATCACCTCCTTTCTAAGGAGCACCTTCACCCGAAAGGGTGCAAGGAGCCCGCGACCTACGAATGTTGGGTCGGGGTGCTCAGATGGCGGAGACACTGGCAAGTTTTCCCTCGGCAACGGCCGGGTTCCTTCTAGTACAGCCGCTTTTGGGTGGTGGGAACGAAGTCCCTGGTGCGGCTGAGGAAGAATGTAAGCACCCTGTTGGGTCCTGAAAGAACAACCATCGTGTTGTTGTTTCAGAGCCTTGAGTGTGGCGTGAGCGTCGCACGAGGTTGCCAGGCATGGCCTGGCCTCACATACCGCCAACTGTTGTTGGGTTTGGTGTGGGGCGGATCGGGTTGTGGGTTGGTCGTTTGTTGAGAATTGCACAGTGGACGCGAGCATCTTTGTGGTCAAGTTGTCAAGGGCGAACGGTGAATGCCTTGGCACCAGGAGCCGATGAAGGACGTGGGAGGCCGCGATAGGCCTGGGGGAGCTGTCAACCAAGCTGTGATCCCAGGGTGTCCGAATGGGGAAACCTGGCACCAGTCATGTGGTGTCACCCACACCTGAACACATAGGGTGTGTGGAGGGAACGCGGGGAAGTGAAACATCTCAGTACCCGCAGGAAGAGAAAACAATTTAGTGATTCCGTGAGTAGTGGCGAGCGAAAGCGGATCGAGGCTAAACCGGCTGCGTGTGATACCTGTCAGGGGTTGCGTGGTCGGGGTTGTGGGACCCCGCTGAGTGTACTGACATGCACTCGAGGAGTTACAAAGTCAGTGGCTAGTCGAACAGTCTGGAATGGCTGACCGTAGACGGTGAGAGTCCGGTAGGTGAAAGTTGCTGACCTTCTGTGGGTGTTCCCGAGTAGCGGCGGACCCCTGAAATCTGCCGTGAATCTGCCAGGACCACCTGGTAAGCCTAAATACTTCCTGGTGACCGATAGCGGACAAGTACCGTGAGGGAATGGTGAAAAGTACCCCGGGAGGGGAGTGAAATAGTACCTGAAACCGTTCGCCTACAATCCGTCGGAGCCTTGCGGGGTGACGGCGTGCCTTTTGAAGAATGAGCCTGCGAGTTAGTGGCATGTGGCGAGGTTAACCCGTGTGGGGGAGCCGTAGCGAAAGCGAGTCTGAATAGGGCGATTCAGTCGCGTGTCCTAGACCCGAAGCGGAGTGATCTAGCCATGGGCAGGCTGAAGCGCGGGTAAGACCGCGTGGAGGGCCGAACCCACCAATGTTGAAAAATTGGGGGATGACCTGTGGTTAGGGGTGAAAGGCCAATCAAACTCCGTGATAGCTGGTTCTCCCCGAAATGCATTTAGGTGCAGCGTCGCGTGTTTCTTGCCGGAGGTAGAGCACTGGATGGTCTAGGGGGCCCACAAGCTTACCGAAATCAGCCAAACTCCGAATGCCGGTAAGTGAGAGCGCGGCAGTGAGACTGCGGGGGATAAGCTTCGTAGTCGAGAGGGAAACAGCCCAGATCACCAGCTAAGGCCCCTAAGCGTGTGCTAAGTGGAAAAGGATGTGGGGTCGCATAGACAACCAGGAGGTTGGCTTAGAAGCAGCCACCCTTTAAAGAGTGCGTAATAGCTCACTGGTCAAGTGGTTCCGCGCCGACAATGTAGCGGGGCTCAAGCACACCGCCGAAGCTGTGGCATTCACATTTTATCCTCGCTTGGACTTGATTCCTTGTGCAGGTGTGTGGATGGGTAGGGGAGCGTCGTGCCGCGAGTGAAGCAGCGGGGTGACCCAGTTGTGGACGCGGCACGAGTGAGAATGCAGGCATGAGTAGCGAAAGAAGGGTGAGAAACCCTTCCGCCGGATGACCAAGGGTTCCAGGGCCAGGCTAATCCGCCCTGGGTGAGTCGGGACCTAAGGCGAGGCCGAGAGGCGTAGTCGATGGACAACGGGTTGATATTCCCGTACCCGCGAAAGAGCGTCCCTGACGAACCTCGTTGTGCTAACCACCCGAACTTGGTGAGGTCTTCGGACTGAGCTGAGGGAGCGTGGGAACCTGATGGGTAGTAGTCAAGCGATGGGGTGACGCAGGAAGGTAGCTGAGCCCGGCCGGTGGTTGTGCCGGGGTAAGCGTGTAGGCCGTGTTGTAGGCAAATCCGCAACACATGAAGGCTGAGACGTGATGCCGAGCCGATTCAGGTGAAGTCAGTGATCCTATGCTGCCGAGAAAAGCCTCTAGCGAGTTCTTAGCGGCCCGTACCCCAAACCGACACAGGTGGTCAGGTAGAGAATACCGAGGCGATCGGGCGAACTGTGGTTAAGGAACTCGGCAAATTGCCCCCGTAACTTAGGGAGAAGGGGGGCCGGAGACGTGAAGCCCCGCGCGGGTGGAGCGTTGTATGGCCGCAGAGAGCAGGGGGAAGCGACTGTTTACTAAAAACACAGGTCCATGCGAAGAAGTAATTCGATGTATATGGACTGACGCCTGCCCGGTGCTGGAACGTTAAGGGGACCTGTTAGCTCTTCGGGGCGAAGCGGAGAACTTAAGCGCCAGTAAACGGCGGTGGTAACTATAACCATCCTAAGGTAGCGAAATTCCTTGTCGGGTAAGTTCCGACCTGCACGAATGGCG
>NZ_JBEZZW010000025.1:0-111514 GCF_040639415.1 Micromonospora sp. NPDC023888 | reverse complement strand
CGAGCCGAGGCGGAGTCCGGGCGGCGATCCGGCAAGGCGCGGTTTCGTTCGGATACCGGTGTCGTATCCGGGCGAAACCGCAACGCCGCCGGTCGACGTTCGGGCCCGCCGCAGGCCGGCCAGTTCTTATGAAACATGCCCTAACGTCCGGATGCCGGTGGTCGCGCGAGGTAGGCGGTCTTGACGTCGGCCGAGAACCCGCAGGCGCGGTAGAAGGCGTGCGTCGCCGGGTTGCGCGAACCGGTCATCAGCATCGCCTTGTAGCAGCCCGCGTCCCAGGCGGCCTGGAGTGTGCCGGCCATGATCTGCCGGCCGAGCCCGCTGCCGCGCCGCGATTCGTCGACGACCACGTTCTCGATGACCGCGTAGGGCGACGCGGACCGGCTGATGTTGGGGATCACGTTGAGGTACGTCGTGGCGACGACGACCCCGTCCAGTTCGAGGACGAACAGGCGCAGCCCCGGTGTGCCCACGATCTGCTGGAACGCCACCTCGTCGGAGCCGTCGTCGAGCACCGGATCGTCCGGGTTCAGTTGCCGGTAGAGGCGGATGATCTGCGCGAAGTCATCGGGCCGGGCCGCACGGAACATGCCCTGAGGGTAACCAGGAAACCAGGTGCCGTCGCCGCGCGGGCCGCGCCGCTCACCGGTTGGTGCTACGACCGACGCGCGGCGATGTCGACGAACTCCCGCACCAGCGGCGAGGAGGTCGCCTACCTGCTGCGGGCGACCTACGCCACCGGCACGGTGGTGACCGTCGACGGCGGCATCCTGGTCGCCTGAGCCCTGGTCCTGTGCCAGGGTATGGCGGTGCATGACGTCGATATCCGCGCGGCCACCGCCACCGATCACCCGTTCCTGGTCGACATGCTGGTGGAGGCCGTGAACTGGCTGCCGGAGCGCAACTGGTCGCGCGAGCGGATCCTGGCCGACCCCGCGCTGGCGCACTATGTCACCGGGTGGATGCGGCCGGACGACATCGGGGTGGTCGCGGCAGAGCCGGCGGGTCGGCCGGTCGGCGCGGCCTGGTTGCGGCACCTGACCGCCGCCGACCCGGGTTACGGGTACGTCAGCGACGATGTGCCGGAGCTGACCATCGGCGTGGTGGAATCGTGGCGCGGCCGGGGTGTGGGCCGGATGCTGCTGCGCGCCGTCCTGGAGGCCGCGCGTGCACGCGGCATCCGTCGGGTGTCGCTCAGCGTGGAGCGGGCGAACGTCGCAGCGGGGTTCTACGCCACCGAAGGGTTCCGGACGGTCGAGTCGTTCGAGAACGCCGACACGATGGTCGCCGACATCCTGGCCTGACCGGCGCTGCGCTGGCCGTCAGGTGAGCTGTTCGGCCAGTCCGACGACGATGCCCTCCGGGCCACGGACGTAGCAGAGCCGGTAGACGTTCTGGTACTGCGCCAGCTCACCGACGAGTTCGGCCCCGTGCGTACGCAGGCGGGCGATGACGTCCTCGACGTCGTCGACGGCGAACATGATGCGACGAATGCCAAGCGTGTTCGTGGGCGCGTCCGTCGGCTCGACTCTGATCGCCGCCGGCGTGTGAAACTTCGCCAGCTCGACCTTGCCGTGGCCGTCCGGGGTCCGCAGCATCGCGACCTCCTGCCGAACGTCGTCGACGCCGATCACCCGTTCCACCCACCGCCCCTCGACCGGCCCCCGGCCCTCCAACTCCATGCCGAGCTCGACGAAGAACGCAATGACGGCGTCAAGATCCTCGACAACGATGAGGACGTTGTCCATCCGCTGGATCGCCATGCTGGGACTCCCTGGGTCTGGTGCGGTGTTGTTGCCGCATCCGCCCCTGGGACGGAGCCGCCCCGCCGTTCTCGACATCCGCATGCGACACCGGATCGCAGGGCATTCTGCCACGCACGCGCCATCCGGCATCCACCTGTCGTGCGGACCGCGCCGTTTATGCAAGGGTCTATCAGCGACAACGAAGCCCGGCACCATTTTAGGTGACCGGGCTCGTCGTGGTGGTGGATTACGCCGCCCGCCACCGCTTCCTGGAATCCGTCGCGGTGGTCGTGCACACCATCGGCTTACCGGTCTTCGTCACCCCACGCGCCCCCTGCTTGGAGCAGAACGACCCGGGATGCACTGTCGACACCGGCGGCGGTGCCGGTTTCGCGGTGGTCGGCTTCGGCTTCGGCGCTGCCGTTGTCGTCTTCGGTTTCGGCGCTGCGGTCGTCGACTTCGGCTTGCTGGTCGCCGCCGACTTCGGCTTCGGCTTGCTGGTCGTCGGCTTGGCGACCGGACGCGATGTCGGCGTACCAATGGTGCGCAGCGGACCGGGTGTCGGGCTCAGCGAAGGCGATGGGCTGGGGGACGCCTGTGCGTCCGGCGTGGGACTGGCGGTGACAGTCGCGTTGTCGACGATACGATCGCCGACGCTCGAAGCGGTCGCAGTAGCCACCGCGACGGGTTTCTTGTCACTGTCATTGTCGGTGAGCGCCCCAATGGTGCCGACGCCGCAGCACAACAAGACGGAAATGGCTGCCGCGATACCGACGGCACCAAGATTTCCGATCTTCTTCTTCCCAGGGTAGGTGGTCACCCCCCGGAGTCTGCGGGACGGGGTTGTGCGCAGACACCACTGATCGGGGCCAGTTGAACCCCAACGACACAAGAGGCGGGCTACCGCAGGATCATGGTCGTAGCCGATTGTCGACGTCCACCCGCTGGCCGTACCAGAAATTCCGGGAATCAGCAGGCCGTGTCCACCGAACTGGTCCAACGCAGTGGCCCACTCGCGGCGGGCCGCGATTCGCGGCGTCCTGTCCCGTCCCGGGTGGAACGGGTACGGGCGTGAGGACTCGTCGCTAGGTTTGGGTTGGATCCGACACTCCAGGAGGAGGACGCGATGCAGGCCATCCAGAAGGTCCGCCACCGGCAGGCCGACATCGACGGCCTTGAGGTGTTCTTCCGCGAGGCCGGGCAGGCCGGCCAGCCGACCGTACTGCTGCTGCACGGGTTCCCGAGTTCGTCGCACACCTTCCGGGAGGTCATGCCCACGCTTGCCGACGTCGCGCACGTGATCGCACCCGATCTCCCCGGCTTCGGCATGTCCTCGTCACCGACCATCGACGAATACGACTACACCTTCGAGAACCTCTCCCGCGCCATCGAGCACCTACTCGACCATCTCGGGGTCGAGCGCTTCTTCGTCTACCTGCACGACTTCGGCGCCCCCGTGGGCTACCACCTGGCCACCCGTGCCCCGGATCGGATTCGCGGCCTCATCGTCCAGAGCGGCAACGCGCACGAGGACGGCCTCGGCGCGCAGTGGGACGACGCCAAGGCGTACTGGGCCGACCCGACCGACCACCAGCGGGCCAAACTGCCCGACTGGTTGACCTTCGCCGGGACCCGTGACCAGTACCTCGCCGGGCTACCCGAGGGCGTGCGCATGCTGCAACCTCCCGAGTCGTGGCACCTCGACTGGGAGCGCATGCGGCGACCCGGCAACATCGAAGCCCAGTTCGCACTGTTCACCGACTACGCCAACCACGTCGCCCGCTTCGACGAGCTGGCCGACTACCACAGTGCCCACCAGCCGCCGGCGCTTGTGCTCTGGGGACGGCACGACCCGTTCTTCGACGTCGACGAGGTCCTCGCCTACCACCGCGCTCTCGATCGGATGGACGCGCATCTCTACGACGGCGGGCACTTCCTGTTGGAAACGCACGCGGCTGAATGCGCCGACCTCATGCGAACGTTCGTGCTCGACAACGCCTGACCTGCCGCACTACGCGGCGAGACCATCGACGCGTTCAACGAAGGCCATCCAGCGGGGTCGCCGTCTTCCATCGGAACTGGTGGTCGGGCTCGTCGCGGTGCTCCAGCACGCCAGCCTTCACCAACGCGTGCAGCATGTCGACGAGCGCCGCGCCGACCGGATTGTCCGACCAGAACACCCACTTGACCTGCATGAACGTGCGATCCGTGAACAGGCCCAGCGTCCTGCCCAACTCGTACTGGGCGCTGTCCACGTCCGTCCACTCAGCGAGAGCATGCGCCAAGCCCATGGCCGCAGATCCTGCCACGAGGACAGGACCAGCCCCGACAGCGCTACGGCGTCAAGCCACGGATATCGGCTGTGGCCGCGCCACCCGATACGGCAGGATCCTCGTCCGTGACACTCGTCCTGCCACCGCGACTGACCGCATCGGCTCAGCGGTTGCGCGACACCGCCCACCGACGAGGGCTGCCCACCGTGCAGCTTCCCACCTTCGAGGTGCCCGCCGGTGTGCAAGCCGACCACCTGCACGCCGGGCCGACCTTCGCCGACGCCGTCGCCCCCCTGTTCGGGATCGCCCCGCTGGAGGCCCCGCACAACTGGCTCGCTGGACTGCCCCGGGACTTCACACGCCGAGAGATCACAGCGGTCACGATCGGGGAAGCCTACGAACTCCGTCGACCCGCATTCGTCAAGTCACCAAACGACAAGTCCATCCGGGCCATGATCTATACGGACGGTTCCCGCCTGCCGGGCCCGGACGCTGTCGACCGGCAGACTCCCGTCCTCGTCAGCGACATCGTCGACTTTGCCACCGAGTACCGGCTGTACCTGCTCGACGGCGCGGTCCATACCGGCAGTCAGTACGCCGAGCAGGGGAGGCTGCGCCTCGGCCCGGCGACAGCCGACGCGCTCGCCTTCGGAACCGACCTGGTGGCCGGACTTGGTCACACGCTCCCCACCGCCATCGTGGTGGACGTGGGGATCATCGACGGCCGTTGGGCCGTGATCGAACCAAACGCGGCCTGGGCCAGCGGAGCCTACGAAGCCGACGGTGACCTGGTGCTCGACGTCGTCCTGCGCGCCGCCGGGCCCAGGGCGACAGTCAGTGACCATGATCGTCAGTTCATCCGGCTACCACAGCGCTCTCCGTAGACCGTTGCCTCATCGTCGAGGCATCGCCACCGCAGCCGGCACCGCCCTGATCACCACCGTCCGCGAGGTCGCCCGCCACCCCGATCGACCGAGCTGAATTCATCGATCGGGCCCACTTTGCCAGACGCTCGACCAACCCATACCCGGAACCCTCTCCAAGAGGGAGCCGGATCGTCCGGCCACCTCAGGCCATTGCGCCGACGGCGCGACACGCGCCGATCCAACAATGCGTAATTCGGCTGGCGCCGTTTCCTGCAAAGGATGACGTTGCACGCCGATCGAGGGCGTGCCGAGATCCTGTTGACTGGCAAGGGCAAGTCCGACGACATCCGGTGAGCGAACAAAGGACGATCTGCCGCCTCGTAAGGCGCAATGCCTATCGCGCTCCCTAATCCGGTGGCCATACTTTACGCGTCCAATCGCACGCCCTGGGTGACATACCCGGGCGTCTGCTGACAGGAGATGACGTGCTTAGACGCGCTTCCACGCTGGGGGTCGCCCTGCTGGCCTGTACCGCGTTCATCAGCGTGACCACCACGCCGGCGCAGGCGTGGGTCCCCGAGTGCCCCATCGATTCGGAGTGTGGCGGTGGCGGTGAAGGTGGTGGCGGCGGCGGCAGCACCCCACCCACCCCGACCTACAACCTGCAGGGCGTCATCCAACTGGAAGACACCGGCCACGAAGGAAGCTGGCCACTGCGTCAGGGCGGCGTAAAGGTCCGCGGATACTCCCGGCTCGCCACCTGGGGCAACGATCGGGTGGACGCCAACTACATCAACGTCCGGTGTTCCGCCACCGTGCTCAGCTACTCCACTCACGACTATGACTCCGAGAACAACGGCGCCCTCGTTGACGTGACCTTCTGGTCTCCGACCGTCCCGGTCACCGGCGTTCCCGTCCAGTCCCGCACGGTCACGATCAACTGCATCCACCACGCCGAGAAGAACGGCGTCAACTACGACACCACCAGCACCGCCCAATTCATCATCCCCGAGTGATTCCCGGCGCGGGGGCGGTCCAGACCGGACCGTCCCCGCCGCCTTCGGCATCTCTGCTACGGCCGATCTGCGCTCTCGATCGCTGAAGTCGTAGGCACGAGAGTCGCGAAGGCACGGCGCTCCGGTGCAGGTCAGGGCACCTGCGCCCGCTACTTGGCGTTGAAGTAGCTCGCCTCCGGGTGGTGGACCACGATGGCGTCGGTGGCCTGCTCCGGCATCAACTGGAACTCCTCCGACAACTCCACGCCGATCCGCTCCGACCCGAGCAGGTCCACGATCTTCGCCCGATCCTCCAGATCCGGGCAGGCCGGGTAGCCGAACGCGTACCGGCAGCCCCGGTAGTCGTTGCGCAGGATCCCCGCCAGGTCGGTCGGGTCGTCGTGGCCCAGGGGACGGCCGTCGGGCAGGGTCATCTCGGCCCGGATGCGGCGGTGCCAGTACTCGGCGAGCGCCTCGGTGAGCTGCACGGACAGCCCGTGCACCTCCAGGTAGTCGCGGTACTCGTTGCGGGCGAACAGTTTCGCCGCGTACTCGCTGACGGGTTGCCCGACGGTGACCAGTTGCAACGCGACCACGTCGAGCTGGTCGCCCTTGGGCTTGAAGAAGTCCGCAAGGCAGAGCCGCCGCTCCTGGCGCTGCCGGGGGAAGGAGAACCGGGCGCGCTCCGCGTGCCCGTTCTCGTCGAGCACCACCAGGTCATTGCCTTCGGAGTACGCGGGGAAGTAGCCGTACACCACGGCCGCCTCCAACACCTGGTCAGCGATCAGCCGGTCCAGCCAGTACCGCAGGCGCGGCCGACCCTCGGTCTCCACCAGCTCCTCGTAGGACGGACCGTTGCCGCCGCGGGCGCCGTTCAACCCCCACTGCCCACGGAACGTGGCCCGCTCGTCGAGCAACGCCGCGTACTCGGCCATCGGCACGCCCTTGACCACCCGCGTGCCGAAGAACGGCGGGGTGGGCACGGCCACGTCCGCGGCCACATTGGAGCGGATCGAGGAGTCGTGCAGCTCGGGCAGGGACTCGGTCACCATGGACCGCTGCCGTTCCCGGCGGGCCCGCCGCGCCGCCAGCGCCGCCTCCCGCTCCGGGTCGATCACCGGCGCGCCGCCACGCTTGGCGGTCATCACCTTGTCCATCAGGGACAGCCCCTCGAACGCGTCCCTCGCGTAGTGCACCTGCCCGGGGAACATCGACCGCAGGTCGTCCTCGACGTACGCGCGGGTCAGCGCCGCCCCGCCCAGCAGGACCGGCCAGCGTTCCGCGACCCCGCGCGTGGCCATCTCGGCCAGGTTTTCCTTCATGATGACGGTGCTCTTGACCAGCAGCCCGGACATGCCGATCGCGTCGGCGCGGTGCTGCTCGGCGGCGTCCAGGATGGCGCTGATCGGCTGCTTGATGCCGATGTTCACCACTTCGTAGCCGTTGTTGGACAGGATGATGTCGACCAGGTTCTTGCCGATGTCGTGCACGTCGCCGCGCACGGTGGCGAGCACGATGCGGCCCTTGCCGCCGTCCTCCGCGGTCTCCATGTGTGGCTCCAGGTAGGCCACCGCGGTCTTCATCACCTCGGCGGACTGGAGCACGAACGGCAACTGCATCTGGCCGGAGCCGAACAGCTCACCGACCACCTTCATGCCGTCCAGCAGGATGTCGTTGATGATCGACAGTGGGGACCGGCCGCCGGCCATCGCCTCGTCCAGGTCGGCCTCCAGGCCGTTGCGCTCACCGTCGATGATCCGCCGCTTGAGACGCTCGTCCAACGGCAACGCGGCCAACTCCTGTGCCCGGCTGGCCCGGGCACTTGTCACGTCGACGCCCTCGAACAGCTCCAGGAAGCGCTGCACCGGGTCGTACCCCTCGCGGCGCCGGTCGTAGACCAGGTCGAGCGCGACCTCGCGCTGCTCGTCGGGGATCTTCGACATCGGCAGGATCTTGCTGGCGTGCACGATCGCCGACGTCAGACCGGCCTGCACGCACTCGTGCAGGAACACCGAGTTGAGCACCTGCCGGGCCGCCGGGTTGAGCCCGAAGGAGATGTTCGAGATGCCCAGGGTGAAGTTGACGCCCGGGTAGCGGCGGGTGATCTCCCGGATCGCCTCGATCGTCTCCAGACCGTCGCGGCGGGTCTCCTCCTGACCGGTGGCGATCGGGAAGGTCAGCGCGTCGATCAGGATGTCGGAGCGGTCCAGGCCCCACCGACCGGTCAGGTCGTCGATCAACCGCGCCGCGACCCGGACCTTCCACTCCTGGGTACGGGCCTGCCCCTCCTCGTCGATGAGCAGCGCCACCACCGCCGCGCCGTGCTCGCGGACGATCGGCATCACCCGCGCGTACCGGGACTCGGGGCCGTCGCCGTCCTCGAAGTTCACCGAGTTGACCACGCACCGGCCGCCGAGCATCTCCAGCCCCGCCTCGACGACGGCCGGCTCGGTGGAGTCCAACATGATCGGCAGCGTCGACGCCGTGGCGAACCGGCCGGCCAGCTCGCGCATGTCCTGCGTGCCGTCCCGGCCGACGTAGTCCACACACAGGTCGAGCAGGTGCGAGCCGTCGCGGGCCTGACTGCGGGCGATCTCCACGCAGGCCCGCCAGTCGCCGGCGAGCATCGCCTCCCGAAACGCCTTCGAGCCGTTGGCGTTGGTCCGCTCCCCCACCATCAGCACCGACGCGTCCTGGGCGAACGGCACCGGGTGGTAGACCGAGGAGACGCCCGCCTCGTGCCGGGGCTCGCGGGCCGGGGCGGTGACGCCGTGCAGCCGCTCGGCCAGCACCCGGATGTGCTCCGGGGTGGTGCCGCAGCAGCCACCGACCAGCCCCACCCCGTACTCGGTGATGAACCGCTCCAGAGCCTCGGCCAGCTCCACGGGAGTCAGCGGAAAATACGCCCCGTCGGCGGTCAGCACCGGCAGACCGGCGTTCGGCATCACCGACAGTGGGATGCGGGAGTGCTGCGACAGGTAGCGCAGGTGCTCGCTCATCTCGGCCGGGCCGGTCGAGCAGTTGAGCCCGATCAGGTCGACCCCGAGCGGCTCGATCGCCGCCAGGGCCGCACCGATCTCGCTGCCGACCAGCATGGTGCCGGTGGTCTCCACGGCCACGTGACAGATGATCGGCACGGACTGGCCCAGCTCGGCCATCGCCCGCTTCGACCCGACCACCGCCGCCTTGACCTGGAGCAGGTCCTGGCAGGTCTCGATGATCAGCGCGTCCGCGCCACCGGCGATCAGACCGGCGGCGTTCTCCTGGTACGCGTCGCGAAGGGTCGCGTACGCGGCGTGGCCGAGGGTGGGAAGTTTGGTGCCCGGCCCGATCGAGCCGAGCACGAAGCGGGGCCGCTGCGGGGTGCTGGCCGCGTCGGCGGCCTCCCGGGCGATGCGCGCGCCCGCCTCGGACAGCTCCCGGATGCGCTGCGGGATGTCGTACTCGGCGAGGTTGGCGAGGTTGGCGCCGAAGGTGTTGGTCTCCACGCAGTCCGCGCCGGCGGCCAGGTAGGCGTCGTGCACCCCGCGCACCACGTCCGGTCGGGTGACGTTGAGGATCTCGTTGCATCCCTCGAGGCCGTCGAAGTCGTCGAGGGTGAGGTCGGCGGCCTGCAGCATCGTGCCCATCGCCCCGTCGGCGATGAGAATCCGGTCAGCCAGCGCATCCATCAACGAAGTCCGCACCCGTCCAGGTTAGTGCGGCAGCCGCCGCGCCCACCCACCCTCGGCAGCCGATCCCAAATTGTGTCAGCGGGATCACGCTGTCCGGTCCGTTCGGGTATGACCGGGCCTGGGAGCGGCCGACCGGCGCGGCCGACCGGCCGTACCTCCGCTCGGGACGTAGGCTGACGGACGTGAAGGACAACAGGGACGCCGCTGTGCCCCACGGTATGACGACCGGGCGCCATCCCGGCGCCGGCCGCGACGAGCAGGGTGAGGTGACGGCGTGACCGAGTTCGACGGACTGCCGGTGCTGCGGTCCCCGGTGGCGATCGCCGCGTTCGAGGGCTGGAATGACGCCGCCGACGCGTCCACCGCCGCCGTCGAGCACCTCGAGCAGGTGTGGAACGCCCGGCAGGTCGCCGAGTTGGATCCGGAGGACTTCTACGACTTCCAGGTCAGCCGGCCCACCATCACCATGGCCGACGGGGAGACCCGCCGGGTGGAGTGGCCGACGACCCGGTTCATGGTGGCCAGTCCGGAGGGCACCGAACGCGACGTGGTGCTGATCCGCGGCATCGAGCCGAGCATGCGCTGGCGGACGTTCTGCGAGCAGGTGCTGGAGATCTGCCACAGCCTCGAGGTGGAACGGGTGGTGCTGCTCGGCGCGTTGCTGGCCGATGTTCCGTACACTCGGCCGCTGCCGATCAGCGGCAGCGCCTCCGACGCGCAGGCCGCCGAGCGCTACCAGCTCACCCCCACCCGCTACGACGGGCCGACCGGGATCGTCGGCGTGCTGCACGACGCCTGCACCCGCGCCGACGTGGACGCCGTCTCGTTCTGGGTGCACGTGCCGCACTACGCCAACAACCCGCCCTGCCCCAAGGCCACCCTCGCCCTGCTGCACCGGGTGGAGGAGGTTGTCGACCTGCCGGTGCCGATGGCCGACCTGGCCGAGGAGTCCGCCGAGTGGGAGCAGCGGGTGCGGAGCGCCGCCGAGCAGGATGCCGAACTCGGCGAGTACGTCCGCGAGTTGGAGGAACGGGTCGGCGACGAGGGCATCACCCCGCTGACCGGTGACGAGATCGCTCAGGAGTTCGAGAAGTACCTGCGCCGTCGGGGCGGTTCGGCCGGCCCCACCGCCGGTTCCTGGTAACACCGCTCACCGCGGGCCTTCGGACCTTCGTGGTCCGGGGGCCCGTTTTCGCGTGTCCGGGGTGGCGCCAACACACCCGCTAAGGCATCCTAGGAACCTAGATGTGATCACGGAGGTGGGTGTGCAGATCAATCCCGGGGCCGCCGAGTTCCCGCACCGACAGATCGCCGCACAGCTCAAGGCCCAGGTCCGCCGCGGCGACTGGGGTCCTGGCGAGCGGCTGCCGTCCATCCCGGCCATCGCCGAGATGTTCGGCGTCGCCAAACAGACAGTGCAACGCGCCGTCGACCAGCTACGGGTCGAGGGCATCCTGATCACCAAACCCGGCTCCGGTACGTACGTCCGGGGCACCCGACGTCGACTCAACCGCCTCTCCCGAGGCCGGTACGGCGGCTTCCGCGGCTACCACACCGACCTGGCCGCCCGGTACCGTCAACAACTCGTCTCGGTCGGCCGCGCCCCCGCCCCCGCCGAGGTCGCCGACGCGTTCGGGGTGCCCGACGGCACCGACCTGCTCTGCCGCCGACACCTGGTCCGCACCGACGACTCCCCCGTCGAGGTGGGCGCCTCCTGGTTCCTGCCCACCGACACGGCGGGCACCTCGCTGGAGCGGGCCGAGGCGTTCGGCCGCCCCCTCTACCAGGAGGCCGAGGAGGTCACCGGACGGCGGTACGTCTCGGCCACCGACACGATCAGCGCCCGCCAGCCCAGCCGGGAGGAGGCCGAGACGCTCCAGATCCGGCCGGACACCCCGGTGCTGCACCTGCTGCACGTCGCGTACGACGCCCGCCGCAAGCCCATCGAGGTGGCTCAGGCCACCTGGCCCGGCCCGATGACCACCCTCACCGAGGAATACCGGATCCCCGCCCCCAACGCGGACCCGGAACCCGACCCCGGCCTGGTCCTGGGCTGACCCCGGCCCCTGTCCACCGCGTCGATCCCGGCCGTCGGCGTTCGCCACCGCCATCCGCGCGCCGCCACCCGTTGCATCTATACACTCAGTATCTATACTGGGGGTCTATCGATGGCCGGGCGGCTCGGTCCCGGCGTCGAGCGACCCCAGGAGGTAGATCGATGCCAACCGTGAAGCCTGTCGGTGCACGGGGATTGACGCGCCGTGGCCTTGTCGGAGCCGCGCTGGCGGTGGGGGTCGGCGTGCCGCTGGGCATCGCCGGCGGTGCGGGCCGCGCCGGGGCGGCCACTGCCGATCCGGGCCCGGTCCGGCTCACCCTGCCCCAGCCGACCGGGCCGTACCCCGTGGGCACGGTGTCGCTGCACCTGGTCGACCGTTCGCGGCCGGACCCGCTGGCCGGCCCGAGGCGGTACCGCGAGCTGATGGTCAGCGTCTGGTATCCCGCCCGGGACGTGCGGCAGCATCCGCTCGCCCCGTGGATGACCGCCGCGTCACTGCGCATGCTGCTGGACTCCGCCGGGTTCGACCCCGACGCCGCGCTGGCGCCACTGACGGCCGGGCACGAGGGCGCCCCGGTGCGGCATCCGGGCCGGCGGTTACCCGTGGTCCTCTACTCGCACGGCGCCGGCAGCCACCGTTCGGACACCACGATCGTGGTGCAGGAACTCGCCAGCCACGGGTACGTGGTCGTCACTGTGGACCACACCTACGACGGGTTCGGCGAGTTCCCCGACGGCCGGGTCACCGTCCGGGAGGAGGACTTCCACGCCACCCCGTGGAGCTACACCGAGGATGCCCGGTTCGTCCTCGACCAGATCGTCGAGATCGCCGCCGGGCGCAACCCCGACGTCGAGCACGCGCCGCTGCCGGCCGGGCTGGGCGCCGCCCTCGATCTGAGCCGGATCGGCATGTTCGGCTGGTCGAAGGGCGGTACCGCGACGGCCCTGACCATGGGCACCGACCGGCGGATCCGAGCCGGGTTGAGCCTGGACGGCCCGATGGTGTCGCAGCCGCTGCCCAGCGCCGACCTGTACCGGCCGTTCATGCTGATGACGGCGGAGTTCACCCAGACCGCGGAGCCCGCCGTCGCCGAGTTCTTCGCACACCTGCGCGGGTGGCGGCTCAACATCCAGGCCGCGGGGGCGGTCCACTCGTCGTACGGCGACAACCAGTGGCTCGTGCCGCAACTGGCACGGATCATCGGGATGAGCGACGAGGAACTCACCGGCTGGGTCGGCACTCTCGACCCCGCCCGCGCGGTCCGCATCGGGCAGGCGTACCCGCTGGCGTTCTTCGACAGGCACCTGCGCCACCGGGGCGGGCACCTGCTGAGCGGCCCGAGCCGGTCCTTCCCCGAGGTGACGTTCATCGGGTGACCCGTTTGATCGACTCGGCTCCCTGGAAATCGGTGCGTCGCACGCGTCGGGACACCGCGACTTCCAGGAAACCGAGTGGATCACCCCCCGGCAGCGGCGCACGCGGCACGGCGCGGGTGTCCGCCGCCGGGAGGGGTGGGCTAGAGGCGGATGCCCAGGAGGGCGTCCACCGTCTGGGCGAAGAGCGCCGGGGCGCCAGCGTCATCGGCAGCACCCGACAGTGCCGCCTCGGCCCAGCGGTCGGCTACCGCCAGGGCTCCCGGGGTGTCCAGGTCGTCGGCCAGGCGTTCGCGTACCCCGGCCAGCAGCTCGGCCCCGGACGGCCCGGCGGGCGCGGCGGCGGCCCGCCGCCAGCGGTCCAGGCGCTCCTGAGCGGCCGTGAGCAGCTCGTCGGTCCAGGTGCGGTCGCTGCGGTAGTGCCCGGAGATCAGCGCCAACCGGATCGCCATCGGGTCCACCTTGTCGGCGCGCAGCCGGGACACGAAGACCAGGTTGCCCCGGGACTTGGACATCTTCTCGCCGTCCAGGCCGATCATCCCGGCGTGCACGTAGTGCTCGGCGAACGGCGCCTGACCGGTGAGCCGCTCGGCGTGCGCGGCGGACGCCTCGTGGTGCGGGAACAGCAGGTCGTTGCCGCCGCCCTGCACGTCGATCCGGTCACCGAGCAGGTTCAGCGCGATGACGGCGCACTCGATGTGCCAACCCGGGCGGCCCGGGCCCAGCTCCCCGCCGGGCCAGGACGGCTCACCCTCGCGGGCCCCGCGCCACAGCAGCGGGTCCAGTGGGTCACGCTTGCCGGCGCGATCCGGGTCACCGCCGCGCTCCGGGAAGATCTCCAACATCTGCTCACGGGTCAGGTTGGACTCGTAGCCGAACCGGCCGGTGGCGGAGATGTCGAAGTAGACGTCGCCGGTGCCGTCGTCGAGCCGGTACGCGGCGCCGTCCTTGACCAGCACCTCGACCTTGTCGGCGATGTCCGGGATCGACTCCACAGCGCCCACGTAGTGCGCCGGCGGGATGATCCGCAGCGCCTCCATGTCCTCCCGGAACAGCGCCGTCTCGCGCATCGCCAGGACCACCCAGTCCTCACCGTCGCGGGCGGCCCGCTCCAGCAGCGGGTCGTCGATGTCGGTGACGTTCTGCACGTAGCGCACCGGACGGCCGGCGTCGCGCCACATCCGCTGCACCAGGTCGAACGTGATCATGGTGGCGGCGTGACCGAGGTGCGTGGCGTCGTACGGGGTGATGCCGCAGACGTACATGCTCCCCGCGTCCGCCGGCTCGCTCGGGTGGACACCCTGCCGCGCCGAGTCGTACAACGCCAGCGGCTCGCCCCTGCCCGGCAGCCGTGGCACCTCGTGTCCCGCCCAAGACTCCATGGGATCAGCCTAGCCAGACCGACGACGACGCCGGAGCGCCCCACGGGTGATCAAGATGACAGCGGGTCACATGGGCGGCCAGGGGATCGCCGGCCAGTCCTCCGGCGGCTGCGGGAAGCGGCAGGTCTCGCGCAACCGGTCGACCCGGGAGGCCACCTCGGTCACCTCGCCGATGGTGAGGTGGTCGGCCAACTCCGCGCCGAGCGCCCCGGCGAGCTGCCCGGCGAGCCCGTCGAGCATCTCCACGGCGTCCGTGGGCAACTGCTTGCCGGCCCAACCCCAGAGCACCGTACGCAGCTTGTCCTCCACGTGGAAGCTCACCCCGTGGTCCACGCCGTAGATCCGGTCGTCGGCGCCGACAAGCACGTGAGCGCCCTTACGGTCCGCGTTGTTGATCACCGCGTCGAGCACCGCGAGGCGGGCCAGCCTCGGGTCGTCGGCGTGGGCGAGGCCGTACGCGGTGCCGTCGTCATCGCGGGCCGCGGCGATCGGGAACCAGCGTGGCGGCAGCTCCCCGGCGGGCAGGAACCCGACGAGCGGGTCGGCGTCCTCCGGCTCGTCGATCCACAACTGGCAGGAGCCGGGGCCGAACGGGCCGTCGCGCAGCACGGTGGGCGGCACCAGGTCCCACCCCGTCGCCCGCGAGACCAGGTACGCCGAGACCTCCCGGCCGGCCAGGGTGCCGTCGGGGAAATCCCAGAGCGGACGCTCACCGCGGACCGGTTTGTAGACGCAGCGGGCGGTGACCCCGTCCAGGGTCAGGATGCCGCGCAACGTGGTGTTCGACGCGTCGACCAGCCGACCCTCCAGGTCGAGCGCGCCGTCACGCAGCAGCCGCAGCGCCGCGTCGCCGTCCTGGCGAGGCTGGAGGCCGGACGAGGTCACCGGTGATAACCGTTGTGCCGCGGGCAGAGGTGCCCGGCGGGGTCCAACGGTTGGCCGCAGAGCGGGCACGGAGGCCGGCCCGCGTTGACCACTCGCCGGGCCCGCTCGATGAACTGGCGGGTCGCCTGCGGGGTGAGCCGGACCCGGAGCCGGTCGAGGTCCTCGTCCGGCTCGTCGTCCTCGACGTCGTCGTCGTCGGGGTCCTCGTCGTCCTCGTCACCCAACTCGACCTCGGGCTCCACCTCGCCCGCGGCGATCGCCTCGATCACCACGGTCGCGGTGTCCACGTCGAAGGCCAGCCCGAGGGTCCCGACCCGGAACTCCTCGTCGACCGGAGTGTCGAGCGGCTCGTTGTCGCCGATCACCGGCGCCAGCTCGGGCAGGTCCACCCCGAAGCGACGCTGCGCCTCGGTGAGCAGCTCCTCCAGCTTCTCGGCGAGCAGGGACACCTGAACCTTCTCCAGCGCGACGCTGACCAGCCTGCCGCCGCCGCGGGCCTGCAGGAAGAACGCGCGCTCCCCCGGCGGCCCGACAGTCCCGGCGACGAACCGCTCCGGCGGTTCGAAGGCGTGCACCTGGTGGGTCATACCCACGACCCTATCCGGCCCGCCATGGCACCGCGCACCCCACCGACCCGAATCGCCGCAGCGACGGCGCGCCCGGCGTACGAGGGGCGATAACCGGGCGTGGCGGCCACTCCGGCGTGCGCTGACGCCCCGATCGGAGGCGGTGTCGTGACACGCCTCACCGCGACACACCCGCCCCGCCGCCGACCGCCGCGTCCGAGTCGGCCACGCGGTTCGCGCGCCGACGCCGCTTGGCCGGCGGCGGCACCAGCGCCGCCAGGTCGCCCCCTGTGTCGTTGAGTCGCACCAGAAACGGACGCAGCGGCGTGAACCGGATCGCCGTCACCGACGCCGGGTCGGCCACGATCCGCTGAAAGGCATCCAGGTGTACGCCGAGCGCGTCCGCCACGATGGCCTTGATCACGTCGCCGTGGCTGCACGCCAGCCAGACCGCCTCCGGCCCGTGTTCGGCGGTCACCCGGGCGTCCCAGGAGCGCACCGCCGCCACGGCACGCGCCGCCATCGCCGCCATCGCCTCCCCACCCGGGAAGACCGCCGCGCTGGGGTGCTGCTGGACGACCGGCCAGAGCGGCTCCTTGGCGAGCTTCTTCAGCGGCTGCCCCTCCCAACTGCCGTAGTCGCACTCGATCAGCCCGTCCTCGACCACCGGGGCGGCCTGCGGGAGCGCCAACTCCAGGGTCTGCCGGCACCGGATGAGCGGGCTGGTCACCACGGCGACCAGCGGCACCGCCCGCAGCCGCTCGCCGACCGCGGTGGCCTGGGCGCGTCCGGTGTCGTCCAACTCGACCGGTTGGCGGCCGGCGAGGCCGCCATCGGCGTTCGCCGTGGTCCGGCCGTGTCGCAGAAGCAGAAGGGTCGCCACGGGACCACCCTATGACCTGGGCCCCGCGCCGGGCCGGCGCGGGTTCCGGACCACGCTCGTAGATCTTGGACAGTTTCCGTCCTCCGGCGGGCCTCCGCGAACGAAACTGTCCAAGATCTCGTCACGGGGTGTCGGGTGGAGACCGCATGCGCGGCACGCCGGCCGGTCCGAGCACGACGACGGCCCCCGGCCACGCCCACGGCGGCGGGCCCGAACGCGACGGCGGCCCCCGGCCGCGCCTACTGGCGGGAGCCGGGGGCCGTCGACGGGGTCGGTCAGGTGGCGTCGATCGCGCCGGTCAGCAGCAACGCCAGGACCAGGGTGCCCAGCGCGACCCGGTACAGCACGAACACGTACAGGGTGTGGTGGGCGACGTAGCGCAGCAACCAGGCGATGGCCGCGTACCCGATGCCGAAGGCGATGAGGGTGGCCACGATCGTCTGGGCCACGCTCGGCACGGAGGTGCCCGGGGCGGACGGCTCGAAGACGTCCCCGAGGCTGAACACGCCGGACATCACCACCGCCGGGATGGCCAGCAGGAACGAGTACCGGGCCGCCGCCTCCCGGGTGAGGTTGAGCAGCAGGCCGGCGGTGAGCGTGCCGCCGGAGCGGGACACCCCGGGGACCAGCGCCATGGCCTGCGCGAAGCCCATGACGATGCCGTCCTTCATCCGGAAGTTCTCCAGGGTGCGGGTCTGCCGCCCCCAGTACTCCGCGAACGCCAGCACGAAGGCGAACACGATGAGCGTGGTCGCCACCACCCAGAGGTTGCGCCCGGCGGTCTTGATCTGGTCCTTGAACAGGAAACCGAACAGCCCGATCGGAATCGAGCCGACGATCACGTACCAGCCCATCCGGTAGTCCAGGCTCGACCGGACCGACGTGTCCCGGATCCCGACCAGCCAGGTACGAGTGATCCGCCAGATGTCCTTGGCGAAGTAGATCAGCACGGCCGCCTCGGTGCCGAGCTGGGTGACCGCGGTGAACGACGCGCCGGCGTCCCGGTCGAAGAAGATCGCCGAGGTGATCCGCAGATGCCCCGACGAGCTGACCGGAAGAAACTCGGTAAGCCCCTGGACGATGCCCAGGACGATGGCCTCAACCCAGGTCACTCGCCGACTCCCGAAAGCTCAAGTGCCTCGGCGACGGTGCGCAGGGTCTGCACACCGCTGTCCCGGTCGGCCACGAACAGACTCACCGACAGCGTGGTGACGCCGGCGGCGGCGTACTCCCGCATCCGCTCGGCGATGCGCTCCTTCGGGCCGAGCAGCGAGGTGCGGTCGATGAACTCCATGGGTACGGCGGCGGCGGCGTCGCGCTGCCGCTTGGCCAGGTACAGCTCCTGCACCTCGCGGGCGGCGTCACCGTAACCCATCCGGGTGGCGAGCTGGTTGTAGAAGTTCTGTTCCCGGCTGCCCATGCCGCCCACGTACAGCGCCGCGTACCAGCGGACCAGCTCGGCGCAGGAGGCCACGTCGTCGCCGATCACCACGGGTACCGAGGGCACCACGTCGAACCCGGCCAGCTCCTTGCCGACCTTGGCCCGTCCGGCCCGGACCGAGGCGAGCTGCTCCTCGGCGAACTCCGGGGCGTAGAACACGGCCAACCAGCCGTCGGCGATCTCGCCGGCCAGCTCCAGGTTCTTCGGGCCGACCGCGGCCAGATAGATCGGTATGTGCTCGCGTGGTGGGTGGAAGCCCAGTCGCAGAGCCTTGCCGGGGCCGTCCGGCAGCGGCAGCGTGTAGTGCTGCCCGTCGTACGCCACCTCCTTGCGGGAGATGGCCAACTTGACGATGTCGACGAACTCCCGGGTCCGGGCGAGTGGCTTGGCGAAGCGCACACCGTGCCAGCCCTCGGAGACCTGCGGACCGGAGACTCCCAGGCCGAGCCGGAACCGGCCGCCGGAGAGCGCGTCGATGGTCGCGGCGGTCATGGCGGTGGCTGCCGGCGTCCGGGCGGGGATCTGCATCACCGCCGCGCCGACGTCGATCCGTTCGGTCTGGCCCGCCATCCAGGCGAGCATGCTTGGCGAGTCGGAGCCGTAGGCCTCCGCCGCCCACACCACCGAGTAGCCCAGCCGGTCCGCCTCCTGGGCCAGGGCCAGGTGGTCGGCCGGTGTGCTCCATGCTGTCTGGTATCCGAGACTGAGCCCGAGTCGCACTGGTCCTCCCCCATCCGTGGCACAGCTCGCACCAGGTTACGCAATGCCGAAAACGGACTCGATCACCGGCTCGACACCTTCGCTCCCCCCTCCATCGGGGCAGCCCACGGCGGCGGAACCGGCAGAGATACGGGAGCGAGGATATCCGTGGCGGCAGGTTCGAAATAAGGTTCACCCATGCAACAGCGACCGCTCGGCCGAAGCGGGCTGGCGGTTTCCCGGCTCGCGCTCGGCACCATGACCTGGGGCCGGGACACCGACGCCGACGACGCGGCCGCCCAGCTCAAGAGTTACCTGGACGCGGGGGGCAACCTGATCGACACCGCCGACGTGTACGGCGACGGCGACGCCGAGTCGGTGATCGGCTCGTTGCTGGGCACCCTCGTGCCCCGCGACGAGCTGCTGATCGCCACGAAGGCGGGGTTGCGCCCGGGCAGTGGCCGACGCCGCGACGGCTCCCGGGGGCACCTGCTGCGCACGTTGGACGCGTCGCTGCGCCGGCTCGGCACCGACCACGTCGACCTGTTCCAGGTGCACGGGTACGACCCGGACACCCCACTGGAGGAGACCCTCGCGGCGTTGGACCACGCGGTGTCCAGCGGCAAGGTCCGCTACGTCGGGGTGTCGAACTTCTCCGGCTGGCAGACCGCACGGGCCGCCGCCTGGCAGACCGCCTGGCCGGGGCGGGCGCCGGTGGTCGCCAGCCAGGTGGAGTATTCGCTGCTGGAGCGGGGCGTGGAGCGGGAGGTACTGCCCGCCTGCGACGCGCTCGGCCTCGGCCTGCTGCCCTGGTCACCGCTGGGCCGCGGCGTGCTCACCGGCAAGTACCGGCACGGCCGTCCGGCGGACTCCCGAGCCGCGTCGCCGCACTTCGAGCGGTTCGTCTCGACCTACCTGGAACCGCGCTGTTCCAGCATCGTGGAGGCGGTGGCCACCGCGGCCGGCGGCCTGGGGGTGTCGCCCCTGGAGGTGGCGCTGGCCTGGATCCGCGACCGGCCGGGGGTGACCGCGCCGATCCTCGGCGCGCGGACGGTCGGGCAGTTGCTCGGCGCGCTCGCTGTGGAACGGATCACCCTGCCGGCGGAGATCACCACCGCGCTCGACGACGTCTCGGCCGTGCCGCTCGGCTACCCCGAACGCGACGGCTGACCGGCGCGCCGGGTCACGGCTGGTCGGCGCGCCGGCTCACGGCTGGTCGGCCCCGCGCGCCGGGTCACGGCTGAGGGCGCTGCCCGGGGAGGTCCTGGATGGCGCTCAGGAAGCGCGACTGGTCGTCGCGGAGCGCGGGCTGGGTGAGCCGGATCCACGAGCCGTCGTCGAACACGACTGTGGAGGTCAGCTGCACGAGCCCGGTCGCGCCGCGCTCCGAGTCGACCCGGGCCACCCGGGCACGCTCGACGCTCCACAGCACCCGCGGTTGCCGCCGGTCGGGCCGGTCGGCGTCCGGGCGCATGCCCATCCGCAGCAGGTGCAGGTGGGTGTCCGTCACCGCCAGGGGGGTGCCCGTGTAACGCTCCAGGAAGAGCAGCAGGCTGCCGGCCAGGGTGGCGAGGTCACCGCTGAAGACGTAGCGGCGACGGTAGGCGATCTCGGCGAGCTGATCGGCAAGCGGACGGTACTGACTGAGCCGGAACAGCGCCCGGAACGCCTCCTGCTCCTCGGTGAGCGGGATCGGCTCCCGCTGCGCCCGCTGCGACGGTGGGCCCGGCTCCGGTTCGGCCGCCTCCGGCAGGCCGGCGGCGAGGGCACCGGCCCGGCCGGGCAGCAGCAGCACGCCCGCGGCCAGCCGGACCGGCGTCAGCACCGCGTCCACCCAGACCACGGGGTTGACGATGTTGAGCAACCCGAACAGCACCTTCGGGTCGAGCGAGTCGGCCAACTCGTTGCCCATCACGTCGGCGAGCTGCCGGCCGGCCTTGTGGGTCTCCGGGGCACGGACCGGGCCGAGGCCCACGTAGCGCAGCTCCTGCCCGGGCAGCAGGGGCGCGACGAGGGCACGTTCGGGTTCGTCGCTGGTGCGGAACTCGTCGCGCAGCTCACGGGCCTTGTCCCGGGCGGCCCGCGCGCCGCCGAGCACCGCGTCGGTGAACCGACCCAACCGGCCCCGCTCCCCTGCCATCACGCGTCTCCTCCTACCGGCCCGCCGGCTGACCCGCCGGCGGTTGCCCGAAGACATTCTGGTCGATCCAGTCGGCCCCGCCCTGCACCGCCTGGTCGACCTGGTCGCCGATCTGCTCGCCGCCGGGCACGGAGAGGCCGGTGGTGAGGGCGACCGAACCCCAGGTGACGCCGTGGACGACCGAGTTCGGCACGTTCCACGGCAGGTGGGTCGCCCAGTCCCGGGCGATCACCCGGGCGCCGTCGGCGACGCCGTGCGCCCGCAGCGCGGCAGCCCGGTCCAGCGCGCCCATGTCGAACGGCGAACCGGACTTGCCCAGCTTGTAGGTGCCCTTCGCGGGGTCGAGGACCTTGTGGAACCACTTGTCGGCCTTGCCGGCGGCGTGCCGCTTGTCGGCGTACTTCTGGCCGGTGCGCAGTCCCTTCTGCAGGTCGACCAGCTTGTCGAGGTGGCTACGCAGCTTGCGCAGGTACAGCATGACCCGCTGCAGCAGACGGATGACCTTCTGCAGATGCGTGGCCAGCGGCCGGATGACCTTCAACATCCGGGTGGCGACGATCAGGCCCCGGGTCACGGCGACCCCCAGGCCCGCCGCCCACGACGCACCGGCCGTGAACGGGGCCATCAGCAACGCCGTCACAAGCGTCACCAGGAGGAAGTTGACGAACTCGACGCACATGTCGACGAGCACGTCGTGCACGATCTGCAGACCGTCGGCGACGCCACGCAGGTATTCGGCGGTCGCGGCGAACTGCCCGGCCACGTCGAGGAGTTGCTGCTCGACGTCGGCCAGCCGCCGCCCGTACGCCTCACCGGCGGGCGAACGCCACCCGGCCTGGGCGGACTCACGAACGCCCCGGTGCCCCTGCGCCAGGTCGCGCACCTGCGCGGCCAGCGCATCCCACTCGGCGGCCTTCGCGCGCAGGACCTCCGGCTCCCCGTCGACCAGGTCGACGAGTTGGATGAGCGGCCAGGCCAGGGTCCGGCAGACGCTGTCGACAGCGTCCTGCACGCCGGAGAGCGCGTTGTCGAGACCGTTCCACAGCTCGACGGCGCTGCCGGCCGGCCCGCTCATCCGGGCAGCCCCGACTGGATGGCCTTGAACCCGGCGTCGAGGTCCTGCTCGTTGCGCTCGTACGCCTCGACCGTGTCGGCAAGCGCGGTGGCGACCCGCCCGAACGCGGCACTCGCCGCGCCGAACAACTCCGTGCCACCGGTGACCTGCTCGGCGTACGTGGCGCGGAGCATGTCGCTGGCGAACGGCAGATGACCGAAGGCGCCCGACGGCACGTCGCCCGCCGAGGCGATCTGGCCCTCCAGCGCGGCGAGCGAGCTGTCGAGACGCCGGGCGGCTGTCTCCAGTCGACGGACCGCCTGCACGTCGACATCGATATCCGGCGGCATGCCGTTCCTCCCCCATGAGTCGAGCGCACCGACGATACGATTCCCCGGCCACCGGGCACCACCCCGTGGCACGGTCCATAGTGGAGGATTCACATGACTGACCCGACGTCCGCGTTCGACGCGCTCGCCGGGCGGATCGCCGACATCGAAGGCCGGTTCGCGGGCCTGGGCGACGACCTGGCCGAACTGTCCGGCACCGCGGCCGACGAGAGCGGGTTGGTCTCGGCGACCGTCGACGCCACCGGCGCGCTGACCGGCCTCACCGTCGCGCCCGCTGCCCTGCGCGTCGGCACCGAGCGGCTTGCGGAGTTGGTGCTCGACGCGTACCGCAAGGCCCGGACGGTCGCCACCGCGCACGTCGAGGAACATGCCGAGGGGTTGCAGGCCGCCATCGGCGCGGACCTCACCGACCTGTTCGGCAAGCCGGGCGACTTCTCCGCGCTGGGGCGTCTGGAGGAGACCGTCGCCCGGCTCGGGCGCCTCACCGACCGCCTGCCGCCGGCGTGACGCCGCCGACCTGGCCGCAGATCGCCGCGCGGCTGCGGGACACTGTCGCCCGCTGCGACCGCGACACCGACCTGGAGCTTTCCGCAGGTCCGCGCGGGATCCGGCTGTTGGTGCGCCGCGAGGTGGTGCGGGTGCTGTGCCCGGGCCACGACGAGGCACGCCTGGCCGCACTCGGCTGGCACCGCCCGGCCGGTGACGAGAGCTGGTGGTACGAGGCACCGCGCACCCCGCAGCAGGTGGAGCGCCTCAGCGCGTTCGTGGCCCGGACCGCCGCCGAGGTCCTGACCGACCGGCCCGGTGCGCTCTCCTGTCGGGTCGTACCACCGGCCGACCGACCCGCCCCGGCGACGCCACCGGTCATCCCACCCGTCCCGGCGGCGCCGCCGGTCATCCGGCCCACCCCGGCGACGCCACCGGTCATCCCACCCGTCCCGGCGACGCCGCCGGTCGAGCCGACTGCCCCGGCAACGCCGCCGGTCGAGCCGACCGTCACCCGGCCCGCACCCGCCGAGGCGGCGGGGGTGGGACGCCTCGCCGCCGCTGTCGAGCGACGGGACCTGCCCGGCTGTCTCGCGGCCCTGGCCGACGCCACCGTGTGCGTCCCGCTGGCCGGGGCGCCGGCGCCGGACGCCGCCTTCCCGTGGACGGTGGTCGGCGACGCGACAGGCGCGCCACTGCTGCCGGTCTTCACCTCCCCCGGCGCCCTCGCCGCGTTCGCCGGGGACGGCGTGCCGTTCGTCGCGCTGCCCTGCGCCGACCTGCTGGAGGACTGGCCGGACCCGTCGTGGGGGCTGGTGGTCGACCCGGGTGGGGCTCAGTCGTTCGCCCTGGCCGCGCCGGCGCTGGCGACCCTGCTCACGGCTGGCGCCCCCGCTGGCTGATGCCCTGCCGGGGGCCGTAGAGGGGTCAGGAGGGGTCGACCGGGAACGGCAGTCCCAAGATTTTTCGCACCGACAGGCGCACCGAGCGCCGACCCGTGAGACTCCCGGGTGCCGGCCGCACACCTCGCGACACCACCCGGGCGCGCACACCGAGGCAGGAACCGCCCACGGCAGCGGCGTCGGTCACCCCCGAGGGGGTGGCGAACACCCGCTGGGCTGGGCAGCATGGATGGCATGGACTACGAATACGCGCCACTGCGGCTGCCGCCGAACGTCGACCGGTTGACCGCGACGGCGCAGTTGGCGATCCAGGCGGAGTTCTCCGGATGGGAGTTGGCCCGGGTGCGGTTGTACCGGGACGGCACGCGGCAGGTGGTGCTCCGACGGCGGCGGGTCAACCAGCCGCAGCCGGGTCTGTCGTACTGACGGCCGTACGCCCGGGGCCCACGCGGGCCCCGGGCGTCCAACGGCGCTAGTGCTGGTGCCCGGCGTGGTCGTGGTCGTCGTCGAGCTCCAGGAACGGGTGCTCGTCGAGCCGACCGACCAGCCGGTCGTCGACCGCCGGCTGGAACGGGCCGACCGCGTCGTCGTCGTCGAACGACTCCAGGTCGACCGGAGTGCCCACCTCGCTGACCATCACCACCCCGTCGAGGGGCTCCAGCTCGGGGACGTCCAGCGCGCCGAGCGAACCGTCGCCGCTCTGCAGCAACTCCAGCACCGCCTCGCCGACGCCCTCCACCGGCGCCGGCTCGTCGTCCTCCGGGGTGCCCTCGCGGCGGGCCGCCTCGGCCACCCGCAGCAGCGCGGCGACGCTCGGCACCCGGTAGTCGCGACGCTGCCGCACCGAGATCACCCGTGGGTGCGGGTCGCTGGCCTCGGAGCCCTCGGGGCCACCGAAGCGCTCGTCGGCCTCGTCCGGGTCGATCGAGTCGACATCCCAGGGCGTCACCTCGCCGAAGGCGTCGAGCAACCGCTCGTCGTAGGCGAAGGAGGCGTTGTTCAACGCCACGTACGCCTGCCAGACGTCGTCGTCGTCGACGCGGCCCTGGGCGGCGCGTACGGCGGCCAGGTGGTGGCGGGCCGCTTCGATCACCCGCTCGAGAGCGGCGTCCAGCTCACCGTGCTGGTCGGTCATGTGGGGCAGTCCCTTCACGTTGGGGAGGTCGCGCGCCGAATGCAGCGCCGGGCGCGGCTAGCAGGTGCGGAGGAACCGGTCGAGAACCCGCACGCCGAACTGTAGTCCGTCGACCGGAACGCGCTCGTCGATGCCGTGGAACAGCGCCGAGAAGTTCAGGTCGGCGGGCAGCCGCAGCGGCGCGAAACCGAAGCAGCGGATGCCGAGCTGGGAGAACGCCTTGGCGTCGGTGCCGCCGGAGAGCATGTACGGAACCGGTCGCGCCCCCGGGTCCTCGGCACGCAGCGCCGCCGACATGGCCTCGACCAGGTCGCCGTCGAAGGTGGTCTCCAGTGCCGGTTGCCGCTGGATGTACTCGATCGCGATGTCCGGGCCGATCAGCTCACGCAACTGCCGCTCCAGCAGCTCGGACTGGCCGGGCAGGCTGCGGCAGTCGATGGTGGCGGTGGCCCGGCCGGGGATGACGTTGTCCTTGTAGCCGGCGTCGAGGCGGGTCGGGTTCGCGGTGTTGCGGATGGTCGCGCCGATGATGTTGGCGATCGGGCCGAGTTTGGCGATGGCCGTCTCCGGGTCCTCCGGGTCCAGCTCGACGCCGAGCAGGTCGGAGACCTCCTCCAGGAAGGCCCGCACGGTGTCGGTGACCACCACCGGGAAGCGGTGCCGGCCGATCCGGGCGACCGCCTCGGCGAGCGCGGTGACCGCGTTGTCGTCGTGCACCATCGAGCCGTGCCCGGGGCGCCCCTTGGCGTGCAGCCGCAGCCAGTCGATGCCCTTCTCGGCGGTCTCGATGAGGTAGAGCCGCTGGCTGTCGTTCACCGAGTAGGAGAAGCCGCCGACCTCACCGATCGCCTCGGTGCAGCCGTCGAAGAGGTCACTGTGGTTCTCCACCAGGAAACGGGCTCCGTAGTCGCTGCCCGCCTCCTCGTCGGCGGTGTACGCGAGCACGATGTCGCGCGGTGGCCGTACGCCGGTGCGCTGCCAGTGCCGCACCACGGCGAGCACCATCGCGTCGAAGTCCTTCATGTCGATCGCGCCCCGGCCCCAGAGGTAACCGTCGCGCAGCTCGCCGGAGAAGGGGTGCACCGACCACTCGTCGGCGTCGGCGGGCACCACGTCCAGGTGGCCGTGCACCAGCAGGGCGCCCCGGCTCGGGTCGGTGCCGGGGATGCGGGCCACCACGTTCGCCCGGCCCGGCGCGGCCTCGTGCAGGACGGACTCCACGCCCACCTCGGCGAGCTTCTCCGCCACGTACTCGGCGGCGCGGCGCTCGCCGACGCTGGTGTCGTTGTCCCCGGTGTTGGTGGTGTCGATGCGCAGCAGGTCGCGGCAGAGGTCCACGACCTCTGCGCTGGGGTCGGGTCGGGCGGAGGCCGCATCGCTCGTCATCGCCTCTTCATACCAGTCGGGGCTGGCCGGCCGGCCGGCGCACCGGTGCGGACGGGCCGGCGTACCGGTGGCCCGGGGCCGGCGCATCGACGGGCCCGGTTTCGCCGGGGCCGGGTTCGGGTACCGCCGCCCACGACCGCACATCCCTGCCGGAGCTTCCGCCCGCCAGTCGAGGAGGGCACCATGTCCGCCGTTCCCCTGCCGCCGCTGCCGCCCGCGCCCGCACCCGAGGAGGGCTACCGACCCGGTGGCCGCAACATCGCCGACGTCGTGGACCGGGAGCACCGTCAACTGTTGGCGCTGCTGGACCAGCTGACCGGCCCGGACGCCACGCCGCAGGAGGGGCTGCCGGTGCTCACCGCCGCGCTGTCGCGGCACCTGTCCGCCGAGGAGCAGTACCTGCTGCCGGCGGTACGCGCCGCGCTGCCGGCCGCCGCCGAGCGGGTGGACGCCGAGATCAACGCCGACGCCAGCCTGCTGAGCGCTCTGAAGGGGTTGACGGACGAGGCGTTGACCGAGGTCGCCGAGCGGGTTCGTCGGCACGTCGAGGGCGTGGGCGCGCTCGTCGCGGAGCTGCGCGCGGTCGCGACCGAGGAGGAGCTGATCCGGCTGGGCAACCGGCTGGAGATCGCCGAGGAGGCGGCGCCGACCCGGCCGCACCCGGGCACTCCGGCCACCCCTCCGTGGAACCGGATCGTCGAGCCGGCGGTCGGGGTGGTGGACAAGATGCTCGACGCGGTGACCCGCCGGCCGACGTACCTGGCGGACCTGCCGGAGTCGCCGCGGGATTGAGGGACGGCGACGATCCCAAGTGCATTCATTATCACCGATCCGCTCGGGCTATTCCGCCGACTGACGCGTAGTCCTACCGTCACGGTATGAACCTGGAGCTGCGTCACCTGCGGGTGGTCTGCGCGATCGCGGAGACGGGGAGCGTGACGAAGGCCGCGTCGGCGCTCGGCCTGGCCCAGCCGGCGCTGACCGCCCAGCTCCAGCGCATCGAGCGGACCCTGGGCGGCCCGCTGTTCGACAGGGACCGGCGCGGCGCCCGGCCCACCGCGCTCGGTGAGCTGGTGCTGGCTCGGGCCCGGGTGCTGCTGCCGGCGATGAAGGGGTTGCAGGACGAGGCGGCCCGGCTGGCCGGGGCCGGCGACGCGCCACCGTGCTACCGGTTCGGTGGGGTGAACAGCCCGATCCTGGGCCGGATGGTGCACCGCCTGGCGGCCGAGCAGCCGCCCGCCCAGATCACCACGTTCGCCTCCTGGTCGGTGGACGAGTTGGCGCAGTTGGTGGCGGGCGGCCGACTGGACTTCGCGCTCACCGGGGTGTGCGGCGACGCCAGCCCGTCGGCCGGGTTCGGGTTGAGCTGGCAGGAGGTGGCCATCGACCCGGTGCTGGTGCTGCTGCCGGAGACGCACCCCCTGGCGGCGCACGACGAGGTGCGCCTGGCGGACCTGCGCCACGAACAGTGGGTGGCGGCCCCGGGCGACGGCTGCTTCAGCGACTGCTTCGCCGCCGCCTGCGCCCGCGCCGGCTTCACCCCCCGCAAGGTGTACGAGACAGACATCCGCGGTTGCGTCGACCTGGTGGACGCCGGCGTAGCGGTGGCGCTGTGCCAGGCGACGTTCCGCCCGGTGGCCGGGTTGGTCACCCGCCGCCTCGCCGGCATACCGCTGCGTTGGCGGCTCCTGCTCGGCTGGCACCCGGACTCCCCCGCCGGCCGGGAGGCCGACCTGATGTTGGAGACGGCGAAGGCGGCGTACGTCGACTCGTTGGCCCCGCATCCGGAATACCTGTCCTGGTTGCTGAGCAATCCCGGGTTCGGTGTGCGGCAGCCAAGCGGGATCCGACCGGTCTGAGCGGGTATTCCGGGCCGGTGGCGGTGCGAACCGCCGTTGGCCGGGTAACTGGCGGACATGACCGACCTCTACCCGCCCGCCGACGACCGCGAACTGCTGCGCCAGGCGGCCGCCGCGCACACCGCCGCCACCCGCGAGGTGGAGGCGTTCCTGCGCCGCCTGCCCGCGGTGCCCGACCCGGCCGACATCACCGAGTACGCCAACCTGCTCACCCGGGAGGACCAGACCCGCGGCGAGCGCGACGCCGCCGCCGACGCGGCCGGGCTGACCATCGGCAGCCTGGAATCCGACAAGGGCCAGTAGCCGGGACGCCGAACGGTGCCGTCCCCGCCCGGGACGGCACCGTCGTGCGTCTGCTCAGCGTTCGACGAGCGGGTCGTGACCCAGGTCGAGCAGCGAGTGCCGCCAGGTGTCGTCGGCGTTGCCGCGCGACGGCTTGGCGTCCATCAGCTCACGGATCCGCTCGACCGCCTCCCGCATCACCTCGATGTCCTCCGGGGTGAGGTCGACCTTGCGCTTGTTCAGCACCTTGAGGATCTCCCGGCCCGGCTGGGGCAGGTCGAGGTTCGGGTTCGGGCTGAACGACTCCTCCCCGGAACCGCGGGTCAGCAACCACGTCCGTAGCTGTTCCGACGGGACGTTGACCTCGGCGTGGAAGTCCTCCCAGAGCACTTCCACCTCGGGGTCGAGCCGCGCTTCGCGTACCATCAGGTCTCCTCTCCGGGCGGTTTCCCGGACGTCTCCGGGTGGTCCTGGTCGGTCTTGGGATGCAGGCCCTCCGCGGGCACCCGCGTCCGGCGGGGGTTCGCGGTGGGCGGCGCCAGGATCGGGTCGGGGTGCTCGTCCTCGTCCCGGGATTTCGTGGGCTCGTGCGGGTCCTCGTGCTCGTCTCGTCGGGCCGGCCCGCTCATCGCGGGTGGGTGGTCGTTGCGGCGGTGTACCCCCGCTCGCCCGCGGTCACGTCGAAGGTGAGCGCCCCGTCACGAACGTCCACGGTGACCTTCTGCCCCGGCGAGATCGCCGACTCCAGCAGCATCCGGGACAGGTGGTTGTCCACCTCCCGTTGGATGACCCGGCGCAGCGGACGGGCGCCGAACTCCGGCTGGTAGCCGTGCTCGGCGAGCCAGTCGATGCCGGCGGTGGTGAACTCCACCTGGAGATCCTGGGCGTGCATGCGACGGCGGGTCTCCTCCAGCAGCAGCGCGGTGATGTCGCGCAACTGCTCGGCCTCCAGCCGGCGGAAAATGATGACCTCGTCGATGCGGTTGAGGAACTCCGGGCGGAAGTTCTCCTGCAGGCGGCGCATCAGCCGCTCGCGCAGTTCGTTGCTCTCCTGCTCGCTGCCCACGTCGCCGGTGCCGAAGCCGACCGAGCGCTGGGCGCCGGTGATCAGCTCCGAGCCGAGGTTGCTGGTCATGATCAGTACGGTGTTCTTGAAGTTCACAGTGCGACCCTGACTGTCGGTCAGCCGCCCGTCGTCGAGCACCTGGAGCAGGATGTTGAACACGTCCGGGTGGGCCTTCTCGATCTCGTCGAGCAGCACCACCGCGTACGGGCGGCGACGCACCGCCTCGGTGAGCTGGCCGGCCTCCTCGTAGCCGACGTATCCGGGTGGCGCGCCGACCAGCCTGCTGACCGTGTGCCGTTCCTGGAACTCGCTCATGTCCACCCGGACCATCCGGTCCGCCTCGCCGAACAGCGCCTCGGCCAGGGCGCGGGCCAGCTCGGTCTTGCCGACGCCGGTCGGGCCGAGGAACAGGAAGCTACCCATCGGCCGTTCCGGGTCGGCCAGCCCGGCCCGCGAGCGACGGACGGCCTCGGCGACGGCGGTGACCGCGTCGTCCTGACCGACCACCTTCTGGTGCAGGTGCCCCTCCAGGCGCAGCAGCCGGTCGCGTTCCTCCTCGGTGAGCTGGCTGACCGGGATGCCGGTGGCCCGGGAGACCACCTCGGCGATCTCCTGCGGGCCCACCTCGGGCACCTGTGCGGAGGACATCCCGTCGTCGCCGTTCGCCCGACGGATGTCCTCCTCCAGCTCGGAGATCCGGTCCCGCAGGGCGGACGCGCGCTCGTACTGCTCGTCGGTGACGGCCTGTTCCTTGTCCCGGCGTACCTCGTCGAGTTCCTGCTCCAGCTCCCGCACGTCGGAGGCGGGGGTACGGGTCCGCAGCCGCACCCGCGCGCCGGCCTGGTCGATCAGGTCGATGGCCTTGTCGGGCAGGAACCGGTCGGTGACGTACCGGTCGGACAGCTCGGCGGCGGCGACAAGCGCCTCGTCGGTGAAGCGCACCTGGTGGTGGGCCTCGTACCTGTCGCGCAGCCCGCGCAGGATCGCGATGGTGTCGTCGACGCTGGGCTCGGGCACCAGCACCGGCTGGAAGCGCCGGGCCAACGCGGCGTCCTTCTCGATGCTCTTGCGGTACTCGTCGAGCGTGGTCGCGCCGATCACCCGCAACTCGCCGCGGGCGAGGGCGGGCTTGAGCATGTTCGACGCGTCCATCCCGCCCTCGCTGCCGGCGCCGCCCGCCCCGACCAGCGTGTGGATCTCGTCCATGAAGATGATCAGCTCGTCCCGGTGCGCCCGGATCTCGTCGATCACCTTCTTCAGCCGTTCCTCGAAGTCGCCCCGGTACCGGGTGCCGGCGACCAGACCGGCCAGGTCGAGTTGGACGACCCGCTTGCCGAGCAGGGTCTGCGGCACGTCCCCGTCGCAGATGCGTTCGGCCAGCCCTTCGACGATGGCGGTCTTGCCGACACCGGCCTCGCCGATCAGCACCGGGTTGTTCTTGGTACGCCGGGACAGGATCTCCACGGCCTGCTCGATCTCGTCGGCCCGGCCGATCACCGGGTCGATCTGATCGTTGCGGGCCAGGTCGGTGAGGTCCTGCCCGTACTGGTCGAGGGTGGGCGTGCCGCGATCCGGCCTGGGCCCGGTCATCGGCCCGCGCTCGGCGTTGGCGGCCTGCAACGACTCGGGTTGGATCCGGCCGGCGGCCAGCATCCGCCCGGCCGGCGACTCCGGGTTGAGCGGCAGCGCCATCAGGATGTGCTCGGGGCCGATGTAGTTGGCGCCCATCGCCCGGGACAACTGGTGGGCGTCGAGCAGCGCCCGCTTGGCGGCTGGGGTCAACGACAGGTTGGGCGGCACCTCACCGCGCGGTGCGCCGTCGCCCTTGCCCCCGAGCGCGTTGAGCAGGGTGTCCGGGTCGGCGCCGGCCCGGCGTACCAGGTCACGGAGCGGTTCGCGTTGCAGCGCCGCCCAGAGCAGGTGGTCGGTGTCCAGGTCGCTGCTGTGGCGTTGCGCGGCCCGCCGGGCCGCGTCGGCCAACATCTCCCGGGCGTCCGCCGTCATCAGTCGGGTGATGTCGACCCGGTGCGGCGGTCGGCGTCCTCCCTCGCCCCGACCGAAGTACCTGGCCAGGAATTCGTCCCACGGGTCGGAGCCGGTCTCACCGGGTCCCATCATGTCTGTCCTCCGCAGTCGGGCGCGGCACGGTCGGCAGGGGCTACCCGGCGCGCGCCCCGACAAACGCCCGTGGGAGGCGGCGTACCGGCGTCCCGGGAGTGGCGTCGGTACGGGGCCGGCCGTTGGTGGCAGGCTGACCGGATGGATGAGACCCCGCTGCTGATCGTGGATGGCGCCAACGTGGTGGGCTCCCGCCCGAACGGGTGGTGGCGTGACCGCGCCGGGGCGGCGGCCCGACTGCGCGACTCTCTCGCCCCGGTGGCGACGATCGGGCTGCCGGCCCGACTGCCCGCCCCGGTGGAGGTGGTGCTGGTGGTCGAGGGGGCCGCGCGGGACGTGCCGGGGACCGACGGGGTCCGGGTGGTCTCGGCCCCCGGCTCGGGCGACGACAGCGTTGTCGACCTGGTCGCGGGCGCTCCGCAGCGGCGCCGGTTGGTGGTCACCGCGGACCGGGAGTTGCGCGAGCGGGTCACCGCCCTGGGCGCGGAGGTGTACGGGCCGCGCTGGCTCCGCGAGAGTTGAGAAGTTCTCGCACTGGGAGTCCCACAGAACGGACTCCCGGCACTTCCGGGGTCCTACCGGACAGGCGGGCAGGAACACCGACAGGGCGGATGTTCTTTCGCGGCGGCCGATAGGCTCTAATGGAGATCTCCCCGCCCCCAGGAGGTTCCGCCGTGGCGAGCGTCGCCGAGCTGAAGGCTGCCATCGATGTCGCCCTCCAACAGATCGGTGACGGGCAGACAGCCGTGCAGGCGGCCGGCGAGAAACTGGCCGAGGCGCAACAGACCCTGGCCGGCGCGCTGGAGGGCAGCGGGCACGAGACGGTGGAGGCGGCCCAGGCGTCGCTGACACAGGCCAGCCAGGAGCTGGAGGAGTGTCTCGCCGCGACACTTGTCGCGGTCGAGCAGGCGCAGCTCTACGTCGCGACCCTGTAGGCCGTCATGTCCATCATCGAGGACGTCGGTGGGCAGGTCCGCGCCGCCAGCGAGGAGTTCCCGCTGGCCCTGCTCGGGCAGGCGCTGGAGAAGTTCGGCCTGGCCGCGGAGCGACTGCGCTGGGTCCGCCAGGAGTCGGCAAACCCGATGGGCGTGCCCGAGTTGTCCGCCGCGACCGAGCACGCCGAGAGCGCCGGCTACGCGTTGCGGGTGGCACAGGAGCAGCTCTCGGCGTACCTGGCCGCGATCGGGCTGGGTGCGGACGGCGCTCCGGCGCCCCGCCCTGAGCAACGCGCTCCCCGCCACGACACGCCGCCCTCCGCCGGGCCCACCGCAGTCGCGCCGGAGCCGGCCGAGCAGGTGCGGATGAGCCGCTGGTGGTCGGTGCGGGTGGCCGAGCTGACCGGCGGGCGCGAGGGCACCGCCGACGAACCCGACGAGCGGGTGGACGACTCCCAGGAGTTGCTGCGCCGCGTCGTGGGCGGCGTCCGCGCCGGCGACCGGGACCGGCTCCGCACCGAGCTGCGCCGGGCCCCTGCCGACGTGGGGCTGGGCATGGCGGCCCTGGCGCCACCGCTGCTGCGCGAGCTGGCCGGTGAGCTGCTGGGGCACCCACCCCGCGCCGCCGACCTCGGTCGGTTGCGCGGGGAGCTGGACGGACGCGTCCGCGACCTGCTGCCCGGGCTGCCGCCGCCGGTGCTGGAGACGCTGCTGACCCGGGTCTGTCGGATGCCGCCGCCGCGCGCCTCCGGGGAGCCACCGCACGCCGCCGACTCCGCGGTGACCGCGGGTGTGGCGACCGGGCTGCTACTCGCCCGCCTCGGCCGGGACCTGCCCTCCGCAGAACGAGGCCGACAAGCGGACCCGGGCCAGCAGAGCGGCGCGGACCAGCGGACCCGCGCGGGCCAACCAGCCGACGCGGGTGGTGCGGTCCGGCGGCCGGCGGATGCGGGTCGACAGCGCTCCGGCGGCCTGCCGCCGCGCGCGGGCAGCCCGTGGCGGGACGCGCCGACTCGTCGGGGCTCCGATGGCTGACCGGCGTGGTCAGCTCGCCCGGCGGATCCGGGACACCCTGGCCGAGGCGTTGGGCGCCGCCCGTACCCGGCTGTCCGCCGCCCAGGCGGAGCTGACCGCCGGGCGGGAACGGCTGGCCCGGGTGCAGCGGGCGGCGGCCGTCGTACCGGAGCGGGTGGGCGCCCAGCGGGACCGCCGCATCGCCGAGATCGACGCCCGCTACTCCGCCCGGATCGCCGAGCTGGCCCGGCGCGCCGCCGAGGCCGCCCGGCAGGAGGCGCCCGGCTGCGCGGGGGCCGACTGGGCGGGGTGGACACCGACGCCGACCCGCCGGGCGGAGCCGCCCGGCGCGCTGCGGGTCGGCACGGTCCGCATCGACGGCGTCGACCCGGTGCCCGCGCTGGTGCCGCTGCTCGACGCCGGCCACGTCCACCTCTCCGGAGCCGACCGGGCCGGCTGCGACGCGGTGGTGTCCGCGTTGCTGCTGCGGGCCGCCGGCCGCGCCGACCCCGGGGCGGTACGGCTTGTCGGGTACGACCCGGAGCAGCTCGGTGGCGGCCTGGCCGGGTTCGCGCCGCTGGGCACGGCGGGGCTGCTGACCTTCGTCGGCCCCGGCGGGCTGGGCCCGCTGCTTGACGACCTGGTGGAGCAGATCCGCCGGATCAACGAGACGGTCCTCGCCGGGGAGTACGCCTCGCTGCGCGAACTGGCCGCGGCGACCGGCCGGCGACCCGAACCGTGGCGGGTGGCGGTGCTGCTCGGCGGCGACGAGCTCAACCGGCACGAGCGCGGCCAACTGGACCGGGTGGTCCGCGCCGGTGCCGCCTGCGGGGTGCACCTGGTGGTGCACGGTGTGCCGGTGCCGGAGGATCCGACGGTGACCCGGGTGGTGGCCGAGCCCTCCGGTGCGCGCATCGGCGGGTCGGCCGGGCTGCCGGTCCGGCTGGACCCGCCGCCACCGGCGACGCTTGTCACCGAGACCTGCCGGGAGATCGCCGTCCAGGTGAACGCGGGCCCGCCGCCGACGCCGTTCGCGGACCTGCTGCCCCCGCCCGAGCTGATGTGGCGGGAGGACTCCGCCGACGGGTTGACCGCGCCGATCGGTGAGGGGCCACAGGGTCGACCGGTACGGCTGACGCTTGGCGACTACCCGCCGCACGCGCTGATCGGCGGGCCGTCGGGCACCGGCAAGACCAACCTGATCTTCGCGTGGATCGGCGCCCTCGCCGCCCGCTACTCCCCCGCCGAGCTGGAGTTCTACCTGCTGGACTTCAAGGAGGGGGTGTCCTTCGCGCGGTTCGCGCAGGGCCGGCGTGACCCGAGCTGGTTGCCGCACATGCGCCTGGTCGGCATCAACGTCAACACCGACCGGGAGTTCGGGCTGGCCCTGCTGCGGTTCCTCGCCGAGGAGCTGCGCCGGCGGGCCGACGCGGCCAAGAAGCACGAGGTGACCAAGCTGGCCGAGCTGCGGGCGGTCGACCCGACCGGGCACTGGCCGCGGATCGTCGCGGTGGTCGACGAGTTCCAGATGCTGCTGGCCGGTCGGGACGTGGTCGCCCGGGAGGCGGCCGACCTGCTGGAGGACCTGGCCCGGCGCGGCCGGTCGCAGGGCATCCACCTGGTGCTCGCCTCGCAGGACGTGCGGGGCATCGAGGCGCTGTGGGGCCGCCCCGCGCTTGTCGCCCAGTTCACCCTGCGCATCGCGCTGCCCAAGGCGCTGCGGATCCTCGCCGAACGCAACGACGCGGCGCAGTCGCTGCCCCGCTGGCACGCGGTGGTCAACGCCGAGTCGGGCATGGTGGAGGGCAACGAGGTCGCCCGGATCCCGTCGGCAAGCGACTGGGAGACGTGGAGCGGGTTGCAGCACCGGCTGTGGCGGATGCGCCCGGCCGACGCGGCACCGGCCCGACTCTTCGACGGCGACGCGATCCCCCGGCTGGCGGACGCCCCGGACTTCCGGGCGCTCACCGCGCCGCCGGACGGGAGCGTGCCGCGCAGCCCGGTGGCGCTGCTCGGCGAGATCATCGACGTGCAGTCCCGCTCGGCGGCGCTGCGGCTGCCGCGCGCCCCCGGGCGCAACCTCGCGGTGCTGGGCACCCGGGTGGACGAGGCGTGCGCGGTGCTGGACGCGGCGGCCCGGTCACTGGCCCGCCAGCATCCGCCGGGCACCGCCCGGTTCTCCATCGCCTGCCTCGACGCGGACGCCGACCCGATGGCCCGCGCCCTCTACGAGGACCTGGCCGACGACGCCGCCTGGTACGACGAGGAGACCGTGGGCGAGCTGATGGCCGAGACGGCCGACGGGCTGACCGGGCCGGGCAGCCCGCACTACCTGCTGCTGTTCGCGGTCGACGCGGCGGCCGGCGCGCTGGCCGCCCGAGCGGGTCGACGCACCGGCCTGGAGCAGCTACGCCGGATCCTGCACGACGGGCCGGAACGACGGACGCACGTGCTGGCCTGGTGGCGGGGGGTGGCCCGGATGCGCGCCGACCTCGGTGGGCCGGCCGCCCGCACCGACCAGATCGGAGCCTGGGTGGCGCTTGACGCGCACGGCGGTGAGCTGGGCGCCTCGCTCTACCCGGGCACCGGCGGCCCGGACTGGTATCCGCGCCCCTGGCGGGGGCTCTTCTTCGACCGGGCGGTCCACCGCACCGGCCAGGTCATCATCCCGTATGGACCGTCGCGATGAACGAACCGGTGTCCAGTGAGACGTACGCGGCGCAGTTGCGGCGACTCGCCGAGTTGACCGCGCGGGTGGGTGAGCAGCGCGCCGAGGCGCACACCTGGTACGAGCGGCAGTGCGCGGCTGCCGAGCGGGCCGTCGCCGACGCCGCCGAGCAGGTCCAGCACGCCGAGGTGGAACTCGTCGAGGCGCGCGAGGAGCAGGAACGGGTCGACGCCGAGGTGGCGCACCTGTGGCAGCAGGTGCGTGCCCGCCTCGGTGCCCGTCGTCTCGGCGGCCCGCCCGCTCCGGCGAACCGCGGCGGGGCCACCGACGCGGTGTTGCTGCTCACCCGGGCCCGGGACCTGCTCGACCGGGCCGGGCAGCCGGGTGAGCTGCCGGGTTCGGTCAACCCCCTGCTGGCGCTCTGCGGGGTGGCCGGCGCGGTGCTCGCGTACGCGCTGGGAGCCGGGGCGCGGGCGTTGGGCGTCGGGTACGGCGGCGACCTGGCGGTCGGGATGCCGGTGCTGGCGCTTGTGGTGACCCTGCTCGGGCCGTTGGTCGGGCTGGCGCCGGCGCGGGTGCTGGCCGACCGGCGGCACGCGGTGCTCGGCCCCCGGCCGATCACCGTGGTCCTCGGGGCGGGCCTGCTGACCACCGCGCTGCTGCTGGGACTCGGCCGCTGACCGCTCGGGGCGTCCACAAAGGGTTGTCGAGAAGCCGACCGCCGGTGCGGCGAAGATCAGCGCGCGATCTTCGATACCGTACGTCAAATGGTCAGCTTCCTCCTCACTTACCGGGCCGCCGACGACAACACCGTCGCGCGCCTGCTCGATGACGCGCTGACCGCCCGATTCGGCAGCGGCAGCGTCGTTCGCGACGATCCCGGCGTGGGCCTCTCCGCCGCCGAGCGTCGGCGCCGCCTGTCAGACTCGGCGGCACTCATCGTCGTGATCGAACCTCGCTTGCCCGGTGAGTCGGCAGTCCTACCGGGCATCAGCCGCCGGACGATCGCAGCCGCTCTCACCCAGCAGGTCCCGGTCATTCCGGTGCTGGTGGACAACGCCGAACTGCAACGCGGGACGCGCCTGCCCGAGGCGCTCAGACCGCTTGTCCAGCAGCACTACCGGCGGGTCCACAGGACCAGCGCTCCGGCGGACATCGCCTACCTGGTCGACGACCTGGCGACGAGTTTCGCCCCGGAGACCGCACCGGCCGGGCCCGCGATCCCCCTGATCCTCAGCGTGGAGCCGGTGCGATGGTTCATGCCGCCCCCCAGCCACGGGCCAGCGGCGGCGATCGTCTACGCGACCCGTCAGGGTGATCTGGAGGTCGCCGACGGTGGCCGGCAGACGGCGTGGCGGCACCCGGGGTTCGTGGCCCGGTACGCGACACGCTACGAGGTGGACACCAGCGACCACTCGGTCGTCGTCGACCTCCGGCTGCCCACCTCGGGCGGCGCGTACCACTTCGAGGCGTCGATCGCCGTCGGCTTCCGGGTGACCGACCCGGCGCGGATCGTCCGACGCGCGATCACGGACGCCGCGGTCCTGGTCCGCGAGTTCCTGCTGGACACCTGCCGGCCGATCACGTCGCGGTACGCCATCGACGACGTGGTCCGAGCCGAGGCCGCCATCCGCCGACGGCTCGGTCCGGACACGTCTGCTCTCGACGGCATCACCCTCGACCTGAGAAGCGTGCGGCTGTCCCTCGACGAACGCGTCGGTCGCTATGTGCGGGAGCGCGAGGTGAAGCGAGTGCAGAACGACCTGCGCGAGCTACGGGAGTTGCGGCCGGAGCGAGCCCGGCAGGCCCACTTCCGTGAGGAGGCCGACACTGTTACGTCCGCCGAGCTGGAGTTCTACCGCGATGTGATCGCGAACGACAACCGCGTCCCCATGCTCATCGACGAGGCCTACGTCAGCACGGACCGGGCGATACCGACCTTCACCGGACCGACGACCTCGTCATTTCCGGACGTCACCCCGGCGCCGGAGCGGCTGTTGGTGGCGCGCGCGCCCACCCAGGTCCCGGCGGGGCAGGATCTGAGCGTCGAGGTTCGGCTGGTCTCGGAGGGACGATCGCTTCCTCCGGACGCCGTGACGGCACCGATGCGGCATTTCCTCGTCGCCGACGCCGGCACGCCGGTGACCGTGACCGTCCACGCGCCCGCCGGCCTGCACGCCGAGGGCCCGCTCCAACAGACCGTGCTGGTGCTGCCGGACGACGATCCGGATCCGATCCGGTTCGGTTTCGGGGCGCGTACCCCGGGTCTGCATCGCATCGACGTGACGGCCTGGGCCGGCGGCACGTTCCTCGGTGAGGTGTCGGTCGAGGTCTCCGTCGCCGACGGTGGGCCGTTCCGCGACGGCCAGCCGAAGACGGCGCCGATGGGTGCCCCGCGGGCACGGCCGGGCGAGGTGACCATGGAGGTCCGGTTCGACGGCAGCCGGTACACCTTCCAGTTGCGCTCCGACGCGGCGCTGTTCGCCCCGGTCGTCGAGTCGGTCACGAACACACCGAACGCGGCGGTGGAGAACGCCATCCGGGAGCTGCAGCAGTTGGCCGGCGGTGGTTCCCGCTACAGCGCGACGATGGCCCGCGAGGTCATCAGGTCGGCGGGGATCCAGCTGTGGTCGGAGCTGGTGCCGGCCGACGTGCGGGACCAGTTCTGGGAGGTCGGCGGCGACATGAGCGCCTTCACGATCGCCACCGACCACGACGTGGTCCCGTGGGAACTGCTCTATCCGCTCAGCGCCCAGCGCGATGCCGGTTTCCTCGTCGAGCAGGTCCCCGTGGTCCGCCGCACCTACGGTCAACGCCGGAACGCGACGGTCGGCCTGCGCAACCCGCGCTTCGTGGTGCCGACGAAGGCCCCCACCGGCGCGCACGAGGAGATCGCAACCATCCGCGCGATCCTCGGCGCGGCCGACAGCGAGCCCATCACCAGGGCCGACGAACTCCTTGCCCTGATCAATTCGGGGGCATTGGGGGCGACCCACTTCGCCTGCCACAACACCTTTTCGGCGGACGGCTCGTTCATCGACATGGACGGTGGCCGGTTCAAACCGATCCTGCTCGCCGAGGCCAGCATCAGGAAACTGCTCGCGGAGACCGGTCCTCTGGTGTTCATCAACGCGTGCCGGAGCGCGGGCGTGGCCCCGACGTACACCAGGATGCTCGGCTGGGCGCAGCAGTTCATGTCGTCCGGCGCGGGCGCTTTCGTCGGCACGCTCTGGGCGGTGCGCTCGGACAGCTCGGCGCGCTTCGCCACCGCGTTCTACCGCTCCCTCGCCGACGGCGCCACGCTCGGCGCGGCGGCCCTCGCCGCACGCATCGAGCAGCAGGACGACCCGCTCGACCCGACCTGGCTGGCCTACACGGTGTACGGCGACCCGTTCGCCACCGCCGCCGTCTGACCTGTCGACAACTCAACTCGTGCGAAAGGGTGGTGCGGCATGGAGGTGACCGACTACAGCGTGCCGGTCGAGGAACTGGTGTCGGCTGTGAAGTACGCGGTGGAGCAGGCCGGCATCTCCACGACCGACGAGGGCCGGGACCTGCGGGTCGCCTCCGTTCAGCTCATCCTGAGCGCGGTCGTCACCACGAAGGGCGGCGGTGGCGTGGACTTCCGGGTCCCGGTGATCGGCTGGAAGGTCAAGGTGGCCGGCAGCCGATCCCACCAGAAGACCCACACGATCGACATCACGCTCGTCGCCGAGGATCTCCAGGACCGGCACGAGCTGCGGCACAGCGCTGTCGCGGCGACCCTCGTGGACGCGATCACCACGATCCGCGCGGTGGTCGCCGCCGGCAGCGGCGGTGACGACCCGCTGGTGCTGAAGACCGGCACTGTGGAACTCGTCTTCGGCGTCACCGACCAGGGCACGATCTCGGTCGGCGCGGAGGGCGAGCTGACCGACGAGATCACGCACACGCTCCGGATCGAGCTGGTCGCGGCCACCGCCGGGTAGCTCAGACCGGGACCAGGACGGCCTCACGAAGCAGCCGGCGGGTCAGGGTGACCCGGTCGGCGTCGTCGGGCAACCCGGGCAGGTCACCAACCCGGGTGACCGCGCCGCTGAGCAGGACACGAGCCGCCGCCTCGCAGTCGACGGGCAGGGTGATGGTGCGGTCGAACAACCGCAACGCCACAGTGTCCGAGCCGTGCGGCACCAACTGCCAGCGCAGGCCCGGGCGCAGGGTGACCCGGGCGTCGGCGTCCAGCGCGGCCACCGCGTCGGCCTGGGCGAGCGGCCGGATGGGTGCCGGGCGGGCGGCCGGCCAGGCACGCTGGCGCAGTCGCGCGGCGACCGCGCCCGGGTCGGCGCGCAGCAGCCAGTCGCGCAGCGCCTCCACCGTCTCGGTCAGCTCCGGCTCGATGTCGTCCGGGTCGGCGACGTCGGTGCCGAAGGGAAGGCTCGCCCGCAGCCGCCGATCCTCGGCGGCCAGTGCGAGCAGCTCCTCGACCAGGGCGTACCGGGTGAGCGCGCGGATGCCCACGGTCAGGTGCAGCGAGCTGGCGTCCTGCGCCTGCGCGCTGTGCAGCCAACCCCGGGGCAGGTAGAGGGCGTCGCCGGGGGCGAGCACCACGTCCAGCGCGGCGGGGCCCTGCGCGGTCGCGCCGACCTCGTCGGCGCGGCCACCCCACGGCTGCTTCTCCAGCGGGTCGGGCAGCACCGGCGGGTGGATCCGCCAGTGTTTGCGGCCGTCGACCTGGAGGACGAACACGTCGTGCGTGTCGTAGTGGGTGGCGAATCCCTGGCTGCCGGCGGGGGTGAGGTAGGCGTTGACCTGTAGCGGCTGGTTGAGCGCGAGGCCCAGGTCGCGGGCGAAGTCGACAAGGGGCGGCCAGATCCGGTGCAGGCCCTGCAGCACCAGCGTGGCGCCGGCGGCGTACTGCTCCAGGACCCGCTCGTCGAGCACCTGGTCGCCGATCTCGGCGCCGGCGCCGCCGCCGCCGGTCCAGCGGGCCGCGGGCACCAACTGGCCGTCCCTGGCGACCCGCAGGAACGGGGTACGCAGACCGCGCCGGCTCAGCAGCTCGTCGGCGTCGGCGGGACTGAGCAGGTCGGTGAAGCCGGCCGGGTCGGGCAGCTCGGCGGCGCGGGACAGCAGCGGGGTGTGGCCCCAGTGTGCGGCGGCGAACTTGGCGGGTTCGACCGAGACGCAACGGGCCAGCGCCGCGGTGGCGGCGGACGAAACCGCCGGGCGGCCGTGGCCGCCCGGCGGGTCGAGGTGCGTCATGATGTGCCGCTACCGCGCGCTGCCGTCGGCGCCGCCGTCCTGCTGACCCGGCGTCGCGCCGCCGTCGGCGGGGCCTTCCGCGCCGCCGTCGGCGCCACCGTCGTGCTGACCGGGAGTCGCGCCACCGTCGGCCGGGCCCTCCGCGCCACCGTCCGCGCCACCGTCGCGCTGACCGGGAGTCGCGCCACCGTCGGCCGGGCCCTCCGCGCCACCGTCCGCGCCACCGTCCTGGTGCCCGGGAGTCGCGCCACCGTCGGCCGGGCCCTCCAGGCCGCCGCCGCCCGTGGTCTGCATGTCGTCGTCGTTGAGTGCCATCGGTACTCCCTCGGGTGTGCCGCCCCGCCGTACGCCGGGGTCCGTCGTGCTGCGGGTGGTACCCCACGCGCGATCTTCTCTAACCCTCACCGTAGACGTCGAAGCGGGGCGACACGGGCGGTTCGCGAGCGGCGGCGGAGAGTGTCACGATGGGACGGTGATCCTGGTGGGCACGTCCGGCTGGCAGTATCGGGACTGGCGGGGCCGCTTCTATCCGCGGCAGTTGCCGCAGCGGCTCTGGCTGGAGCACTTCGCCGACGGCTTCGCCACGGTGGAGGTCAACAACGCCTTCTACCGGCTGCCGGAGCGGGACACCTTCGCCGCCTGGCGGGCACGCACCCCTGCGGACTTCTGCGTGGCGGTGAAGATGAGCCGCTATCTCACCCACATCAAACGACTGCGTGATCCGGCCGAGCCGGTGGCCCGCTTCCTCGGTCGCGCCACCGCGCTCGGTGACCGGCTGGGCCCGGTGTTGCTGCAACTCCCACCGAACCTGCGGGTGGACGTGGCGGCGCTCGACGCCACCCTGCGGCTGTTTCCCGCAGACGTTCGGGTCGCGGTGGAGCCCCGGCACCCCTCCTGGTGGACCGACGCCACCCGGGCGGTGCTGGAACGGCGTCGGGCGGCACTGGTCTGGGCGGACCGGCTCGGACGACCGGTCGCCCCGCTCTGGCGGACCACCGACTTCGGCTACCTGCGGCTGCACGAGGGCCGGGCCCGACCCTGGCCCCGCTACGGTCGCGCGGCGCTGCGGTCCTGGGCGCACCGGCTCACCGACACGTTCGGCGCGGACGAGCCAGCGTACGTGTACTTCAACAACGACCCGGGCGGCGCCGCGATCGTGGACGCCGTCGCCTTCGCGGCGGTGGCCCGGCGGGCCGGGCACCCGGTGTCCCGGGTGCCGACCGCCGCCGAGGCGGACCCCTCCGGCGGCTGAGGGCCTGCGTCAGAGTCCTCGGTCGAGCCGAGGATTCTGACACAGGCCCGGAGCCCGCCCGACGGGTCGTCGGACGGGCTGCGGCGCGTCAGGTCGTCACGGCATCATCGTGGCCAGGTCGGCAGGCATGGTGTCCTTCACGTCCTGCCACTCGCCCTGGGTGACGTGTCGGCGCAAGGTGTCGAGCACCACCTGCGTCACCCGCTCCGGGCCGCCCTCCACGTCGTACGGGAAGCCCTGGCGGACCTCGTAGAGGAAGTCGTCCCGGTTGAGCTTGATCGGCACGTCCGACGGGACCCACCCGTCGAAGTAGATGCCCCGCACCAGCACCGGCAACTGCTGGGCGAACTCCACGCTCTCGTCCACCGGCAGCCGGTCGCGCAACAGGTGCAGCACCGTGCGCAGCGCCGCGTACGACTGGTTGCGCCGATCCTTCGGCCAGCCGTAGGCGTTCTCGATGTCCTTCAGAATCAGGTTCGTCTTGTCCAGCGAGGATTCGAACGCTGAGATCATCGCGTCAGCCATCGGTGGACCCCCGTTCCGTGTTGTCCCACCGACGGTCGTCGGCGCGTCGTGGCGGCCCCACCGGGCCGCGTCGGGCCCGCACCGGGCTGCCCTGCGGGGCGCGCCGGGCGTCGTCGGGCGTACCGACCACGTGCAGGACGGCTCCCCGCCGTCGATCCGTCACCACTCGAACCGTCATCCCCCGTCACCTCCGTGTCGTCTCCGGCGGCAGCCACCGTCCAGGTGGCCGCACCCACCGTGTCCACCCTGCCCGCGGCGCGGGTGACCCGGCCTCACCCCGATCGGGTGAGTTGTGGCGCGGAGCGACTGTCAGTCGGCGCCGAGCAGCCCGGCCAGGGTCGTCGCGTTGGTCTGCGCGAAGTCGCGGTAGCAATTATTGAAGAGCACGTGCGTCTGGCCGGCCTGGTCGGCCAGCTCGCGCAACTTCGGCGCCCAGTCGGCAAGCTCCCGCTTGGAGTAGTGGTAGCCGAACTTCTCGTGGATGTCCTTGCTCGTCCACTTGTCGCTGTGGCCGTGGAAGCGCACGACCGCGAGGTCCGCGGTGGCGGCCAGCACCGGGGGCAGCGACGATCGGTGGCCCTGCGGCATGTCCACGCAGACGTACGGCAGATCGTGCTCGCGCAGGAAGGCAAGGGTCTCGTCGGCGTTGTCGCCGTCGAGCCAGGAGGCGTGCCGGAACTCGTACACGGCGCGCAGTGGCGCGCAGCGCTTCGCCACCTCCAGCAGGTACTGCTTGTTGGCCCGCTTGATGGTGAACCAGGGCGGGAACTGGAACAGCAGCGCGCCGAGCTTGCCCGCCTCGACAAGCGGGTCGAGCGCGGACAGGAACCGCGTCCAGATCTCCTCATACGCCTGCGCGGGCAGGTCGTCCGGGTAGACGTTCTTCTTGTCGGTCTCCGGCCGCAGGTCCTTGTAGAGCGCGCTGACCCGGGTGGGATGCCCGGTCAGCAGGCTGAACGCCTTGATGTTGAAGGTGAAGCCGTCGGGGGTGCGCTCGGCCCACAGCTTCGCGGTCGCCTCGGCGGGCGGGGAGTAGTAGGTGGCGTCCACCTCGACAAGTGGAAACTTCCGGGCGTAGTAGGCCAGCCGCTTCTCCGGGGTGTCCGCGGTCTGCGGATACCAGCCCGAGTCCAGCAGGGTGCGGTCGGTCCAGGACGCGGTGCCCACCAGGATGTCACCCATGGGTGAAGTCCATCGCGTTGTGGACCGACCGGCAACCGCTGGCGTCGCTCAGGCCGCCCGCCGTTCACGGGTCTGCTTGCAGGACACGCAGGTGGTGGCGGCCGGGAAGATTTCCAGCCTTTCCACCGGGATCGCCGCCGAGCATCCCTCGCACCAGCCGTAGGTGCCCTCCTCGAGCCGGCCGAGGGCGTGCTCGTACTGGGCGCGGCGGTCGAGGATGGTGCGCAACAGCGACTGCGCGGTGTCCCGCTCGGCCGTCTTGGTGCCGCTGTCGGCCTGGTCGTCGCCGGCGGTGTCACCGACCTCCACCAGCCGCAGCACCTGGCTCTGGAGCACGGCCTGGTCGTACTCGGCGGTCAGCTCGTCGTAGCGCGCCTGCAAGGAGAGCCGGATCTGGTCGATCTCCGCCTGCGGGCGGGTCGTACCGACCGTGTCGTGGACGAGCATCGCTGCCTGCCTTTCCTGGGCCCTGTGGCTCACGGTGAACCGGGTGCCGGCGGCGTCGTGCCCCGGTCACGGTCGCATTCGGTACGCGGGCCATCACCCGCGCTCTGTGAGCCGGGCGAGTACCCGCCGGACCAGCCGAGCAAACCGACGATTTCCCGACGGTTTTCAGGCGTCGCCGTCGGGCTCCACGAGCGCCGGGTGGCGGGGGTCGTCGGCCCGTACCACCACGTCGGCGAAGCTCGCCGGGACGACCTCCTCGGCGTACCTGTCGAAGGCGGGCAGCGCCCACACCTGTGCCGCTTCGGTACGTCGGCGCAGCGCCGCCGAGGAGAGCTGAAGGTGGACGGTGACGTCGAAGGGCAGACCACCGCCGAGCAGCAGCGGGCCGCTGACCAGGACGACGCCCCCGGGCGGTAGGTGGACGTAACGGGCGCGGCTGGCCCGGTCGGCGTCGGCGTCCCAGAGCGACGGGAGCAGCCGTCCGGTGCCGCCCGGACCGGCCGGGTCGAGCACCTCACGACGGAGGCCGGCCTCGTCGACCCAGTTCTCGTAGAAGGAGTCCGGGTTGGTGCGGCCCAATTCGAAGCGCAGCGACGCGGGGCGGAGGAAGTCGGTGGCACGGACGTGCAGCACCGGACGACCCTGGGCGCGCAGCGGGTCGACGAGCGCGGCGGCCAGGTCGTCGACGCCCGCGGCGGGAGCGCCGTCCACGGCCACCCGCAGCCGCGCGGGCCCGGCGGCGTCGGTCGCGGCTCGTGTGGCGGCGTCGGTCAGCCGGCCGGTCAGCTCGTCGACGAGCAGGTCGGGCGAGATGGGGCGGATGCGCACCGGACCATCCTGCCCCGCGTCCGGTGGGCGGGTGACGCCGGTCAGCCGCTGCGGTCGATGGTGACCCGGGCGTCGTCGGCCAGCCGGTAGCCCACGCCGTAGACGGTGGTGACCAGGGGTACGTCCACACCGACCTTGCCGCGCAGGCGACGCACGTGCACGTCGACGGTGCGTACGCCGGCGTGCTCGTAACCCCAGACGGCGTTGAGCAGCTGCAGCCGGGTGAACACCCGGCGCGGGTGGGCGACCAGGTGCAGCAGCAGGTCGAACTCCAGCCGGGTCAGCGGCAGCGGCTCGTCGTCGCGCAGCACCGAGCGGGACGACGCGAGGATGTGCAGGGCCGGGATGGTCGGGCTGAGCGCTCGGGTCGGCGACCGGTTGGTGGAGGCCTGGTCGGGGCGGCGCTCGGCCGGGACGGCACCGATGATCACGCCTTCCCCCCGCTCCAGCATCTCGCGGGCGGCGTCGAGCAGCCGACGTGCCTCCGGGGTCAGCGACTCCTCACAGGCCAGCGGGATGGACAGCGTCACGGTGAGCATGGGCGCGGCGGTGTTCGCCGGGCGACGCTGGCCGCCGGGAGGTCGACCGGGCACCGGAGGTTGGGACGTATGCCATCCGGCGCGCGACGAGGCAGGGCTGACCGACATGGTCCTCCTTGGGCTGATCCGGGTATCTCCCCACGGCCCGGGACGCCGCTTCATCGATGGTTCCCGGCGCTTGGGCGAGGGTCAAGAGGCGGCCGCGTTGCATGACTGTGACAATTGACTTACACATCGGAGCCAGGTGCTCGCTCTGCGTGTGAAGTCAGATGATTACAGCAGAGCCCACGGGCTGCCCCGATACGGGGGTCCCCGTCCTGTTGACCGGGGCGTTCACCGGATCGCCGGAGCGGGCTCAGCGGCTGTGGTCCACGCTGATCCCCGCCTCGTCGGCCAACCGGTAACCGACCCCGTAGACGGTGGTGATCAGCTCCGCTCCGGGCAGCTTGGCGCGCAGCCGGCGGACGTGCACGTCCACGGTCCGGGCCACCGCGTGCTCGTAACCCCAGACGCTCGACAACAACTGCAGGCGGGTGAAGACCCGGCGTGGCCGCTCGGCCAGGAACAGCAGCAGCTCGTACTCGATGCGGGTCAGCGGGACGACCCGGCCGCCGCGGCGGACCAGCCGCGAGCCGGCCAGGATGTGGACGTGGTCCGCGGCGGCGGACGGCTCGGCAACGGCGGGGCTCGGGGCCGGTCGCGGCCCCGCCGCGACATTCTCGACGGTACGGAGTTGGCCCTCCCCCGACTCGGCAAGCTCACCGAGCAACTGCACCAGCCGGGCCAGCCGCGGGCTCAGCGGCCCGGGGACGAGGTCGAGGGTGATGGTCAGGGTCGGTGCGGTGCGCGGCCGCGTGGGGCGCAGCCCGGGGTGGCGGCGCGTGGGGATGGCGACGACGGACATGGTGCCTCCTGAGTGGCGGTACGCCCGCCACGCCGGGTACGGCGTGGCGGTCAGTGGCGCGCCCGCCCGGTGTTGACCGGGGGCGCGAGAGGGGTGGCGCGGTGCAAGGGGGTCGGGCCGAGGGCCGGCAGACCGGCGATTCGCCAGGCGGCGAACCCACCCGCCACGTCGGTGGCCCGGTGCAGGCCGATGTCCTGCAGGGCGGCGGCGGCCAGCGAGGAGGTGTAGCCCTCCTGACAGAGGATCACCACCGGCACGTCGTAGTCGACAGCCTGCGGCAGGCGGGCCGGACAGCGCGGGTCGAAGCGCCACTCCAGCACGTTGCGCTCGACCACGAGCGAGCCCGGCACCATGCCGTGCGCGGCCCGCTGTGCGGCCGGCCGGATGTCGACAAGCAGTGCTCCGGCCCGGTACGCCAGGTGCGCCCGCTCCGGGTCGAGCCGGTCGAGGCGGGCACGCGCGGCGCCCAGAATCTCGTCGATGCCCCGAGAGCCCGGCGGCGGCACGGGGGCCGGGCAGTGCTCGGCGGTTAGCTGCATTATGGGTTCCTTCCGGTGACAGGTATGGATGGTGGCTGGCCGCTCACCAGGACCGGCCGGCCTCGGCGACCTCGGCGACCCGCAGCCGTCCGTCAATGAGGTGATAGCGGGTCATCCGCAGCAGCGCCGGCCGGTAGACGTGCACGCTGACCGCCGGCACCGACCCCTGGTTGGTCACCTGGTGCACGTGCCGGGGGCCGAAGCGACGACCGGCGCCGGCGGGCAGCAGCCGCGGGCGCAGCCGACCGGCGCTTACCGTCTCCTCGGTGAGGGTGCCGTCGACGACCCGGAACGCTCCGGCGGAGCCGCCGTGGTCGTGCAGGTCGGTGCCCTGCCCGGGCAGCCAACTCAGGGCCCACACCTCGTGGTCGTCGCCGGCGTCGAGGCGCGCGTACCAGCGCTCGGCACTGTCGAAGCGCAGCGCGACCGGCCAGCCGGCCGGGTCGGCCCACCGGGCGGCGACGGTGCGCAGGTCGGGCTCCGGGCGGTGGTGCGTCATGGCGGTTCCTCGCGGGTCGTTCGGCGGGGTGCCCTCGTACTCTAGACGGCAAAGCCTATAGGTTTAGTAGGTAATACCGCCTGGTGGGACGCCGACTCCGCCCTCGACGATCAGCGCAGCACCGGCGGGTCCACCCGGTAGCCCGGCAGCGATGGCCAGCGCACGGTCAGCACCACCGACGCGCGCTCGGCGAACCAGGAGTGGTCCACCCCCCGGCCCCACACCACGTAGTCGCCCGGCACCGCCAGCCGTACCGTCCGGTCCGGCAACTCCACCCGGAAACACCCCTCGACGAGGACGAGCAGGGTGGTACGCCGCTCTCCGGTGGCCCACCGCGACCGGGCCTGCCCGGGCGGATGCACGCCCCACTTCACCTCGACCTCGGTGCTGTGCCGGATCTCCCCCGCCGGCACGAAGTGCCCCAGCAGCCAACCCGCGTCGGCGGCACCGTCGACACCCGCGTTGCCCACGTACACCGTCTCAGCCAACGGACCCTCCCCCAGCGCGCCGGCCGAGCAACCTATCAGGACCGCGGCGACTAGGGCATGTTTCATAAGAACTGGCCGGCCTGCGGCGGGCCCAGACGACGACCGGCGGCGTTGCGGTTTCGCCCGGATACAACACCGGTATCCGAACGAAACCGCGCCTTGCCGGATCGCCGCCCGGACTCCGCCTCGGCTCGACCGCCCTAATGAAACATGCCCTAACCTGGACCGGTGACCGACCACCTCGACGCCGAGACGCTGGCGTTCGCGCACCGGATGTTCGACCTGGCCCGGGCCGGCTCCACCGAGGAGCTGGCCGCGCAGCTCGACGCCGGCCTGCCCGTCAACCTCACCAACGACAAGGGCGACACGCTGCTGATCCTCGCCGCGTACCACGCCCACCCGGACACGGTGGCCGCCCTGCTCAGTCGCGGCGCCGACCACTTTCGGGCCAACGACCGCGGTCAGACCGCGCTGGCCGCCGCGGTCTTCCGCAGCAGCACCGAGGCGGTCCGCGCGCTCCTCGCCGCCGGCGCCGACCCGGCTCACGGTAACCCGTCGGCCCTGGACACCGCGGCGTTCTTCGACCTGCCGGAGATGACGAAACTGCTGCGCGCCGGCTGACACCGACGCCGGCAGGCCGGTATACAGGGTCGGTGGAAGATCCGCTGCCCGAGCAGATGCGCACCGCCAGCACCGCGCTGCTGGCCGCCCTCGACCCCGCCGCCCGCGACAGCGCCGTGCACCCCTTCGACGACGAGTCGTCCCGACGCTGGCTGGAGTACCGGCCCCGACCCCGACCCGGCGTCTGCCTCGCCGCGCTCGACGTCGCCGGCCGCAAGGCCGCGCACCGGCTCCTGGCGACCGCGCTCAGCCCCTCGGCGTACGCGCAGGCGATGGCGATCATCGCGCTGGAGGAGGTCCTCGACCGGGCCGAGGACTGGCAGCGTGGACGGCACAGCGGTGACTACTGGGTGGCCGTCTTCGGCGACCCGGCCCGCGACGACCGCTGGGCGTGGCGACTCGAAGGACACCACCTGTCGGTCAACATGACAGTGGTGGACGACCAGGTCTCCCCCGCACCGATCTTCTTCGGCGCCAACCCGGCCGCGGTCCGGTACGCCGGCCGCCCGGTCTCCCGCCCGCTGGGCGTCGAGGAGGACCTGGCCCGGGCACTGCTCGACGCCCTGGGGCCGGCCGAGCGAGGCGCCGCGATCATCGCCGACGAGGCACCGGCGGACATCATCAGCGCCACCCGTGGTCGGGTCGACGGACCATTGGAACCGCTCGGCGTGTCGGCGGATCGGCTGGGGCCGACCGGCCGGGCATTGCTCGACCAGGTCGTCGCCGCCTACCTGGACCGGCTGCCACCCGAACTGGCCATCCGCGAGGCGACCCGACTGGACGCCGGCCACCTGCACTTCGCCTGGGCCGGCCCCACCCAACCGGGGCGGCGGCACTACTACCGCGTACAGGGCGACGACCTGCTGATCGAGTACGACAACACCACGGCGGACGGCAACCACGCGCACACCGTGCTGCGTCGCCCCGCGAGCGACTTCGGCGCTGACATCCTGGCCACCCACCACCAGGCCCACCGACACTGACGCGGCCTTCTCCTCAACGAGGGCGGGTGGCCTCCACGAGGAAACGCTGGGCATGGGCCACGAACGGACCCTCGCCGACGATCCGGTGGTGCAGGGCGTGCAGTTGTTCGCGGTAGCGGTCGACGGTGAACCCGGGGACCGTCCAGATCACCTTGCGCAGAAACCAGACCACCGCCCCGATGTCGGCGAAGGTCGCCCGCAGGGTGGCCCGTCGCAGCTCGACCACCCGCAGGCCAGCGGCCTCGGCGGCGGCCACCGCGTGCTCGGGGTGCCGCTCGCCGGGCGGCGGCAGCGGACCGAGGATCGCCTCACTCAACTCGCGCATGGTGCCCGCCCCGATCTGCTGCGACAGGAACGTGCCACCCGGCCGCAGCACCCGCGCCGTCTCCGCCCAGTCGGTACGCACCGGGTGCCGACTGACGACCAGATCGAAGGAGGCGTCGCGGAACGGCAACGGCCCGTCCTGGGCGACCGCCACCACCGTCGCGCCCACCCGCCGCAGGGTCCGCCGGGCGACCTCGACGTTCGGCGGCCAGCCCTCGGTGGCCGCCAGCAACCGCGGTGGACGCGGCACCTCGGCGAGCACCTCCCCACCACCGGTGTCCACGTCCAGCGCCGCGTCGGCGCGCGCCATGCGGTCCGCGACCAGCCGCGCGTACCCCCAGGGTGGGCGCTCCTCGGTGGCCCGGCCGGCAAGCCAGCCGAACCCCCAACCGTCGACCGGCGCGGCAGCGGCCTGCGCGATCAACTCCTCGGCGTCATGCGTGGCGTTCACGGCGATCAGCCTCACCGGCCTGCCACCCGGCGGGCAACCCATTTGCCGTGGTTCCACGGGCCGCGCCGTCCGCCGCAGGAGCCGGCCCGCCCCGCAGGGGCGAGAGGTTGCCGCGTCGTTTTTGGCTCAACATTGCGCTGGCCAGGCCGCCGGTACCCCGCATGGCAGGATGAGGGGCATGGGTGAGGAACGCGCGGAGATACAGCGGCTTTACGAGGAGTTGCTGAGCGCCTGGAACGACCGCGACGCGCGCCGATACGCCGCCTTGTTCGCCGACGACGCCTCGCTCATCGGCTTTGACGGCAGCCAGGTCAGCGCGTCCGAGCTGGAGGGACACCTGGCGCCGATCTTCACGGACCACCCGACCGCCTCTTACGTGTGGAAAGTGCAGGAGGTCCGTCCACTCGGTCCGGCGGTTGCGCTACTGAGAGCGCGGGTCGGGATGGTCCCACCAGGCCAAACAGATGTGAACCCGGCGGTGAACGCAGTGCAGTCGCTGGTCGCTGTGCAGCATGACGGAACGTGGCGTGTCGCCCTGTTCCACAACACCCCGGCCCAATACCACGGCCGGTCGGACCTCGCCGACGAACACACAGCCGACATGCGTGACGCCATGGTCGACGCCAGCAGTCACCAGCCAACCGACAAGGCTGGCGGTACGGGTGTTGGCGAGTAGCGCCAGGTTTCAGGCGAGCCCCAGGTTGTGCTCTTCGAGGGCGGCCTGGAGGATGCCGAGCGCCTTGGGTCCCATGCCGTGCAGCTTGGCCAGCTCCGAGCGGGGGACGCCGGCGAGTTGGCGCAGGGTGGTGTAGCCGGCGCCGTGCAGGGCGCGTGTCGCAGGCGCACCGATCTTCGGAAGTGTGTCCAGAGGCGAGGTCATTCGCGGATGGTAAGGGCCGGCTCCGACACGGCCGGTGCCGTGCGCCAGATTTGTTCAGGGGCGCGGGCGGAGCATTTCCACGCTGGAGCCGGCGAGCGCCTCCAGGCCGCCGGCCTCGGCCCGGCCGGTGTCGAACTGGCGCATCAACCGGGCGCCCAGGTGCACCCCGACCCCACCGGCAGCCAGCGCGACCAGCTCGGTGACCAGGATCGCGGCGGACGCCCCACGCTGCGGGGAGTTCGACCGGACCAGGCAGGTGAGCAGGAACATGGCGGCCATCACGGTGTTCACCAGATTGAAGGCCACCGCCGTGCGGCGGGTGCGGTCCCCGGGCACGTCCCACAGGTCGACCATGCCGGCCACCGCGGTCAGCGCGGCGGCGACGAGAGCGGCGACGGCCGTCCAGTAGCCGACCTCACCCAGGAACGCTGGCCCGCCGACGACGTCGGTGAGGTCGAAGACGGCGGCGCTGACGAAGAGCCCGAGCGGGAACGTCACAAGCATCGGTTGGATGGGGTGGCCCTGCACCCGTAGTCGGCTCTGCATCGGTCCTCCCCCGGGTCGGCGCACCTCACCTGACCCAGAGTGCTACCCGAGCCCGGTAACCGCGAAACGATGCCGCCCGACTCGCCGCGGGCAGGGAGAACGGGCACCCACGGCCGCGCCCCGTCGACACCGGACGGGTGATCGACTCGGTTTCCGGGGAACCGGGTCAACCACGGGCCCCGGGCACCCCGACTTCAGGAAGCCCGAGTCGATCAACGGCGGCCAGCGGCCCGAGCGGCCGACGGTCAGGTGTCGCGCTGGCGGGAGACCGTCCGGACCAGTCGCTCGGCCACCTCGCGAAGCGGGATGTCCAACGACGACGCGGCGGTCCGCAGCACCTCGAGGGCCTCGACCGGCGGGCACCCGCGCTGGGTCATGATCACGCCGATGGCCTGGCCCACCACCCCGTCCTGCAGCAGCGAGGCGTCCCGTTCCCCGGCGAGAGCGGCCTGTCGGCCACGGTCGCGGACGGCGGCCAGCAGCAGGCCGGCGTGTTCGGCGAGCAGCATCGCGGTCAACTGGTGTGGTGGGGCCAGTACGTCAGGCGAAGCGGCGTAGAGGTTGATCGCCCCGATCACCTGGTCGTCGATGTCGACCGGGGCCGAGATCACCCCGTGGACTCCGAGGTCACGGGCGCGCGCCGTCCAGACCGGCCAGCGTGGCTCACCGGAAAGGTCGGCGGCGAGGATCATCTCGCGGCGGTGGATCGCGCTCATCGCCGGCGAGTCCGGCCCGTGCCGCAGGTCGTCCAGGCCGGCCAGCCGCTCGTCGGAGGCGGCCACGCCGGCCGGTTCGCCGGCGCGCAGGGCGGTGAACCCGCACCAGCGCACGCCGGCCACCGCGTCCCGGGTGACCCGGACCAGCGCCAGCAACGCCTCATCGAAATCGGTCAGCGTGAGCAGGCTGGCGGTCAGCTCCCGCAACAGTGCGGCGGTTTCCAGGACGCCGAGACTCTGCACCACCGGTTCCCGCGTGTCGAGGTTCACCGGTTCGCAGCCTCCGTGCACCCTCGCGCCTGCCCAGCGGGCACCGTCACCTGTGTCATTGTCTGCTCTCTCCTGACTCAACCGATCAGCCCTACTACCCGGCGAAACCAGGGTCGAAACGGCGCAAATCGGGGCCCCTACCACCCGGACGCGCGGTGACAGGGGCCCGACTGCGGACGTCAGCGCGAGGCGCCGCTGAGCCGTCGACCGATCGAGGCGATCAGCCGGTCGAGTTCCGAACCGAACGGGTTGTCGTGCACCAGGTACGTCCAGGTCGCGGTGGGCCGGACCAGGGTGCCGTCGTCGGGCTGCCAGTCCTCATCGAATTCGGTCTCGTTGAAGGTGGCGATGGTGCGGGCCTCGATCTCCGGGATGAGGTCGTTGAACGCCGGCACGGCAGCCCGGTGGAACTCGTCAAGCGGGTCGAGTCGGCCCAGCGCGCGCAGGTGCACGCCCTCACGGACCTCCGACAGCTCCGCCAGGTGCTCGGCCCAGAGCCGGTCCAGGTGGAAGAGCGCGATCGACCGGGCCACCCGGGCGAGCAGGTCCTCGTCCATCTCGCTGGCCTTCTCCGGTGCCTTCTCCAGCAGCATCACCGCGGCCACGTCGCTGGTCAGCAGCCGCTCCCGGCGCGCGGCGAGAGCAATGCGCTGCTGCTCGATCACCACGCTGTAGCGCCAGGTGTTGCGGTGGATCTCGTGGTTGACGCCCTCGGCGACCCGCTGGGCGTGCTCCACCGCGTAGTCCACCTGCTCGTCGGTGACCAGACCGTCGGCGTTCATCCGTGGCGACGGCGGCACCGAGTCGGCGGCGTGTCGGACGACCAGGTCGTCCTCCAGGCTGACGAGGAAGACCGAACCGCCCGGGTCGCCCTGCCGGCCCGCCCGACCACGCAACTGGTCGTCGACCCGGCGGCTGTCGTGCCGGCCGCTGCCGATCACGTAGAGCCCGCCCAGCTCGGCGACCCGCTCCTGGTCGCTCTGGTCACTGCCGCCGAGCCGGATGTCGACGCCCCGGCCGGCCATCTGGGTGGAGACCGTCACCGCCCCGTACGCGCCGGCCTCGGCGATGATCGCCGCTTCCTCGTCGTCGTTCTTGGCGTTCAGCACCACGCAGGGCACTCCGGCCGCGTTGAGCCCGGCGGCCAGCCCCTCGGACTCCTTGACGTCAAGCGTGCCGATCAGCATCGGCCGCCCCTTGGCGTGCCAGCGCTGGATCTCGTCGATCAGCGCCTCGTCCCGCTCCGCCCGGGTGGCGTAGATGCGGTCCGGCTCGTCCTCGCGGATGCACGGGGTGTTCGGTGGGATCACCGCGACCTCGAGGCCGAAGAACTCCCGCAACTGGTCGCCGACCAGCACCGCCGTCGCGGTCATCCCGCACACCTTCGGGTACAGCGCGATGTAGGCCTGCACGGCGATCGTGCCGAGCACCTCGCCCTCGGCGGTGGCGTCCAGGCCCTCCTTGGCCTCGACCGCCGCCTGGAGCCCGTCCGGCCAGCGGCGGCGCTGGGCCACCCGGCCGCGCATCTCGTCGACCAGCTCGACCGAACCGTCCCGGACGATGTAATCCACGTCACGGTTGAGCAGGGCGTGCGCGTGCAGCGCCACGTGCACCGCGGAGAGCTGGGTGACGTGCTCCTCGTCGTACAGGTCGATGCCGAGCTTGGCCTCGATGGCGGCCAGGCCGGCGGCGGTGAACGCCACGCTGCGCCCGTCCTCGGCGACGGTGTAGTGCTTGCCCTTGCGCAGCCCGCGGACCAGCGCGGCGGCGGCGTGCACCGGGTCCTGCTCGCCCGGGACCGCGCCGGCGAGGACCATCGGCACCCGGGCCTCGTCGATCATGATCGAGTCGGCCTCGTCGACGATCGCGGTGCTCAGCGCCGGCTGCACCCGGTCCTCGACGTCGGTGACGAGCTGGTCGCGCAGATAGTCGAAGCCCGCCTCGCTCACCGAGACGTAGGTGACGTCGCAGGCGTACGCGTCGCGCCGCTCCTGCGGGGTGGAGGCCTCGTTGACCCAGCCCACGGTGAGGCCGAGCAGGGTGTAGACCGGCTCCATCCACTGGGCGTCGCGGCGGGCCAGGTAGTCGTTGATGGTGAGCACGTGCACCGGCCCGTTGCCGAGCCGGACGTGCCCGTACGCGGCGATCGTGGCGGTGAGCGTCTTGCCCTCACCGGTGGCCATCTCGGCGACCTTGCCGGACAGCAGCGACATCGCGCCGAGCAACTGCACGTCGTACGGCCGTTGGTCGAGGCCACGGCGGGCGGCCTCGCGGCCGACGGCGCAGATCTCCTCGTAGCCGACGGCGGCACCCGCGGCCTCGGTCAACTCGGCGTCGTCCAGCGCGGCCAGCTCATCCGCACGCGCCTCGATCGCCGGCAGCAGCTTCTCCAGCGGAGCAAGATCCACGGTCGAGCCGGGGCGCTGGAGGAACCGCCGGAACTTGCTCTTGAACCGTTGCGACACACCCATGAGCGGCAACGGTACGCGATTCCAGCCGGCTTGCGCGGCCCGGCCGCCGGCAAGTTGACACCGATCCGGCGGTGTCAGCCGACCAGTAGCTGATGGGCGGCGAGTTCCCGGTAGAGCGGGTCGGTGGTGGTCAGCTCGGCGTGGGTGCCGACGGCCACCACCCGACCGCCGTCGAGGACGACGATCTGGTCGGCGTCGACCACGGTGGCGAGCCGGTGCGCCACGATCAACAGGGTCCGGCGGACGGCCACCGCGTCGATGGCGCGGCGCAGCGCGACCTCGTTGCGCGAGTCGAGGTTGCTTGTCGGCTCGTCGAGCAGCAGCACCGGCGGGCTGGCGAGCAGCGCGCGGGCGATGGCCAGCCGCTGCCGTTCACCCCCGGAGAGCAGCACCCCGCCCTCGCCGACCTGGACGTCCAGGCCCTGGGCGGTGCGGTCGACCAGGTGGCTCAGGTTGACCTCGTGCAGAACGTCTCGCAGCCGGTCGTCGGTGGCGTCGGGGGTGGTGATCAGGAGGTTCTCCCGCAGCGTGCCGGCCAGCACGGGGGCCTCCTGCTCCACGTAGCCGAGCCGGGCCCGCAGCGCGTCGCGGGGCAGGTCCCGCACATCGCTGCCGTCGATCCGGACCGCCCCGGCGCTCACCTCGTAGAAGCGCTCGACAAGGGCGAGCAGCGTTGACTTGCCGGCGCCCGAGGGCCCGACCAGCGCGGTACGGGTGCCGGCCGGCACCGCGAAGCTGACGTCGCGCAGCACCGGCTCGCCGCCCGGATAGCCGAACCCCACCCGATCGAACTCGATCATCGGGGTGGGGCCGCGCGGGGTCGCCGTCGCGCCGGCCGGCGCGGGCCGGTCCGCCGCGCCCTCCGCCGGCACGGCCAGGATCTCCTCGATCCGCTGCAGGGCGCCCAGACCGGACTGCAACTGGGTGTACGCCCGCAGCACCTGGGCCAAGGGCAACGCCAGCAGGAACAGGTACATGACGAACGCGACCAGGTCGCCGACGGAGATCACCCCGGCGGCCACCCGCGCCCCGCCGATACCGAGGACCAGCAGGAACGCGCCCTGCACGGTGATCGACCCGATCGGCCCGACGACCGCCTGCACCCGGGCGACCCGCAGCCCCGCCGTGTACGCCTCCCGGGCGCTGTCGACGACGGCTTCGGCCTCCCGGGTCTCGGCGCGGCTGGCCCGGATGGTCCGGGCCGCCGAGATGGCCCGCTCCACCGCCGAGGTCATCTCGCCGATCCGCTCCTGGGCGGTGCGGGCCAACGCCCGGACCCGCCGGGCGAAGGTGGCCGCGAAGCCCAGCCCCAGCGCCACCCCGAGCAGGGTGATGCCGAACAGCAGCGGGTCGAGCAGCACCATGGCGGTGCCGGCACCGACCACCGTCACCGCCCCGGTGACCGTCTCGAAGAGCCCGGCGGTGACGACCGCCCGCAGCAGCGTGGTGTCCGAGCCGACCCGGGAGAGCAGGTCGCCGGTGCGCCGGCGGTCGTACTCGGCGATGGGCAGCCGCAGCAGGTGCCCGGCCAGCCGCCGCCGGGTGCCCAGCACCAGCCCCTCGGCGGTGCGTTGCAGCAGGTAGTCGCGGAGCCCGCCGATCGCCGCGGCGAGCACGACGAGGACCACGAGCACCACCACCAGCCGAGTGACGCTCTGGTTGGCGCCGATCCGGTCGAGCACCGACCGGGTGAGCAGCGGTTGCGCCAGCGACGCCGCCGCGCCGACAAGCGACAGCACGCCCACCGCGACCAGGGTGCCGACGTGCTCCCGCAGGTACGGCAGCAGCGCGGCCAGACCGACCGGCCGCTCCTTCGGGGTGCTGTCGACCGACCGGTCGCTCAGGGTGCTCATGCCGGGAACGGTAGCCCGCGCTGTCACCCGGCGAGCGCGCTCCGGCCCCGGGTCAGGCGGACAGCACCACCTGAAGTTCCTGGCGGCGACCGTCGGCCAGGTCGGTGAGCAGGGTCGGCGCCTCGTCGAACGGCACCACCGCGGAGACGAGGTGCTTGCGGATCACGTCCCCGTACGCCCGGAGCAGATCGACGGTTTCGGCGGAAAGCCGCTCCCGGTCCCAGGTGGGGGCGAGCCCGCGCGGCACCCGGCCGATCTGCGCGCAGCGCAGCGTCAGGCCGTTGTGGTGGAACTCCTCACCGAGCCGGACCGCGTCCGCCCCGCCCTGATAGAAGGCGAGGTCGACGACGGTGCCCTGGGGCCGCAGCAGCCGCAGGGCGAGCTGCAACGCCCACGCCTGCCCCCGGCACTGGAACACCACGTCGGCGCCCCGGTCGCCGGCGGTGTGCGCCCAACGGGTCTTGAGCACGACCGCCGGGTCGTCCGCGTCCGGGTCGAGGGTCTCCAGACCGAGCGACTCGGCGACGTGACGGCGGTGCGGGGTGGGATCGAGCACCACCACCGAGGCGGCGCCGTTGCGTCGGGCGAACAGCGCCGTCAGCAGCGCCACCACGCCCGCGCCGACCACGGCGACCCGTCGGCCGCGTACCCCGTCGCCGAGCCCGCGCACGTCGACGCCGTGCAGGTCGGCGGCGGCGTGCAGCAGACCGTTGGCGCAGATCGGGCCCATGTGCGCGACGTAGACGCCGAGCAGCGGGTCCAGGTCGTCGGGCAGCGCCACGAACCGCTCGGCCACCGGGTCGGCCCGCCAGCCGGTGCGGTGCCCGTACGTCATCGCGCCGACAGTGCCCACCGCGACGGCCGGGGTTGCGCTCTGCACCACCCGGCCGACCTGCATGTACCCCAGCCGGGTCACCGGGTACGGCGTGCTCGCCGCCCCCGGCTGGAACAGCCCCAGGTCGGCGTTCCAGGTGACGTTGAGGTAGGGGTTGGTGCCCTTGACGTAGCTCAGCTCGGTGCCGGCCGAGACGCCGCTGAACAGCGTCTCGACCCGGAACGTGCCGGGGCGCGGCGGCGCGGCGTCCTGCTCCACCAGCTCCACGCGGCCCGGACCGGTGACCACCACGACCTTGTCACGCATCGACTGTCACCCCCGTGCCGAGCAGCGCCGGCTGGCCCGGGGTGGTGAGCCGCACGGTCGCGCCGGTGCGGGCCGAGTCGGCCACGGCGAGGGCCAGCCGTTGGGTGGCCAGCGCCTCGGCGTACGGGACGCGGACGTCATCGCGGATGCCCCGCACGGCGTCGACGAAGGCGCGGTCCACCGCCACCCGGGCGGCGTCCGGGTCGGCGGGGACGTGTCGTTCCCCGTCGGCGTCCCGGATCGACAGACCGTCCTCACTCAGCGCGAGGGCCAGTCCGTCGGCGAGGATCTCCAACCCGGCGCGGTGCTTCCAGCCGAGCACGCAGGCGGCGCTGAGCGTGCCGACCGCGCCGTCGGCGAAGCGCAGGGCGGCGGTGGTCACCGAGTCGATGTCGGCGCCGTCCACCGGTGGCGGGGTGCCGTTGCCGTACGCGGTGACCTCGGTGACCTCGCCGGCCAGCACACGGATCAGGTCGAGCACGTGGGCGGCCTGCTCGACCACCGGGCCACCGGAGCGGTCCCGCCGCGACCACCACGCCACCGGGGGCACCTTGTCCAGCCAGGCGCCGCTGACCATCCGCACCGGACGATCGGCGAGCAGTTCGCGGGCCTCGTCGAGCACCGTCAGGTAACGCCAGTGGTGGCCGACCGCGGTGCGCAGCCCGCTGCGGGCGACCAGGTCGGCGATCCGTTCGGCCGTACTCAGGTCGACCGATACGGGTTTTTCCACGAACATCGGCACGCCGGCGTCGATCACGGCCTCCTCGGCCGGACCGTGCGCGAACGGCGGCACGCAGACGTAGACCGCGTCCGGACCGGTGTCCAGCAGCTCGGCGACGTCGGCGCAGGCTCGCCCGCCGTGCTTGTCCACCAGGGCGGACGCCGCCTCCGGTGTGACGTCGGTGACCGCCACCAGCTCGACGTCGTCGAACCCGGTCAGCACCCGCGCGTGCCGTTGTGCCACTCCGCCGGCTCCGACCAGACCCACCCGGCATACACGCATTCGGACACCCCTTCGAAGACAATTCATGTGCGTTGGGACCAGTCCCCCGGGGTGTGCGCAATCAAACGTTCATCCCCCGGGAACGCGGTCATGTCACCGTTGTGATCAAGCTGTTGCCTGCAAAGCGGTTAGAGCGTGATGGCGAATGGGAACAACCAATTTCGGTTTTTCCACGCACGAACGGAGGGGTGCCCGTGCGGGATACGACAACAAGCGTGTCACCGGTGGTGGAGGCGTGGGCCACGTACCGGACGACGTCGGCGGCGGACTGGCCGGCACGTCGGTTGCTGCGCGCCAAGGGAACGACCCGGGTCAGCGTGGTGCTGCCGGCCCGCAACGAGGAGGCCACCGTCGGCGCGATCGTGTCGACGATCCGGGAGCACCTGATGGATCGGGTCGCCCTGGTGGACGAGTTGATCGTGGTGGATTCCCGGTCGACCGACCGGACCGCGCAGGTGGCCCGCGCGGCCGGCGCGGAGGTGGTCAGCCAGGACGCGATGACCCGGGGGCTGCCCCGGCTGGCCGGCAAGGGCGACGCGCTCTGGGCCGGGTTGGCCGCCGCCGAGGGTGACGTGGTGGCATTCATCGACGCCGACCTGCGGGAGTTCCGCCCGCACTTCGTCAGCGGGCTGCTCGGCCCGCTGCTTACCGACCCGTCCGTCGATTTCGTCAAGGGCTTCTATCACCGTCCACTGGTGGGCACCGCGAACGTGGAGCAGGACGGCGGGGGCCGGGTCACCGAGCTGATGGCCCGACCGCTGCTCAACCTGTTCTGGCCCGAACTGGCCGGCTTCGTGCAGCCGCTCGCCGGCGAGTACGCGGGCCGCCGGGACGTGCTGGCCCAGGTGCCGTTCGTCTCCGGGTACGGGGTGGAGACGGCCATGATGATCGACCTGCTCGACCTGGTCGGCCTGGACGCGATGGCGCAGGTCGACCTCGGTGAGCGCAAGCACCGACACCAGGACACGGCGGCCCTCGGCCGGATGTCCGCCCAGATCATGTTGACCGCCTGGTCCCGGTTGCAGCGGCGCGGCTGGGCGACCCCCGGGCTGACCCCGGAGGCGGTGCTCACCCAGTTCCGTCGCGGTGGCTCCGACACGCTGCCCAACCTCGACCGGGAGATCGTGGTCAGCGACGTGTCCATCGAGGAGCGCCCACCACTGGCCGAGCTGCGCCACCGGGTGCCCCGTCGCCGGGTTGCCGCCGCGTGAGCGGCAGAAAGGGACGGGCACGATGAGCCTGACCGTGCTGATGAACGCCGGCCCGTGGCTGTCCGTGCCGCCGCCCGGCTACGGCGGCATCGAGAACGTGATCGCCACACTGGTGCCGGAGCTGCGGCGACTCGGCGTACGGGTGGTGCTCGCCTCGGTGGGCAGCAGCACCCTGCCGGTGGACGAACAGGTGTCGGTCTTCGCCGACGGGCAGTTCGCCGCGTTGCAGCGGCCGTACAACCAGGTCTGCGGGATCGCCCAGGCGCACCTGGCCGGGGTGGTGCGGGAGCTGCACTCCCGTGACGACATCGACCTGGTGCACGACCACGTGGAGGCGGTGGGGCTCGCCACTCTCGCCGCGATGGGTCCCGCCGGCCCGCCGACCCTGCACACCCTGCACTGGGACCTGGCCAAGCATCCGGCGCTCTACGGCGGTCTGGACGGCGGCGACCGGGTCCGGGTCAACGGCGTCTCCGCGTCGCAGTTGGCCCGCGCTCCGTTGGCGTTGCGGGAGCACTCGGTGGGACACGTGCACCTGTCCACCCCGCTCGCCGTCGACGCCGACCGGCGGCCCCGGCCGGAGAAGGGCGAGCACCTGCTCATCCTGGGCCGCATCAACCCGGGCAAGGGGCAGGACGTGGGCGCCCGACTCGCGCATCGCGTCGGTTTCCCGCTGGTCCTGGCGGGCCCGGTCGGCCCGTATCACCGGCCCGCCGATCTCGCCGCGGCCGGCGACGAGGCCCGGCAGAACCCGGACGTGCGGTTCTACCTCGACGAGGTGGCGCCCCACGTCGACGGCGATCTGGTCCGCTGGATCGGCACCGTGGCCGGCCAGGAGCGGGACGACCTGCTCGCCAGCGCCCGCGCGTCGCTGTTCCCGCTGCGCTGGGAGGAGCCGGGCGGCACGGCGGTCGTCGAGTCGCTGGCCCTGGGCACGCCGGTGGTGGCGACCGCCCGGGGCTGCCTGCCGGAGCTGATCGAGCACGGCCGCACCGGGCTGCTCACCACCGACGAGGAGGAGTTGGGCGACCTCGTCCTCGCCGCCGAGTTGCTCGACCCCGACGAGTGCCGGCGGGTCGCCGCGCAGCGGTTCACCCCCGCGATCATGGCGCAGCGCTACGTCGAGCTGTACGAGCGGGTTCGCCACCTGGCCAGCGCGCCGAGGCTGCTCCCGGCCTGATCGGCGACACGGCCGGACCGACGCGCCGCCGGACCGGCGGCGCGGTTTGGCGGTGGCGGCAGCGGGTAGCCCGGCAGCCTCATGCCCGCCGCGCAGCGAGGAGCCGGTGATGGTCGGACCGATGGCGCACTCCCGGGCGCGCCCCAACCCGGCCGACGGCAAACCGCCGGTGCGCCGCGCGGCGACCTCGGTGGGGGTGCTGTTCCTGCTGGTCGGCGCGCTCGGCTTCGTGCCGGGGATCACCAGCGGCACGGACGCCCTGCGCTTCGCCGGCCACGGCTCGGGCGCGTACCTGTTCGGCGTCTTCCAGGTGTCGGTGCTGCACAACCTGGTGCACCTGGCGTTCGGGGTGGCCGGTCTGGCGCTGGCCCGGACGGTCAGCGGCGCCCGGACGTTCCTGATCGGCGGTGGCGCCGTCTACCTGGTGTTGTGGCTGTACGGGCTGGCGGTGGACCACGACACCGGGGCGAACGTCCTGCCGGTCAACGACGCCGACGACTGGCTGCACCTGGGGCTCGGCCTGGGCATGATCGCGTTGGGCGTCGGCACCGGCCGGCACCGTCGGTGACCTGCTGTCTCGGGGCGTGACCTGGCTCGCCTCGCCGCCGATCCCGTTTGACGCGGCAGGGCCTCGGGTAGTTGGCAGATCCCGACCCAGCAGCGAATCGAGGGCGCCGATGTCCAGCCGGATCACCTGCGACGTGCGCACCACGGCACCGGTGGCGGTCGTCCGGCTCAGCGGTGCACTGGACCTGAGCACCATGCGGTCGGTGCACCGGGCGCTCAACGGCGCTCTCGTCGAACAGACGGAGGCGCTCGTGGTCGACATGGCCGAGGTCGACGTTCGCGACCGGCTGGCGCTGTCGGTCTTCGCCGCGACCGCCCGCCGGGCCGAGGAGTGGCCGTCCGTGCCGGTCGTGCTCTGCGCCCCGTCGCCGGTGGCCGCGCGGTGGTTGGCCGAGTCGACCACCTGCCGGGTGGTTCCGGTGTCGCCGGACTGCGCCGAGGCGACCCGGGTGGCCGGCGCGACGTCCACCTTGCGGATGCGGGCCCGGCTGGAGCCGGTGGCCGGGGCCTGCCGGCGGGCCCGGGACCTGGTCACCGACGCGTGCGCGCGGTGGAACCTGCCCGTCGCGTCGGGCCCGGCCGCGCTGGTGCTCAGCGAACTGGTCGGCAACGTGGTCCGGCACGCCGGCACGCCGATGCAGGTGACGGTGACCCTGCGTCGGCCGTACCTGCACCTCGCGGTGGTGGACGGCAGCAGCGCCGAGGCCCGGGCGGGTGGGACGGACCTGCACGCCGAGGGTGGACGAGGGCTGCTGCTGGTGCGGGAGCTGACCCAACGCTGGGGCAGCGTGCCGGCCGGCCCGGGCAAGGCCGTCTGGGCGATGCTGCCGGCGACCTGAGCGTCCGGGGTGCTTGCGCCGGTACTGGCGATCTGACCGAAATTACCGCTCTGGACTGGTTACATGGGGAGAGGGTCGGGTAGGCACGCCCGTCCTTTCTGCCGTCACGACGGGGTGAGCAACCATGCCCAAGCGGGTAACCACGGAACCCGGTCGCGATCGGGGCCCGGCGATCCTGGCTCCGGCCCGCTTCGGGGGCTTCCCCGGAGCGGTACGCACACCGGTCCCCGGCAACTCGTTGATCAAGTTCCTCGCCACCACCGACCACAAGCAGATCGGCCTGCTGTATCTGCTGACCTCCTTCGCCTTCTTCCTGTTGGCCGGCCTGGAGGCGATGGTGATGCGGGGCGAGCTGGCCCGCCCGGGGATGCAGTTCCTCTCCTCCGAGCAGTACAACCAGCTCTTCACCTCGCACGGCGCGGTGATGCTGCTGCTGTTCGCCACGCCCGCGGCCTTCGGGTTCGGCAACTTCATCGTGCCGATCCAGATCGGCGCGCCGGACGTGTCGTTCCCCCGGCTCAACGCGCTGGCCTACTGGCTGTACCTGTTCGGCGGGCTGATGGTGGTCGGCGGCTTCCTCACCCCGCAGGGGTCGGCCGACTTCGGCTGGACCGCCTACACCCCGCTGAGCAGCGTCGAGAACTCCCCAGGGGTGGGCGCGAACATGTGGGTGCTCGGTCTGGTGGTCTCCGGGCTCGGCACCATCCTCGGCGCGGTCAACCTGATCACCACGATCCTGACCCTGCGGGCGCCCGGCATGACCATGTTCCGGATGCCGATCTTCACCTGGAACATGCTGTTCACGAGCGTGCTGGTGATCCTCGTCTTCCCCCTGCTGGCCGCCGCGCTGCTGGCGCTCTCCGCCGACCGGTTGCTCAACGCGCACGTGTACGACGCGGCCACCGGTGGCCCGATGCTCTGGCAGCACCTGTTCTGGTTCTTCGGCCATCCCGAGGTGTACATCATCGCGTTGCCGTTCTTCGGCATCATCACCGAGATCATCCCGGTCTTCTCCCGCAAGCCGCTCTTCGGCTACACCGGGATCGTGCTGGCCACCATCGGGATCACCGTGCTGTCCATGACGGTCTGGGCGCACCACATGTTCGCCACCGGCCAGGTGCTGCTGCCGTTCTTCAGCATCCTCAGTTACCTGATCGCCGTACCCACCGGCGTGAAGTTCTTCAACTGGATCGGCACCATGTGGAAGGGGCAGCTCACCTTCGAGACGCCCATGCTGTTCGCCATCGGCTTCCTCGTCACGTTCCTGCTCGGCGGCCTCACCGGGGTGCTGCTGGCCAGCCCGCCGGTCGACTGGCACACCCACGACAGCTACTTCGTGGTGGCGCACTTCCACTACGTGGTCTTCGGCACGGTGGTCTTCGCCCTCTTCGGCGGCTACTACTTCTGGTGGCCCAAGATGACCGGGCGGCTGCTCGACGAGCGGCTCGGCAAGGCGCACTTCTGGACCATGTTCATCGGCTTCCACGGCACCTTCCTGGTGCACCACTGGCTGGGCAACGAGGGCATGCCGCGCCGGTACGCCGACTACCTGCCCACCGACGGCTTCACCACGCTCAACACCGTCTCCACGATCTTCTCGTTCATCCTCGGCGCGTCCACCCTGTTCTTCCTCTACAACGCGTGGAAGTCCTGGCGGTACGGGGCGGTGGTGACGGTGGACGACCCGTGGGGCTTCGGCAACTCCCTCGAATGGGCGACGAGCTGCCCGCCGCCGCTGCGCAACTTCGACCGGATGCCCCGGATCCGCTCCGAGCGGCCCGCCTTCGACCTGAAGTACGGCCCGCTCGTCGCCGATCTGGGCCGGGACCTGCCGCAACGCACCACGAAGCCGCCGCAGCACTTCGCCGAGGAGCTGCGGACGGAGCACCACGTCCCGGAGTCGCCGGCCGCCGAGGGCGCGCACGGCGCCCGGGATGCGACCGACTTCCAGCCGGCGCCGCAGTCCGGTGCCCGGCCGGTGGACGTGCCGGAGCCCGAGGGCGTCCGCCGGCCGAGCTTCGAGCAGAGCGACGCGCCCAAGGACGCCGAGGACGCGCCGAAGCCGCACGAACGCTGGCGGCACCCGCACAGCGACGGCGACCCCGAGCAGCACTGACCGGCGTACGCGCGGAGGGCCGACACCCGGTGGTGTCGGCCCTCGTCGCGTCGGTCGGTGCGTGCCGCCCAGATCGCCTCAGGGGCGGTGGCTCGGTCGTCGCCCGGGAGCCAGGGCGCCGTTCAGTCCCGGACTTGAGCCAGGCCGGCGGCGGTGAGCGAGCGGCGTACCGCGGGCTGCACCCGGGTCAGCCGCAGCGGCACGCCGGTCCGCTCCGCCGCCTCGTGCCCGGCCATCAGGGCGGCGATCCCACCGGCGTCGAAACCACCCGCGCCGACCAGGTCGACGACCACCTCGCTGGGTTGGCCGGTGACCGCCTCCAGCATGGCCCGGCGCAGTTGGTCAGCGCCGTCGCGGTCGATCTCGCCGCCGACCTCGACCACCACCCGGTCGCCGTTCTGCTTCACGGAGATCCGGGTCTTGCCCGGGTCGGGTTCGGCGGCGCCGTTCTGCCAGGGCGGCGGCGCGTCGGCGAGCATCGCCTGACGCAGCCAGGTCAGCGCCCGCGACAGCAGCCGGGACACGTGCATCTGCGAGATGCCGAACCGGGCGGCGATCTCGGCCTGGGTCTGGTTGCCGTAGAAACGCATCGCCAGGATCCGCCGCTCGCGCCAGGGCAGTCGGTGCAGCAGTCCGCTCACCGTGACCCGGTCGTCGACCGACTCCAGGGCGTTGTCCGACTCGCCGACCAGGTCGCCGAACTCGGCGGAGCTCTCGCCACCCACCGGGGCGTTGAGCGAGGCCGGGCTGTAGCCGGCCGCCGACTCCAGCGCGGCGAGGATCTCCTCCTCCGGCGTCTCCAGTCGGGCCGACAGCTCGGCCACCGACGGCGCCCGGGACAGTTCGCTCGTCAGTGCGGCGGTGGCCTGTCCGACCTCGAGGATCAGGTCACGCAGCCGGCGGGGCACGTGGACGCCCCAGGTGCGGTCCCGGAAATGCCGTTTGATCTCCCCCACGATGGTGATCGCGGCGTACGCCGTGAACGAGCCCCGTTCCGGGTCATACCTGTCGACGGCGTTGACCAGCCCCAGCCGGGCGACCTGCTCCAGGTCCTCCAGTGGCTCCCCACGTCCCCGGTACCGGCGGGCCAGCCGCCCGGCGAACGGCAGCGCGAAGCGCACCAGGTCGTCGCGGGCCTCCCCCCGCCGCTCCGGCGGAAGCCCGGCGATCCGGGCCGCGTACGCCAGTGCCGCCGCGTCAAGATCCTCCAGACCTCGGTCGGTGGGTGGTGGTGTGGTCGTGGTCGTGCTCGTCTGTCCGAACATCCGCGCCTCCCTCAGGAAGGTCCCCCGCCCGGATCGGGAAACCGGTCGTGCGCGTGGTCGAGCCACGCACCGGGCCGGAAAAGTGGGTAAGTGACTGGGATGCCAGCGGGCGACACCGCGTCTACGCAGCGCAATCAGGCCGTCGCAGCCAGCGATGTTCCCGCTCCGTAGGTACTCAATCACGGGACCCCGGGTTCGCGAGGAAGTTTCGGCGTGCTCCGCCTCAGGAGACCAGTAACCCCTGGTGGCCGCCGCTGTCGCGGAGCACGGCCAACGCCTCGGCGGCCCCCAGCGGGGGCGGCACGGGCAGGTCGTACGGCTGGGCCCGCAGCACCTCGGTGGCCCGGCGGGTAGGCACCGAGGTGACCGGGTAGCCCCGGGCGGTGGTCCGGTCCAACGCCCGACGGCGCCGCCCGAAACCGGCCACGGCCAGCCACTGCGGCAGCCCGGCCAGGGCCGGTGAGCGCATCCCGGGCGGCTCGGGCAGCACGTCCACCGAACTGAACGCCTCGCTGCCGGCCAGCCACCACTCGGCCTCGTCGACGCTGCGCCGGGTGGCGTTCTCGCACCAGTACGGCACCAGCCCCGCCCGCACCACCTGCCACGGGTCGAGCAGCCGGCCGCACTCCACCACCAACCGGTCACCGGTCTTGCCGACGCCGCGCAACCACCGCCGGTACAGGTCCGCCACGCCCGCGCTCAGCGCCGCCGGCCGGGGCACCAGCACCTGGTGCAGCGGGTGCTGGTGCCGGGCGGACCAGTCCCGCACGACCGCTTCGAAGCCCGGGTCGACGCCGTGCTCGGCGTAACCCGACGGGACGGAGACCGCCGGTGGCTCCCAGCGGGCCGCGTCACCGCCGACGGAGCGCAGCACCTGCCGCAGCGCGTGGCTGTCCGGGTGGAAGTCGACCGGTTCCAGCCCGCTGGCCGGGCAGCCGACCTGGAAGCTGTGGCCGGGAGCGCGCTCCAGCACCGGCCAGGTGCGCGCGTCGCGGACCAGCAGCACCGGGGCACCCGGGAGCAGCCGGTCGGCCAGAAACCGCGTGTACGCGGCAGGCAGGGCCCTCCACGCGGCGGTCAGCGACACCGTGGCCCCGGTCAGCGGTCCCCGGCTGGCCGGGCAGTGCACCTGGCGCAGGTGCAGGTCGGCGTTGCCGGCGAGCAGCCGGGCGGCGAGTGCCGTGCCGTGCTCCAGGGCGTCCGCCGGGCGGTCCACCGCGCCGTCGGTCCAGTGCACGGTCATCTCGAAGGCCGCCGGCAACCACGGCACGCCGAGGGCGACCGCGAGGTGGGCCGCCGCGCCGTGCGGCGAGCCGATCAGCACACCGGGATAGCGCCGGCGGGGGTACTGGTCGACGAACCAGCGGGCCACCCGCGCGGCGTCCACCTCGTCGACCTGGTCGACGGTGAGCGCGACCCGACCGGCGGCGCGGGTGACCGCGGCGCGGCGTACCGGCTCCGGGGCGCCCGGGAAGCGCGACGTCGGCCCGGTGTGCCCGAGGTCGGCGCAGTCCTCTCCGCGCAGCGCCCGGGCGGTGGCGGCGACCAACACCCGGGCGGCACTGCCCGCGGCCACGACCCGGTCGCCGGCGAGACCGGCGCCATCGGCCGTGAGCCCCTTGTGCACCTTGTGCACCGGCCCCACCTTGCCTCGTTCGCTCACCACGCGGCCCGGCTTCCCGTACCGATGGGGTTCAAACGGGGCATCACCCACCCGGCAGCACATTCCGCTGGTCGGCGGGGTGCGCCGGTCATCGTCGGCGTTCGGCGACGATCGGCGGAAGCGGGCCGGCAACCCGCCTTCGCTCACCTGCCGGGACAGGACTGATGATCGACTCGGATGTCGTGAAGTCGGGGCGTCCGAGTCGACGGGATACCGCGGTGTGGCGGGAACCCGAGTCGATCAGGGCCGCGCCGTCCGCTGCGACGCCGCACGGCTCGGGTTTCGGCAGAGCCAGGTCGGGCACTTCCGGGGCCATGCGAACCGACGACACGAGCGAGCCACCCGCCGCCACCATCACCCCGTACGAGGACGGCCCGCTGCTGGTCCGCGGCGACTTCGCGCTTGTCACGCCGGACGGCGAGCACATCGACGCACGCCGGGGCACGGTGGCGCTGTGCCGGTGCGGCAAGTCGGCGCTCAAGCCGTTCTGCGACGGCACCCACAAGGCGATCAACTTCCGCGCCGGCACCACCCGCGAGGGCTGACCCGGGTCGCCGCGTCAGGCGGCGAGGGGGCGCGGACGGGCCGGGCCGCACCAGAGGGCACGCCACCTTTGCTCTGCACCCGCCCACGCGCCAGTTACGGACCGTGCGTGGTGCACGGGCGGGTGCAGAGCAAAGGGCGGACACCGCGTGGCACGCCCCACTCAGCGGCCGGTGTTCTTTCCGCCGACCGCACACGCGTGGGAGTGATCCGTGGGCTTCCCGGAGGTGCGCCAGCCCCTCGGATCAGACGAGCGCGGGTGGGGCCACCTCGGGCGACGCGACAAGCGAAACCTTGGGCGGCAGGGCCGGTGGGGCGGGTGGCCGCAGTGAGCTGCGGCCGGCGGCCCAGCAGCCCAGCAGGTGCGCGGCGAACAACCGGTCCACCGCGAGCCCGGCCGCCGCGCCGAAGAGCACGTCGGGGGCGAGGGCCGGTTCGACGCGGACCAGGCCGCCGCACAGGTCGTGGGCGGCGATCTGCTCGTGCACCGCGTCGGCCTCGACGTGCTCGTCGTAGAAGCGGGTGGCCTCCTCGTCGAGGCCGAGCCGGCGCAGCCCGTTGCCGTAGCGGCGGTTCGGCAGCGAGGAGGTCATCTCGAACGCGGCCAGGTGCCCGAGCAGCGCGCCGCGCCACCGCCGGTGCAGCCCGAAGAGCGACATCAGGTTGTTCGTCGCCAGGGTCACCGCGGGTGCCGCGTCCAGGTGGGCGCCGTACCCGGTGTCCAGCCCCAGCCGTTCGAGGGTGCGCCGGAACAGCTCGGCGTGCATCCGGTCCAGCCGCCCGTTGCCGTACTCGTCGGTCTGGATCTCCACGAGGGCGGCCTTGGCGGGCCCGCCGAGGCGGGGCAGCGCCCAACTGTGAGGATCCGCCTCCCGCAGGTGGTAGACGGAGCGGTGGGTGACGAACTCGCGGAACTGGGTGAGGTCGGCGTGTCGTTGCAGCGTCGCGGCCAGCGGCGGGCCGTCGTCGGCCGCGACCAACTCGGCCAGGCCGGCCGCCACCCCGGCGGCCGGCACCGGCGGTGCGCCGACCAGCCGGCGCAGCGCCGCCGCGAAGGGCCGTTCGGCTTCGGCGCGCAGCGCGAGCAGCGTCGGCTGCCACTCCCACGCCTCGTCCACCCCGCGCCAACCGCGGTAGTGCAGCTCGTAGCAGAGGAACAGGGTGAGCTGAAGGTCCTCGTCCGTGATCGGGTCGGCGGGGTCGAGATCGGCGCCGAGCCCCGCCGGCAGGTCGTGCGGCGGGCGTCGGAGGGCGTCGAGCACCGCGGCGGAGACCGGGCCGCGTGACCGCGGCAGGGTCGCCGGACCGTAACGGCGGTCAGCGGGCTCAGGCATGGAACCTCCAGCGTCGTCGGGCCGCTACTGATGCCCTGGCCGAGAGCGGCTAAACGAGGTCTTCGGCGTTCGCGGTGACCTCCACCTGCTCCCGGACCTTCCGGGCCGGAGCGCCATCGGCGTACAGGCCCCGCAGGTCGGCGAAGGCCGGCTCCGGCGGCGCCAGCGACACCGCCGCGTCGACAACCGCCTCCAGTACACAGGGGCGGTCCGCGGCGAGGGCTTCGTCCCAGGCCGCGCCCACCAGTTCCGGGCGGTCCACCCGCACACCGTGCAACCCCAGCAGGCGGGCCCAACCGGCGTACGGCACGTCGGGGCGGCGGTTGCCCGGGTCGGACGACGGCTGCCGCCCGCCACCCATGCCGTTCTGGTCCCGGTTGTTGAGCACCAGCACCACCAGCCGAGGGTCGCGCCACCGCTGCCAGTGGTGTGACACGGTGATCAGCTCGGCGAGGCCGTTGAGCTGCATCGCCCCGTCGCCGACAAGCGCGATCACCGGTTGGTCGGGAGCGGCGAGCTTGGCGGCCACCGCGTACGGCAGCGCACAACCCATCGAGCCCAAGGTGCCGCAGAGCTGCGCGTTCACCCCGGGCGGCAGGGTGAGGTGCCGGGCGTACCAGTAGAGGACCGAGCCGACGTCGACCGCTACGGCTCCGGTGCTCGGCAGGCGGGCCGACAGCTCCTGGAGTACGTGCTGCGGGTTGACCGGGTCGGCGGGCGCGGCCACCCGCTCGGCGGCCACCTCCCGCCACCGGTCCACCGAACTCTCCACGGTGGCGCGCCACCGCTGTTCGGGCCGACCACGCAGTCGGGTCAGCAACGCCCGCAACGTCTCGGCGGCGTCGCCGACCAGCGGCACGTCGGCCGGGTAGCGCGTGCCGATCCGGCGGCCGTCGATGTCGATCTGCACCGTGCGGGCCTGCTCGGGCATCGGGAAGTAGCCGGTCCACGGATCGTTGGTGCCGACCATCAGCAGCGTGTCGCAGCCACCCATCAGCTCGGCGGCGGCCGGGGTGCCGACCTCGCCGAGCACACCGGTGTGGAACGGCAACCGCTCGTCGAGCACCGGCTTGCCCAGCAGTGACGTGGCCACCCCGGCACCGAGCCGGTCGGCCACCTCGATGATCTCGGCGGCCGCGTCCCGCCCGCCCTGGCCCACCAGGATCGCGACGCGCTGGCCGCCACCGAGCAGTTGCGCGGCGGCGTCCAGGTCCGCCTCGTGCGGCAGCACCCGGGCCAGCGGCTCACCGGGGGTGGTCGAGACCACCCCGGCTGCGGACGGCTGCACGTCGGGCACCACGGTTTCCTGCAACTCCCGGGGCAGCACGACACAGGTCGGGCTGCGGGTCGCCGCAGCCGTCCGGAACGCCTGGTCCAGCAGCGCTGCCACGTCCTCCGGGTTGCGGCCGTAGCGGACGAACTGGTTGCAGACGTCGCCGAAGAGCCGACTCAACCCGATCTCCTGGTGTGCGCCGCCGAGCGGCCCGGAGATGTCCTCCCCGACGATCGCCACCACCGGTTTGCTGTCCAGCTTGGCGTCGTAGAGGCCGTTGAGCAACTGGACGGCGCTGGGCCCCTGGGTGGCGAGGCAGACCCCGATGCCGCCGGTGAACTTGGCGTGCCCGGTGGCCATGAACGAGGCGGTCTCCTCGTGCCGGGCCGGGACGAACGCCGGCTCGCCGCCGGTGCGGTCCAACGCCTCGATCAGCGGGGCGATCGCCTCGCCCGGATAGCCGAAGGCACGGGGCACCCGCCAGGCCAGCAGCCGCTCCACCACGAGGTCTGCCACCCGGCGCTCAGCCATTGCCGCGCCCCGGTGTGCTGGGGTCGACGTAGCGCAGCACCGCGCCGACGCCGTCGGTGAGCTCGGGAGCCTCCTCCGGACCCAGCACGGTCAGTGCCGCGTCGGTGCCGACGAGCGCGCGGACCAGCGCGGCGTCGGCGCGTACCCGTTGCGGTTCGGCCACCGACATCGCGGCCAACTGCCCCGCGTCGACGGCGATCTCGGTGGGCTCCGAGCCGATCCACAGCTCGCCGTCGGCCGACGGGTCGTCCACGATGATCATGGTGTCGACCTGGTTGCGTTGCAGGGCCGAGACGACGGCGTCGAGGCCGGCGCCCACGTCCTCCTGCACCCCGAACCGGTCCAGCGCGGCGGCGATCCGCTGGTCGGCGACCTCCGCGATGCTCTGCACGGTGAGGTCGTCCAACATGGTCTGGTCGGCGCCGCCGGCCCGTGAGCCCGCGTCGGTGCGCACCATGAGGTCCTGCCAGCGCCTGGGCATCTGGGCGGCGATCATGCCGGTGGCCCGGATGTCGCCGGCGACCACCACCACGTCCGCACCCACCCGGTCGGCCAGCTCCACCGTCGCGGCGGTGACGTCACCGGCGTTGCGGTGCCAGGCCTCCATGGCGGCCTTCTGGTAGATGTCCTGCGACCAGCCGCCGGGTTGCGGCTTGCGCAGCGGGAACGTCTCCCGGCCGACGACGTGGGCGCGCCGGGGCACTCCCCCGGCACTTATCGCGATGGCGTCCGCGCCGATCCGGTCGGCGAGCACCCGTACCCACGCCACCTGTTCGCCCCGTTGGGCGAGCAGCGGCATCACGTGGGGCAGCGGCGCGAAACTGGCCAGGTCACGCAGTGGTGGCGCGGACAGGTACTCGGAGAGCACCACCCGCCCGTGACTGGCGAAGACCGCGAGGCCGTAGTCCCCGACCATCGGGTCGTGGCCACGGATCACCCGGTCCAACGCGGCGATGCTCGCCTCGTCGGCCCCCTGTTCCATGAGCCGACGCTCCAGGGCACGCCAGCGCAGGTCCAGCGCGGGATGGGCGTCCTCCGTGTCCGCGGAGGCGTCCAGGTACACCGAGCACCACGGCCCGGGACGGTCGTAGAGCGGGCGCAGGAAGGACAGCTGCATGCTCGACCCCTTTCCAGCTCGGCCCCCCGCTTACCCGGGTCGCCCGGGATGTCACCTCGCAGCCGTGAGCCCGTGACCAGGTTTCATTCACGTCGTTCAACCCAGGACGTGGATACGATCTGTGCACACAAGCGGACTCTCGGTGGTGGGAATGGACAGCGGACTCGAAAGCCGACGGATCGTGCACCCGACGGAAAGGATCGTCACCGGGCGGTTGGTCCGCCTGCTCGACGGTTACACCCGCGAGGTCCGCATCGGCCAGCCGGTGCTGGTGGCGGTGCTCGCCGCGGCGGCGATCGCCCGGCTCCCCGCCCTGCTGTTGCGCTCGTTGTTCTCCTTCGGCGGTGGCGGCACGCGCCGGCGCTGGAAGGAGCTCAAGCAGGGCCCGGAGTACCTGGTCATCCCGGTGCGCCTGCGTGACACCGCCGGCCAGCTCTGCGAGGTGGAGCTGCACGGGCACCTGCCGCAGAGCGCCCTGCACCCGGCGGACCAGGTGCAGCTCACCCTGCGCCCGCAGCGCGACCCGGACCTGCCGCCGCGCATCGAGCGGATCGTCAACCTCACCACCGGGCAGTTGCTCACCCCGCGCACCGCGACGCTCTGGTCGCACCTCGGGCCGCCGCTGCTGTTGCAAGCATTCCTGGGCGCGCTGCTGCTCGCCGGTATCACTGCCTGCTCCGCACTGACCTGACCGCTCCGCCCGGCTCCGAGGCCGACCGGCGGCTCAGACCGGCCGGCGACTCAGCCGACCGGGGCGGGCTCGCGGGTCGGCCGGCCGGTGGCGGTGTCGAGCATGCCCCGGCGGCGGGCCCAGCGCTCGAAGATCAGGGTGGCGAACGGCGGCACGGCGCAGGCCAGCGCCACGACGGTGGCCGGCAGGCTCCACCGGCGCAGGCGGGCCACCGCGAGCACCAGCAGGACGTACGCGACGAACAGGCCGCCGTGGATCGGCCCGAAGATCTTGACGCCCAGCTCGTTCTCCGGCGGGCCGTACTTGACCAGCATGCCGACCAGCAGGGCCAGCCAGGAGCAGGCCTCGGCGATCGCCGCCGCAACGAACAGCTTGGTCACCTTGTCGCGCATCGCCACGCCTCCACCTCTCGGGCGGCAATGGTAGCGGTGCGGGTGGGCCCACATCCCACGGACCACGTGGACGGGGACAGGGATCACCTGACCCGCCACTGGGTAGGAAAGAAGCCTCAGGTATTCCCCTGCCCGACGAGGACGTGCGAGGTTAGGGGGACCAGCGGTGACAGGGTGGTGACGATGGGCGAGGACGTCGGCGTACGAACCTTCAGTCGGGAGGATCGGGCCCGCTACCGCGACAAGGTCCGCCGCTGCCTGGATGTCTTCGCGGAGATGCTGCGCGAGTCGCGCTTCGACGTCGACCGGCCGATGACCGGCGTGGAGATCGAGCTGAACCTGGTCGACGAGGCGTCGAATCCGGCGATGCGCAACGCCGACGTGCTGGCGGCCATCGCCGACCCGAGCTTCCAGACCGAGTTGGGCCAGTTCAACGTCGAGATCAACGTGCCGCCGCGGCGGCTGACCGGCACGGGCACCGCGGACTTCGAGGAGTACGTGCGGGCCAGCCTGAACGCCGCAGAGGTGAAGGCGCGGGCGATCGGCGCGCACATGGTCATGATCGGGATCCTGCCGACGCTGCGCCCCGAGCACCTGACCGCCGAGACGCTCTCCGCCAACCCCCGCTACAAGCTGCTCAACGAGCAGATCTTCGCGGCGCGCGGTGAGGATCTGCCGATCGCCATCAGCGGCGTGGAACGTCTGGCGGTCACCGCCGACACGATCACCCCGGAGGCGGCCTGCACCAGCACCCAGTTCCACCTGCAGGTCAGCCCGCCCCAGTTCGCCGACTACTGGAACGCCGCCCAGGCCATCGCCGGCATCCAGGTGGCCGTCGGTGCGAACTCGCCGCTGTTCTTCGGCCGGGAGCTGTGGCGGGAGACCCGCATTCCGCTGTTCCAGCAGGCCACCGACACGCGGTCGGAAGAGATCAAAGCCCAGGGGGTACGCCCCCGGGTCTGGTTCGGCGAACGCTGGATCACCAGCGTCTTCGACCTGTTCGAGGAGAACGTGCGCTACTTCCCGGCGCTGTTGCCGGTCTGCGACCCGGAGGACCCGACGCAGGCCCTCGCGGCCGGCGAGGTGCCCAACCTCGCCGAGCTGCGCCTGCACAACGGCACCGTCTACCGGTGGAACCGCCCGGTGTACGACGTGTCGCGCGGCCGACCGCACCTTCGGGTGGAAAACCGGGTGTTGCCCGCCGGCCCGACCGTGCTGGACACCATCGCCAACGGCGCCTTCTACTTCGGGCTGGTCCGCGCCCTGGCCGAATCCGACCGGCCACTGTGGTCGCAGATGTCGTTCAGCGCCGCCGAGGAGAACTTCACCGCCTGCGCCCGGCACGGCATCGACGCCCAGGTCTTCTGGCCCGGCCTGGGCTACCTGCCCGTCACCGAGTTGGTGCTGCGCCGGTTGCTGCCGATGGCCCACCACGGACTGGACCGGTGGGGGCTCGACCCGGGCGAACGCGACCGGCTGCTCGGCATCATCGAGCAGCGCTGCCTGACCAGCCGCAACGGCGCGACCTGGCAGGTGGAGACGCTGCACCGGTTGGAGTCCGCCGACCACCTGGACCGGCCGGAGGCGCTGCGCGAGGTGGTCCGTCACTACGTGGACCTGATGCACAGCAACCGGCCGGTGCACGAGTGGCCGATCCCGTAGGCACTCCGGTCGGGCTCGACGACCTGGGAGCCCTCGGAGGGCTCAGCCGCGCGGGGTGGGCACGCCGAAGAGATCGGTGATGCCGCCGGGAAGCTGGGCGAGCAGATCGTGTCGCTCGTCGTCATCGAGCGCCTCGGCGACGGTACGCAACACCGCCTGGGCGTGTTGACGCACCTGGTCGGCGTTCGCGACCTGCTCGCGGTCCCCGACGTTCTTCAGGAACTCGCCGACATCCCACCGGCGGCCCTGCGGATTGCGGGTGACGGACCCGTTCAACCGCTCCGGTAGCTGTGCGGCCAGGTTGTCGGCCTCCTGTCCGGCGAGCCGTTCACCGAGCACCGACAGGACGGCCTGTACGGACCGTACCGCCTCGTTCTCACCGAGGCCGGCGCGCTGTCGTACCGTGGCGATCATCTGCTCGTACTCCATGCTCCGCTCCTTCGGTTTCCTCGACATGCCGTCGGGCCTGCCTGCGGACGAACGGGGCGAGTTCCCACGCTCCCTGGCGACAAACGGGTCACCCGTGGACCCGGACTTTCCCACTGTCGGGGGGCGGGACCGGACAACGCGCCGCGAACCAGGCGCGTCACGGGCCGGGCCGGAAGCCGCCGGCTGAGAGGCACCGCGCGTTCGCCGACGTCGGCGGCGTCCCTTGTGGACCCCGCGTCGCATCGATGATTGTCGTAGGCTGTGGCAGCTCGCACATCGTCTGATCACGATGAGGGGACGCCGGTGTCCACTTCTGCCACAGACCCAGCTCCGACCCAAAGGCCCGCACGGGTGCCCCTGTCCCGTCGACACATGCTGCGGATGGGAGCGGCGGCGGCCGGCGGCGCGGTGCTCGTCGGCTCGGCCAAGGCCGCGTCCGCGCAGGCCGCGCCCGCTGACGCGAAGCGCGTCCTGCGGGCACCGGCGCTGGCACCCGGCGACCGGGTCCGGGTCGTGTCGCCCGGTAGCACCCCCGACCCCACGAACATGGCCCGCGGCATCGAGATCCTGCGGAGCTGGGGCCTGGAGGTCGAGCTGGGCAGGCACGTCTTCACCAGGTACGGCTACCTGGCCGGCACCGACGCGCAGCGGCTGGCCGACCTCAACGCCGCGCTGAACGACCCGGGGATCCGTGCGGTGTTCGCCGCCCGTGGCGGTTACGGCACCCAGCGGATCGTCGACGACCTCGACGTTTCCGGTCTGCTCCGGGACCCGCGGGTGGTCGTCGGCTTCAGCGACATCACCAGCATCCACGGCAAGTTGTGGCGCGAGACCGGTCTGGTCACCTTCTACGGCCCCATGGTCAACTGGAGCGACAGCCGCACCGGCCCCGAGTCGGCCGAGGCCCTGCGCCAGGCGGTGATGACCACCGCACCCGTCACGATCGTCCGGGATCCGGCCGAGACGGCCGCCCCCGTGCTGGTGCCCGGCCGGGCGTCGGGGCCGCTGCTCGGCGGCTGCCTCACCCTGCTCTCCACCTCGCTGGGCGCGGGTGACGTCCCGAAGTTCAACGGCGCGATCCTGTTCTTCGAGGACGTGGACGAGGCCCCGTACAGCATCGACAGCATGCTGACCGAGCTTCGCCGGGTGGGCGTGCTGCGCAGGGTCGCCGGGGTGGTCATCGGCCAGATCACCAACAGCGTCGGCGAACCGGACGAGTGGGACGCGGCGGCGGTCCTCAAGGACCGCCTGTCCGACCTCGGCGTGCCGGTCCTGGGTGGGCTCCGGCTGGGGCACGGCAACGGGCAGCTCACCGTGCCGCTCGGCGCGCGGGCCACGATCGATGCCGAGGCGGGGACCCTGACGGTGGAGCCCGGGGTCCGGCCCCGCTAGCCGGTGGTGTCCGCGTCCCAGGGCGACGGGTCGTCGCGCAACCGGCTGTAGAGGTACCCGTCGCGCCACCGGCCGGCCCGAAACTCGCTGGCCCGCACGACGCCCTCAAGCTGGAAGCCGGCCTTCTCCAGCGCCCGCTGCTCGGCGATATTCTCCGGGTGGGTGCCGGCCTGGATGCGGTGCGCCGGGGTGTGGTGGAACAGGTAGTCGCAGAGCAGCGCCTGCGCCCGCCAGCCGATGCCCCGCCCGCGCCAGGGCGGCAGCAGGACGATGCCGATCTCCCAGTACGACGCCCGCCCGGCGTACCGCCCGGAGGTGTAGCTGACGAGCCCGGCGGCTGCCCGCTCCTGCTCCACCTCGACGACGAGCCGCCCGTCGTCCTCGCCGAGGTAGCCGTCGACCGCGAACCTCCGGGCCGGCGCCTCGGCGTCGCGGAAGCCGGCCCAGTCCAGCCCGATCAGGTCCGGCTCGACGCAGAACCGACGCAACATCGCCAGGTCGGGCTCGGCAACCGGTCGCAGTCGAACGGTGAGATCGGCCGTCACCGGCACCGAGGTGCCACCGTGATCCATGGCGACACGCTAGCCCCCGTCGCTCCATCGTGGGAGGACGGCGCCGGTCAGACCGAGAGCAGCACCTTCGTACAGTCGTCCTGCTTCTTCTGGAAGATCTTGTAGCCCTTCGGGGCGTCACGCAGCGGCATCCGGTGACTGACAATGAAGCTCGGGTCGATCTCGCCACGCTGGATCCGCTCCAGCAGCGGCCGGGTGTAGCGCTGGACGTGGCACTGACCGGTCCGCATGATCAGTGATCGGTTCATGAAGGCGCCCATCGGGAACTTGTCGACGAAGCCGCCGTACGCGCCGACGACCGAGACCACCCCTCCGGAGCGGCAGGCGAGGATCGCCTGGCGCAGCGCGAACGGCCGTTCCGTCTCGACCCGCGCGGCCTGCTTGACCCGGTCGTACGCGTACATGGCGGCGTTGCCGTGGTGGCCCTCCAGGCCGACCGCGTCGATGCACGCGTCGGGCCCCCGGCCGGCGGTCAACTCGTTGAGGGTGTCCAGCACGTCCGCCTCTTCGTAGTTGATCGTCTCGGCACCGATGTGCTCCTCGGCGAGCCGCAGCCGGTACGGGTACCGGTCGATGACGATCACGCGTTCCGCGCCGAGCAGCCGGGCGCTCGCCGCGGCGAACAGCCCGACCGGCCCGGCGCCCCAGACGGCGATCACCTGTCCGGGAGTGATGTCGCACATCTCGGCGCCCATGTAGCCGGTGGGGAACGCGTCGGCGAGCATGACCGCCTGGTCGTCGCGGACGTCGTCGGGCACCTTGAGCGGGCCGACGTCGGCGAACGGCACCCGGGCGTACTCGGCCTGACCGCCGGCGTACCCGCCGAGCAGGTGGGAGTAGCCGAAGATGCCGGCCGGCGAGTGACCCATGATCTTCTCGGCGATGCCGGCGTTGGGGTTGGAGTTCTCGCAGACCGAGTAGAGGCCGCGTTGGCACGACGAGCAGTGCCCGCAGGCGATCGGGAAGGGCACCACCACCCGGTCGCCGGGCTTGAGGTTGCGCACCTGCGGGCCGACCTCGACCACCTCACCCATGAACTCGTGGCCGAGGATGTCGCCCTTGCGCATCGCGGGGATGTAGCCGTGGTAGAGGTGCAGGTCGGAGCCGCAGATCGCGGTGGTGCTGATCTTCACGATCGCGTCCCGGGCGTTCATGATCTTCGGGTCGGGTACGTCAATCACCTTGACGCTGTCGGTGCCCATCCAGGCGGTGGCCTTCATTCTCGGTCCCTTTCGGAGTGGGCGGTCATCGGCGAGACGGCGGCAGCGGCTGGGCCGGACGCTGCATGGCCTGTTGGCGTACGGAGATGCCGTTGGGGCTGCCCTCGGAACGGACCACCTCGCCGGTCTCCAGCACCTGCTTGAACCGGCGCAGGTCGTCACGGACCTGCTGCTCGGGTTCCTCGCCGAAGAGCTTCGCCACCGCCCGGCCGAGCGCGCCAGCCGGCGGCACGTAGCGCAACTCGACCCGGACCTCGGTGCCCCGGTCGCCGGGCGCGGGCACGAAGCGGACCCGGCCCGCGTTCGGCACCCCGGTTCCCGCCAGCGACCGCCAGGTGATCGACGTGTTCGGCTGGTCGTCGATGATCTCGGCGTCCCACTCGACCCGGTGGCCGGCCGGGCCACGGGCGATCCAGTGCGAGCGGCGCAGGTCGTCGGCGCGTACCGACTCCAGGTGCGTCATGAACCGGGGCAGGTTCTCCATGTCCCGCCAGAACCGGTACGCCTCGGCTGGTGAACGGTTCACTGTCACCGCGACCTCCATCCGGATCATCCGCGCCCGTGCGCGTCGCGCTCGGCTGATCCGTACGGCGGAGAGCACGTCGACGGCCGCGATGCCGGCGATCGCGAGGGTGGTCAGAGCGACCCGGCGGCGTCGTTCACCGCCGCGGTCGGCGAGGGCTCGGCCGAGCAGGGTCAGGTCCATGGCGTCGCCGGCCACCCGGCTCCAGGCCCAGCCCGCCGGGCGACGCCCGCCGAGCAGGCCGGCGGCGCTGCCCAGCTCGCGTACCCCGATGGCTGGGAGCACCGTCCGCGCGGCGGCGGAGTCGTCCACCCCGGCCAGTCGGGCGAGGGGGCCGGGCGCGACAAGTGCGCCGACGCCCAGGGCCAGGCTCAGCAGGCCCAGCGTGCTCGGCAGCGTCGCCGGCACCGGCCCGTCCAGCTCGGGCAGGAGCACAGTGTCGATACGGGTCATGCCTGGTCCCTTCCGGTGGACGTGACCGCCGGTCCCGCCGGCGGAGCGGCGGTGACCCGCCCCCGTGACGCTATGCCGAACGCGTCACGCGCGCGCCCGGTTCGAGACAGAAGGTCCGATGCGGGCAGCGTCTGAGGTGATCGCGTTCGACGCGCACCGGTCGCGACCACCTGGACCCGCTTCGCGCTCAAACCCTGAGAACGGCGCGCCGCCGGGAGTTAACAGTGACCCGCACCGGGTAGCCGGCATCCGCTTCTACCAGCGCCCGGGGAGGTGGGATGACGGCGACCAGTGCCTTCTTCGAGCGGTTGACCGTCGCCGGCCGGGATCCGCGGTTCAGCAAGGTGTGCGGGAGCGTGCGGTTCGACATTCGGGACGGCGACCACCTGGAGCAGTGGCTCCTGGTGATCGATCACGGCCAGATGCGGGTGACCCGCAGCGCCGACCCCGCCACCACTGTGATCAAGGTGTCCGCGCCCCTCGCGGAGGGGATGGCGCGTGGTGAGGTGAACGGCCTGGCGGCGATCACCCGCGGCGAGATCCTTGTCGACGGGGACCTCGGCCTGGCGCTGCGGATCGGGCGGTTGTTTCCCCGTGAGCCGGGGCCGCTTCAGCGCGACGAGGCGACAGCGACAGGTGACCGATGAGGGACATCGAGGGCACCGTGTCGTGTATCGACGGGAACACCTTCATGGTGTCCGACGCCAGTGGCGATGTGGAGTCGTCCCCCGCCACGCCGGTCGGGCTGTTCGCCGCCGACACCCGGTTCCTGTCCCGCTGGATGCTCTTCGTCAACGGCGAGTGCATGACCGCACTGTCGGTGGACGACAGCCAGTACTACGAGGTCACGTTCTTCGTGGTGCCGGGCGCGGCGGTCGACTACGTGCAGGCCGACGTGTCGGCGATCCGGCGCAGGCGCATCGGCCCGGACCTCACCGAATCGCTGACGATCTTCAACTACGGCGAGCGGGAGATGGAACTCGACATCCGGCTGGAGGTGGCAGCCGACTTCGCCGACATCTTCGAGATCAAGTTCGACATCGGCGACAAGACCGGCACGCACTACACCCACGTGGGCCCGGACGAGTTGCGCCTGGGCTACCGGCGCGGCACCTACCGCCGGGAGGTCGTCGTGTCGGCGAGCGAGCCCGCCGAGTTCGACCCGGACGGCCTGCGGTTCACCATCCGCCTGCGCCCCGGGGAGCAGTGGTCGACGCGGTTGCAGGCCGCCATGCTGGCGCTGCGCCCGGACGGCGTCGACCTGCGCTCCGCCCTGCGGGCGCAGCGGCCGGACGAAACCACCCTGCCCACCAGCCTGCGGGCCTGGGTCGCGGCGGCCCCGACACTGGACACCGAGAGCGCCGCGCTGCAGCAGTTGTACCACCGCAGCCTGGTGGACCTGGCGGCGCTGCGCTTCGCCCCGCTCTCGCTGAGCGGCGCGGCCGTGCCCGCCGCCGGGCTGCCCTGGTTCATGACCCTGTTCGGCCGCGACAGCCTGCTGACCTGCCTGCAGACCCTGCCCGTCACCCCGTCGTTGACCCCACCGACGTTGCGGATCCTCGCCTCGCTGCAGGGCGCCCGCACCGACGACGTGCTGGAGGAGGATCCCGGCCGGATCCTGCACGAGCTGCGCTACGGGGAGTCGGCCGCCTTCGAGGAACAGCCGCACTCCCCCTACTACGGCACCGTGGACGCCTCACCGCTGTTCGTGGTGCTGCTCGACGAGTACGAACGGTGGAGTGGCGACACGGCGCTGGTGCTGGAGTTGGAGCAGGAGGCTCGCGCGGCCCTGGCGTGGATCGACGACTACGCGGACCTGACGTCCACCGGCTACGTCTGGTACGAGCGACGCAACCGCGCCACCGGTCTGGAGAACCAGTGCTGGAAGGACTCCTGGGACAGCATCTCCTACGCCGACGGGAGGCTGCCGGGCTTCCCGAGGGCCACCTGCGAAACCCAGGGGTACGCCTACGACGCGAAGATCCGCGGGGCTCGGCTGGCCCGTACCGTCTGGGGTGATCCTGACTTCGCCGACCGGCTGGAGCGCGACGCGGCAGCGCTGTACGACCGGTTCAACCGGGACTTCTGGCTGGCGGACCGCGGCTACTACGCCCTCGCGCTCGACCACGACGGCACTCCCGTCGACAGTCTGTCGTCGAACATCGGGCATCTGCTGTGGAGCGGCATCGTGCCGCCGGAGCGGGCCCCGCAGGTCGTCGAACACCTGATGGGCCGGGCGCTCTTCTCCGGATGGGGCGTGCGGACCCTCGCCGAGGGGCAGCGCCGTTACAACCCCCTCGGCTACCACAACGGCACGGTCTGGCCGTTCGACAACTCGTTCATCGCCTGGGGTCTGCGCCGGTACGGGTTCACGAGCGAGGCGGGCCGCATCGCCGAGAGCATCCTGTCCGCGGCCACCTTCTTCGAGGGTCGGCTACCCGAGGCCTTCGGCGGGTTCGACCGCAACACCACCCGCTATCCGGTCCGGTATCCCACCGCCGGCAGCCCGCAGGCGTGGTCCAGCGGAGCGTCGGTGCTGCTGCTGCGCACGATGCTCGGCCTCAACCCGCACGAGGACCACCTGGCCGTGGACCCCGCGCTGCCGTCCGCCTTCGGACGGGTCGCGCTGCTGGACATTCCCGGCCGCTGGGGCAAGGCCGACGCCTTCGCCCGGCACCGCCCCGACCAGAGCTAGCCGTCGGCCCGCCCGGCGGCCCGGTGTCGCGTCCGCCGGTCAGATCCTTCGACGCGGCCGATTTCCTCCGCGCGCCGTCGCCGGGCGTCCCGGGGGCCACCCAGATAATCGGAGCAAGAATTATCTCCAAAAACTGTAATCGCCCAATCGCGGGGGACACGCGCCCCGACACCTCAAGCACTTAACGAAGACTTAAGGCTGCACGGCCGAAAAACTGTCATCCAGCACGGGCATGGCGGCGACCAGGAGACTTACCCGCCACCCTTCTTAATTCTTCATCCGCAAGTTGTTGTCAGCCCTCGGCGTACTCATAATTCCTTTCGTCAAAAGCTTTGTCGCCGACACAAAGGACAACACTGGTAATGCGGACTCCCCCCGCGCACGTCGCACCGGCGGACCGGGCGCGAAAGCGTCGCCGCCGCACCCGCATCACGCTCGCCGCCGCCGTCGTGGCCGCACTGGGCGCCAGCGGCATCTACATCGCCGGCGCCCAGGCCGAAGAGGTCGCCGTGCCCGGCCGGGTCCAGGCCGAGGCCTTCGCGGCACACTCCGGAGCGCAGACCGAGGGCACCGGCGACGCCGACGGCGGCCGGAACGTCGGCTGGCTGGCCAACGGCGACTGGCTGCGCTACGACAAGGTGTCGATCACCGGCGCCGACCTGACGGCCCGGGTTTCCTCGCACAACGCCACCGGCGGCACCGTCGAGGTGCACCTCGGCGCACCGGACGGCCAGCTACTGGCCAGCTTCCCGATAGCGTCGACCGGCGGCTGGCAGAAGTGGACGACCGTCGCGGCGACGGCGTCCGGCGTGCCGGCCGGCCCGCAGACCGTCTTCGCCGTCATGAAGAGCACCTCGACAGCGGACTTCGTGAACCTGAACTGGTTCACGTTCGGTCCGGCGGCGGGAACGTCGCCGAGCGCTTCGGCCAGCGCGTCGCCGACGCCGACCGCGTCGTCCACGCCGAGTCCCGCCCCGTCGGCGTCCGCCTCTCCGTCGGTTCCGCCCAGCGCACCGACCGCCGGCTGGGTCCCTGTCGACCAGGCCCGGTGGAGCAGGGAACTTGCCGCCTTCGACGCCCTCACCCCGAAGGCGGTGACGCCGGGAACCACCCGGGTTCCCGAGTTCCACACCGACTGCGAGGTCGCCAACTCGGCACCGGACGACCCGATCGTCGTGCCCGCCCTGCCGGGCGCCTCGCACATGCACACCTTCTTCGGCCCGAAGGTCGACGCCTTCACCACGACCGACAAGCTGCTCTCCGCGACGACCAACTGCAACGCCCCGGGTGACAACAGCGCCTACTGGACCCCGGAGTTGCGCAAGGACGGTCAGCCGGTCCCGATCAAGAGCATGCGCGTCTACTACGGCTCGCGGGTCAAGGACCCGTCGACGGTCAAGCCCTTCCCGCCGGGCCTGCGAGTCGTCGAAGGCGACGCCAAGCGACAGGTGGACACCCCGAAGAACGCCGGCAGCAACCAGTTCTGGTGCGCCGGCAGCACCGAGATCGGCCGCAGCGCCGACGGCAACTGGCCGGTCTGCGCCCCCGGCGGCAACCTGATCTTCCAACTGGTGTTCAAGGACTGCTGGGACGGCAAGAACATCGACTCCCCCGACCACAAGTCGCACATGGGCGACCCGGTGAACGGCGTCTGCACCGGCAAGTACCCGGTGGCCGTGCCGGACCTGTCCTTCATGGTCAACTACCAGTCGCTGGGCGGTGACGGTCTCGCGCTCTCCTCCGGCAAGCCGTCGTCAATGCACGGCGACTTCATGAACGCCTGGGAGCCGGCACGTCTCGGCGCCCTGGTGAAGTCCTGCCTCAACCAGAACGCCAAGTGCGGCACCGAGGTCACGTTCGCCGGCGGCTGACCACCGCCCCCGCAAAGACGGGCGGCCCTCTCGCTCAGCCGAGGGGGCCGTCCGGCATCGCGCCCGGCCCTGCCGGCGGAGCCGGCGACGAGCGCTCCGGTGGAGCGCGCGGGAGGCGGCCGACGACGGGTGTTGTCGATCACGGTAGGCCCATCGGTCGGCATCAACTGATAGGAAGTAGGCAACGCCTAGCCTCCCGGGAGATCGCCTTGGCACGTGCACACCTGTCCCGTCGTTCGCTGCTGGCCGCCGGTGGCGCCGCCGCCGTCGCGGTCGGCGCGGCCAGCCCGTCCGCCGCCGCCGCACCGGCCGACGACCCGGTCGGTACGCCGGCCGAGGCGCTGCGTCGGCTACAGGCCGGCAACCGGCGGTTCACCTCCGGCCACAGCCGGCACCCGCACCAGGGCCTCGCCGACCTGCACCGGCTCGCCGCCGGCCAGCACCCGTTCGCCATCACCGTCGGCTGCGCGGACTCCCGGGTGGCGCCGGAGGTGCTCTTCGACCAGGGGCTCGGCGACCTGTTCGACAACCGGGTGGCCGGCAACATCGTCGACGACCTGCTGCTGGGCAGCGTCGAGTTCGCCGTGGAGGAGTTCGGCAGCCTGCTGATCGTCGTCCTCGGCCACGAGCGCTGCGGCGCGATCACCGCCACCATCGACGCCATCCACAGCGGCGGTGCGGCACCCGGGCACATCGGCACCATCGTGGACGCCCTGCGTCCGGTCGTCGAGCCGGTGCTGGACCAGCCCGGCGACCCGGTGGAGAACGGGGTTCGCGCCAACATCGCCGCGCAGGTGGCGGCGCTCTCCGCACGCAGCACGATCATCGCCGAGAAGGTGCGCCAGGGCGCGCTGCGCGTCGTGGGCGCCCGCTACGACCTGGACGACGGTCGAGCGTCGCTGGTGGCCTGACGGTCCGGGTGTCGTCCGCCTAGGGTGCAGGAATGGTCGACCGACACCAGGTGCTGAACTTCCGCGTCCGGGCCCAGCAACTCGACCGCGCCGAGGGCACACTCACCGACACCGCAGTCCTCGACATCGGGGTGCAGAACACCGGCCCGGACGGTGCCCGGTGGGCGCTCGCGGCGCGCGGGGTCGACGTGACCGCCCTGTCCGGCGACGAGGTGGTGCTGCTGTGGACGGTGCGCGGCGCCCCGCACCTCTACCGGCGGGCCGACGTCGGGCACGTGGTGGCCGCTGTCGAACCCTTCTCCGACGCCGACGCGGGCAAGCGCATCTACGACGCGTCCAAGCCGTTGAAGGCGGCCGGCATCGCCAACCTCGCCGCCGTCGACGAGGTGGCCGACCGCATGCGGGCCATCGTCACCACACCAACGGTCAAGGGCGACGTCTCCGGCCGCCTGTCCACGGCGCTGCCCGAGCCGTACCTGCGGTTCTGCCGGCCGTGCGACGCCACGCACGTCTACGAGATGCCGTTCCGGCTCGCCGCCGCGCGGGCCGGACTGGAGCTACAGCTCGACACCTCACCGCCGGTCCTGCAACGCATCGCCGGGTTCCGGAAGGCGGCCACCCCGGGCGACCGCTTCGACCTCGTCCGCGCCTACCTTCGCCTGCTCGGCCCGGCCACCCCGAAACAGGTCGCCGACTATCTCGACGCCCGGGTGAAAGATGTGAAGGCGCGCTGGCCCGACGACGTGATCGAGGTGACGGTCGACGGCGAGGTGCGCTCGCTGCTGGCCGCCGACGAGGAGGCGCTGGCATCGGCCGACACCAGGGCGACCCGCCTCCTCGGCCCGTTCGACCTGTTCCTCCAGGCCAAGGACCGGGCGACGCTGGTGCCGGACACCGCCCACGCCAAGGAGTTGTGGCCGGTGCTGGGTCGCCCCGGTGCCGTCCTTGTCGACGGCGACCTGGTCGGCACCTGGCGTCCCCGCAAGTCGGGCCGGTCGTTCACTGTCGCGGTCCAGCCCTGGCAGCGATTGTCAGACGCCGCGCGCAAGGCCATCAGCGCACAAGCCGAACACCTCGCCGCGCACCGCCGCGTCTCCCTCAGCGGCGTCGACTTCGCCACCTGACGGTAGCGGCCAGCCAGGTCACTCCACCGTCCAGTCGACGGCGGGTGGGTGGACCCGAGCGCAGATCGGGCCGCCCGTCGCGTCGGTCAGGCCGACCCGGCCGACCAGCACCCCGCCGCCCTCGTGGGCGGCGCGCAGCAGGTCGGTCGGGATGTCGGTGAACATCAGCTTCGCTCGGCGGAACATCGCGAAGCCGTCCTCGGTCTCCGCACCCCAGCCCAGATACAGGAAGCGTGCTCCGGGGCGGCCGTGCACCCACGGGCCGCCGACGTCCAGCATCCCGTCGACCTCCCGGCTGGACACCTCGAAACTCCAGGCGGCCCTCTCCGCGTCGGCCGGCACCCGATCGACCACCTCGGCCTTGCGTTGGACCCCGACGTGCACGTTGCGCAGCCGCAGCGCGTCGGCCTCGGCACCGGCGCGCCGCCCCGGGAGGTCGCTGCCGTCGATCCGGATCCGCATCCCACCGACTCTAGTTTCCCGACCGGCCCGGTCGGTGGTGTTGGCGTCGTCGCTCGACGGTAGGGACCGGCTGTCGAACTCACCGGCACTGGATGTGGGCAACAGGTCACCGCGCGCGGAACCGGCTGAGAGACTGCGAAGACCTCCTCGGCCCGTCGACACCGCCCGGTGGGTCCCTCCACGTTCGGTTGCGGAACGCGCCGGCGCCCGGCGCGCGGAGAGGGGCGAGGATGCATCCGACCTGGCTCCTGGCGCTGTCCTGGATCTCGCTCACGGTCGGGGTCGTGAGCTGTGCGATCGTCGTCGCCGACACCTATCTTCGCGGGCACCGCCAGCCGGTCCGGGTCATGGAGATCGTCTGGCTGGTGACCGTCCTCTACGTCGGCCCGGCCGCTGTGCGCCTCTACTGGAACTGGGGTAGGCCCGAGGCGTTCTCCCGGCGGCGGCAGGAGGGTCAGCCCCGAAGGCCCCGGCGCGGCATCGTCGTCACCCACGTGTCCCGCTGCGGCGCGCACTGCGCCCTCGGTTTCGTCGTCGCCGAGGTCGCCCTGTACGTCGTCAGGTCCGACAATGCTCAGGAGAGCCTGTGGGTCGACTACGCCGGGGACTATCTGGCGGCGGTGACGATAGCCGTTCTCTTCCGGTACTTCGGCGCACCTGGTCGCGGCGTCACGAGAATCTGGCGCGCCCTGTCCACGGTCGCCAAGGTCGAACTGCTGACGATCACCGCGTTCGAGTTGGCGCTGTTCGGATGGCTGACGCTCACGCACCGGGTGGTCTTGCCGGAGCCACCCCTGCACCCGGACAGCCCTCTGTTCTGGTTCGCGGGCCAGTTGGGGCTGATAGCCGGCTTCATCGCGGCGTGGCCCATCGCCTCCTGGCAGCTCGGTCGAGCGCGGAGAATCGAACCCCGCCGACTCCCCTACGACTGAACGCCGTACGCCTCGACGTGGGAGGCGTTGGCCGCCGCCGAGGTGCTCGACGACACCACGGACGCCGAGGAAGCACGTCGCCGAGGGCCTGAGTCTGCGCGCCGACGCCCTGCGCGCGTACACCGTGGGGGACGCCCTGACGCCCGCGGACCGCGACGTCCTGCGCGGCAACACCACGGGCGCGGCGCTGATCCGCGCCGGGGTGCCCGCCGGCTGGGTGGTCGGAGACAAGACCGGGACCGGCGGGTACGGCACCCGCAACGACTTCGCCGTGGTCTGGCCGCCCGACCGCGCCCCGATCGTGCTCGCCGTGCTGTCCAGCCGCGACACGAAGGACGCCACCCCCGACGACGCCCTCGTCGCGCAGGCCACCACGGTCGTCGTCGCCCAGCTCTGAGCGGGATGCTGGTCGCCGAGGGTGACCGTGCGGATCGTCAGTCGGTCCGGGCGCGGAGGCTGCGCGCCAGGGCGGCGATCATGACCGTCGCGGGGACGAGGTGCAGCCCGAGCAGCGCGGCGATGGTGGCGGTGTCGGCTCCGGAGAGAAAGGGCGGGACCAGCGAGATCCCGGTCAGCGGCACCGCCGTCCACACGAATCGCCGCGTCGGGCGGGCGCTCCACCGAAGCAGAGCGACGGCGATGACGACGCCCACGATCGAGAAGAAGCAGGTCACTACGGCGAACCCGGCCAACGGGATCGTCGCGCCGCCATCGGGGATCTCGAAGTCGACGCCGCCGGCCCTGGCGAGCGCGGCGGCCAGGGTGGTGGCCACCGTCGCCGCGAGCGTGGCCACGGCGCCGGCGCCGACGAGCCCGCCGAGGCGGTGGGTGTGGCTGGTCCGGCCCGCTGCCGGGGCCGCGACGACCCCGGCATCGTTTCTGCTGTGCACGACGTTCCTCCATTTTTCGACATGGGTACGGCCATCGCGACACGCGCGCGGCCACCGGGCAGCGTGGCCTATTCCGTGCCGTCGGCCGGCAGGCGCTCGGGCAGGCCGAGCCGCGGGAACTGGTCGTCGTGGAAGGTGACGATCTCGGTGATCGCGCCGCCGGTGACGCGCAGGACGTCGAGCGTCAGCGGCAGGTACGCGCCCTCCTGCGCGTGCCACTGGTAGAAGGCGACCGCCGGCTGCCGGTTCACCGAGGTGGGGATCCCGCGCAGGCCCTTCATGCCGACGAACCCGTCCTGGACCCAGTCGTTCACCACCGCGTCACGGCCGACGTGCAGGCCCGGTGTGGGCGGCATCGAGCAGCGGACGTCGTCGCGCAGCATGGCAGCGAGCACGTCGACGTCGGTGGCCACGCTGGCGTCGGTGAAGCGGCGCACCAGCTCGCGGGTGCCGGCGTCCTCCTCACCGCCGGTCCAGTCCTGCCGCTCGGCGGGCAGGTGCTCCCGCATGCCGGCACGGGCCCGTTGCAGTGCGCTGTTCACCGAGTTGACGGAGTCACCGAGGAGATCCGCGACGTCCTTCGCCGGCCAGCCGAGCACGTCGCGCAGGATCAGCACGGCCCGTGGGCGGGGCGCGAGGTGTTGGACCGCGACCACGTACGCCAGCTCGATCGTCTCCCGCGCGACGGCGAGCGCCTCCGGCTCGTCCGCGCCGCCCGCGGGCAGCTCGTCGAGCAGTCGATCCGGGTACGGCTGGAGCCACCGCACCTCACCGCCGGTCGCGGGGTCCGGGCGGCGTTTGGCCAGCAGGTCCAGGCAGGCGTTCGTGGCGATCCGGTACAGCCAGGCCCGGAACGTGGACCGACCCTCGAAGGTCTCCCGCCGCCGCCAGGCACGCAGCAACGTCTCCTGCACGGCGTCCTCGGCGTCCTCGAACGATCCGAGCATCCGGTAGCAGTGCACGTGCAGCTCCCGCCGGTGCCGAGCCGCCAGCCCCGAGAACGTCGGCTCGTCGACCTCGCCCAACCCGTCCTGCCGCGTGTCCGCACTCATCACGTCATCCTTCCGCCTCGTCGTGTCCTGTCGGAGGTGTGACGGGCGCGGGCAGGAAAACTCATCACCGGCGGTCCGCCGGCTCGACTCGGGATGTTGCGCGGCGGTGGCACCATCGTTGCGGTGAACGTTCGTCGCCTGGCGGCCATCGACATGTACGGCAGCCGAGGCACCACCCGTCGACGACGGATCATCCTGGCCGAGTTCCTCGTCGGCGTGGTCGTCATGGTGACCTGGGGTGTCTGGCTGCTGGCGTCAGCGCAGGGTGTCGGCAGCCGAGCACTGGGGCTGTGGCTGACCGGTGCGGGCCTCAACTACGCCCCGCTGTCCGCGTACGCGATCGCGCTGATGCGCCCCGGCGCCCTCGACGCCGAGCTGGCCGGAGCGTCCATCGAACGGGAGTTGCGCCGGTACACGGTGCTTCAGCTGTGGGTGTTCGTCCCGCTCTCGCTCGTCGTGCTCGCCCTCCGCGACGGGCTCACCGGGCGGAGGGCGCGCGGATGACAGCTCCGGACAACCGGGCTCGCGGCGAGGGCGGCCTGCTCGCCGGTTGGGCCGTCAGGTGGTGGTCAGGCCTCGGGTCGCCAGCTCGCTGAGTGACGCGCGGGCGTCACCGCCGAACGCCGCACGAGCCACCGCCGGCTGGCACAGCTCGAACGTCTCCACGAGGAACGTCGGCGAGTGGGACCGCTGGCGGATCCCGTCGACCTCCTGCCGGTCCGGGTTGAACGGCAACGTCTTCCACTGGTCCGCGGTCTCCTGCCAGTCCGACGAGATGGCCGCGACCAGGCCGTCGAGCAGGCTCTCGTAGTCCGGCGCCGCGATCCGCCGGCCCAACCCGTACCGCTCGCGCAGGGCGAGGATCTCGGCGGTGGGCGTGCCGGAGTAGCTGTCGTCCAGCCCGAGCCACCACTGGGCGAAGTAGCTGCCCTGGTAGCCCTGGGCGAGGTAACGCGACCCGTCGTGGTGGACCTCGATGACGAAGTTGTGCACCTGGGGGAACTGGCAGTCGAGCAGCAGGACGGTGGCCGCGCTGGCGGGCAGGACGAGCAGGGCCTTCTTGAGATCCGCACCCTTGCCGACGCCGTAGGCCTCACGTGACCGGCGGACCGGTTTCCCGCCCTTGGCCTGCAACTGCTCGCGGATCTGGAACGCGGCCAGGCCGCAGTTGGCCCATTTGCGGCTCTTGTCGCGCAGTGCGATCTGCGGGTCGTCGGTCCGCCCCGTGCTCAGCACCGCCGCGCCGAGCCTGTCCAGGACGTTGGTCCCCAGGGCCTGGTCGCGCTGCCGTTGATCGGTGCCGCCCGCGAACTCGCCCCGCACGTAGGCGGTCGCGGCCTTGACGGCGTCGGCCCACGTGTCAAAGCTCTGGGGACGTCCCAGGCTGCTCCCCGACCAGGTGATCAGCTGCCCGAAGGCGTCCCCCTCGAATCCTTTGGGCAGGAGCGACGTGATTCGTTCGCCGATCTCGGCGCAGGCTTTCTCGTCGTCTTCCAGGTTGGGGATCTGGCCGTTGGGCGGGTATGTCGCCTTGTCCGCGGCGATGATCAGCATGCCGACCTCCACAGTCCCTTGCCTACCGTCACCCACGGTGGTGGGCCGACTACAAGAGTGGGACATCCGGGGGCCAGCGGGCTCCCTGCGTCGGAATTCCGTCCCGCCGCAGCCAGCCGGTCGCACGCGCTCGTCGGACCATCGTGATCAGAGGAGCACGCCGATCCCGGCCGCCAAGCACCCGGCGGTGACGTCCTTGCCGGCCGCCAGGGGGTTGATCGGCCACTCGGCCCCGCCGCGGGTCTGATCTGGTTTGATCAAACCCGGGCGGGGCCGGATGTGCGGTGTGCTTCTGGCGACTGCCGTCAGGCTCCGGCTGTCCGGGTGGCTGAGGGTCAGCCGAAGCAGTTGGGAACGGGTTGGTCGCTGCCGGTGCAGTTGGTGGGTCGATTCTTGATGATGCGTGTGTTCTGATCCACCGTGACCTGGTTGTTGGTGGTGAAGATCCCGCCGGGCGGCAGGGTGGAATCGTTCTGGACGACAGTGGACTCGGTGAGGCTGAGCGTGCCGCGGTTGTAGATTCCACCGGCCTGCGAGTCCGGGCCCACGGCCCTGTTGCGTTCGACCTGACTCCGCAGCAGCACGACAGTGCCGGTGCCGACGTAGATGCCGCCGCCGTGCTCGTTGCGGACGATGTTCTCGCTGATCCTGCTGTCCTCGATGACGATCTGGCCAATCTGGTTGTAGATGCCGCCGCCGCGCTGGAAGACCGAGTTGCGGTCGACCTTGCTGTGCTTCAGGTGGAAGTCGCCGTCGCTGAAGATGCCGCCGCCCTCGTTGCTGGCCGTGTTGTCGCTGATGTCAGCGTCGGTGACCGTGGTGGTGGAGTTGAGCCCACCCAGGACACCGCCACCACGGAAGTCCGCGAGGTTGTGGTCGAGGCGCACATCGTGGAGCGAGGCAACACGGCCGTTCGACACCCCGCCACCGTTACCGGTTATCGCAATGCCACCGGTTCCGCGTACGACGTTGTAGCTCAGTCGGGCGTTCTCCACGGTGAGGTAGCCGTTGTTGTGGATGCCTCCGCCACTGAGCACGGCGGAGTTGTTGCTGATCGTCGTCCCGTCGCCCTCGTGCCGGCCCTTGTCCTTGTCGTCCCGGTTCTTACCCGTGCCGGCGTTCTCCGCAGACGGTTCCGCCGCGGCGCCCTGACCATTCGGGGCCTGCGCCGCCGGTCCGTTGCCGGGCGCCTCGGTCTGGGGCGCCTCGGTCTGGGGCGCACCGTTCTTGGGGGTGTCGCTGGTGGCCGAGTCCTTGCCGTGGTCGGCCTTGCCGCTGATCCTGGTGATCCCGAAGTTGGCGATCCCGCCACCGGCGCCGGCGGCCCGGTTGTGGACCACGTCGATGTGTTCGAGGGTGGCCTCGCCGCCGGGGCTGACCCGGATCCCGCCACCACCGGAGACGGTCGCTGAACCGCCTCTGATGGTGACGTCGCGGAGCCTCAGGTTTCCGCCGGCCCCGACCTCCAGGATCCGGAACGGTTCGGCGTTCGCCGCCCGGACGATGGTGGCGCCTTCACCCTTGATGGTGATGGGCTTGGTGATCACCGGAAGGCCGTTGGGGCCGCTGGCCCCGGGCGGTGTGACGACCGGAGCGAACGCGGTGAGGGTGTACGTGCACCCCTCGGCGAGTGTGAGGGTGGCCCCGTTTCCGGCGTTGGCGTGCACGAGCGCGGCGATCAGCTCATCGGCGTCGCAGGGCACCGCGCTCTCCTCACCATTGTGACCCTTGCCGTCGTTGCCGCCCGGGGCCCGGCCACCTGGGTCCTGCCCGCCGTTGTCTTCGCCGGTTACTCGGCCGCCTGCGACGATGAACTGCTGCGCAGCCTTTTCGAGCCGGTCGTTGACGCCAGCGAGGGCGGATGCTCCGGTGACGCCGACGGCACCGCTGACGGCGGCGAGCCCGGTCATTCCGGTCAGCCCGACCACAAGCCAGCGTGCCCGCCGACTCCGTCCCGGCGGTCCGGGCCGAGCTGCCGCTTGGCTGACGTTTCGGTGTTGCGGTAGATGGTCGGACATTAGCGCTACCTCACCCTTCTCCGTGCACAACAGGTCCGCACCGCCACGACGATGCCGATAGCTACCAAATAGGGCCTTAGCTACCAGAACGGAACGTAGCAGAGGTTTCCTCGCATCGGACACAGACGCGGGAAGCGGACATGTTCCGGGCATCAGCCACAGAAACCCCAGGGACACCCGCCCGTCGCCGCGAGCATCAACTTAAGAAAGTTAAGGTCGACCTCTTGGAAGTTGAAGATTTCTGAGTTATAAATTTAGGTATGACAGATCAGGCGATGGACTGGCAGGAACTCACCAGCCTGACGCGAGGGCAGCCGTTCGTCGTCGAGCGGGTGCGCCTGGCGAGCAACGGCGTCGCGATCGAGGGCGATTTCGAGCCACCGCAACTGGCTCAGCTCAACGTCGAGGATCAGGTCTTCGTCACGGCGTTCGTGCGCTGCCACGGTTCGATCAAGGAGATGGAACGCATCTTCGGGGTGAGCTACCCGACGATCAAGTCACGGCTCAACCGGATCACCCAGTTGCTCGACTTCGTCGAGACCGACCCGGCACCCTCGCGGGCCGACATCATCGACCGGTTGCGCCGCGGTGAGATCACCGCGCAGCAGGCGTTGGCCGAGCTGGACGGCCGGACGTGATGCCGCAGTTGGTGACCGTCAAGGTCAACCGCCCGGACCGCCGGCCCGTCCGCGTCTGGGTTCCGGTGCTCCCCCTGGTGCTCGTGCTCTTCCCGGTCGTGGTCCTGGTCGTGCTCGCGGCGATCGTGGCCTGCGTCGTGTTCCGCATCGGTGTGGTGCTGGCACTCGGCGCCGCTTGGCGTGTCATCTCCGCGCTGCCCGGCGCCCGTTTCGACATCGAGCAGGGCCGCACGGCCGTGCTCGTGGCTATCCGATAGGAGAGGTTCGCATGACCGAACAACGCAAGGACATCCTCGACATGCTGGCCGCCGGCAAGATCACCGCCGAGGAGGCCGAGCAGCTCATCGCCGCACTCGAACGGGACCAGGCACCGGCGACGGCCAGTCACGACGCCCGATCGAAGGGCAAGGTGAAGTACCTGCGGGTGGTGGTGGACGCCACCGACAACGGCGAGCCGTCGCGGGTCAACGTGCGGGTGCCACTGCAACTGCTGCGCGCTGGCGTCCGGCTGGCGGCGCTGGTCCCGCCGCAGGCCCTGGTCAAGGCCAATGCCTCACTCAGCGACTCGGGTGTGCCGATCGACCTGACGCAGCTCAAGCCCGAGCAGTTGGAGGCGCTGGTGGAGCACCTCGACGAGGTGACCGTGGAGGTGGATTCGCCAGATGCGACAGTGCGGGTCTTCTGCGAGTAGGCGCCGTCCGATGGGACGGCCCCTCGAGAGGGTGCTGGAACACCCTCCCGAGGCTGCGCCCGCCGCAGCAGAGCACAGGTGAACTGCCAACCTGAAGTTTAGCCACCCACCAGCACACCAGCGGGGGACCACCCGGACGGGTGGTCCCTCCGCGTCGTCCCGCCGCTGGGGGCAGCGAGTGAGGCTGACAAGCGTCCTGTCCGCCGAGCAGGTCGACTGGCAGGCATCGGCCTCTGTCGCGCGCGGGCGGAGGCAGTTGACGGTTGGACGGCCGCCAGCGGATGATCCAGCGATGTGTCGCTCGGATCAGCGAGCCGGGACGCTGGTTCTCATGGGCAACATCTCGCCGTGATCCGGTGGCTTCAGGGGAGCGGATGTGGTGAAGTTCCTTCTCACGTCGTCGGGCATCTGTAACCCGAGCATCTCCGACGCGCTCGTCGGCCTGCTGGGCAAGCCGATCGCCGAGGCCACAGCCCTGTTCGTTCCCACCGGTGTCTACCCGTTCCCCGGCGGAGGCGAGAGGGCGTGGAAGGCGATCCACGGCCAGGCTCCGATCCCGCTGACCCAGCTCGGTTGGAAATCCCTGGGGATGTTGGAGCTCACCGCGCTGCCGACCATACGGAAAGAGAACTGGGTCCCGGCGGTCCGGGAGGCCGATGCCCTCCTGGTCTGGGGCGGCGACGTGCTGTACCTGACCTACTGGCTGCGCCAGTCGGGCCTGGCCGACCTCTTGCCGTCGCTGAGTGACACGGTTTATGTGGGGGTCAGCGCCGGGAGCATCGCGGTCACTCCGTACAACTGCGACGCCGAATTTGATCTTGAATTTGTCCCTGACGGCAGCGACATGGTGCAGGGTGCCGACCGGGCGCTGGGGCTTGTGGACTTCACGCTGTACCCGCACCTCAACCACCCGGACATGGAGGACACCGAGCTGTCCACTATCCAGAAGTGGGCGTCCGGAATCCCGGTCCCGACCTATGCCATCGACGACAACACCGCCATCAAGGTCGTCGATGGCACCGTTGAGGTCATCTCCGAAGGAGGCTGGAGACTGATCAACCCCTGACCGGGAGACGTGGGCCCGACAGACCTCGACAGGTGGGTACCCGAACTGGCCCACAGAACCAGGGCCCACTCGCGAACGATGGGTAGCCTTCCGGCATGGCAAAGGTTGTCACCTACCTGGAGATGAACAACGCCGAGGATCTGCGACCTGGGAAGGTGGTGCCGGACCTTCTGCTACGGCGCGTTGACGGGGCCCTGCCGCTCGTACGTGCCACCAATGCACAGGTCGGAGCGCCCTACGGGTGGCGGAGTGCCTCTCGCACGAACGAGGAGTGGCTGGAGCTGGTGCGGTCTCGTCCGCTGCGCCAGTACTGGTTCGTCACCCTGAAAGACGAGACCGTGGGGGTGGCGAATGTGGAACCCCAGCCCGACGGCAATGTGGAGATCACCGCCTTTGGGCTGTTGCCGGAATTTGTCGGGAGGGGTCTCGGTGGTCATGCGCTGACGCTGACCATCCGGCAAGCCTGGAACAGCGAGGCCATGGGCTCTCCGGTTGTACGGAGGGTGTGGCTGCACACCTGCTCGTTGGACCATCCGAATGCACTGCGCAACTATCAGCGACGCGGCTTGACTGTCTATCGCACCGAGGTCGAAGCCGGGTGACAGTCGGCTCGGGCGGTCCATCAGCGCCCGGTTCTGCGCTTGAAGGGAAAGTGAGGTCACGACAGCCGCACCGAGACATTGCCCCGGTAGGAACCCTCTAGCAGGGAGAGGAACGCCTGCGGCAGGTCCTCGATCCCGCCTTCGATCACGGTCTGGGGGTAGACGAAACGGCCCTGGTAGAGCCATCTGCTGAAGTGCTCGCGCCAGGCCGTGATCTGATCGGGCGTGTGGTAGCAGGAGAACGGCAGCAGCTCGACGCCCCTGGCCTCGGCCGCCGCGCGATCGGGCTGCGGAAAGCGCTGCGCTGCGTCACCGAGCTGGCTGGACAGTGAGCCGCAGAGGGCGAAACGCGCTCCGGGCCGGGCCGCCTGCAGCGCGCCCTGGTATTGCTCGCCGCCCACGACGTCGAAGAAGACCGAGATGCCCTCGGGCGCGAGCTCCCGCAGCCGGTCGGCCGTCGAGCCGTCGTGGTAGTCGAAAGCCGCGTCGTAGCCGAGCTCGTTCACCAGGTAGTCGACCTTCGCCGGGCTGCCGGCGCTGCCGATCACCAGCGCGGCGCCACGGCATTTCGCGATCTGTCCAGCCAGCGAGCCAACTCCGCCCGCCGCGCCGGAGACGAACACCACGTCGCCTTCGCCGACGGCCGCTACCTCGGCCATCCCGTAGTAGGCGGTCGGTCCCTGGCCGAGGTGGTAGCCGGGGTCGGCGAAGAGTTCACGATCGAGCTTGACGTACGAACCGGCCGAGCCGGCCGAGTACTCGCTCCAGCCGCTCATCGACTGGACCAGGTCGCCGACCTCGAGGTCGGGGCTGTCGGATCGAACCACGGTGCCGACGGCGGCCACCCCTACCCGCTGCCCCGGCTGCCAGGCCGGAACCGGGATGGTGCAATCGGCCCGCATCAACTCCAGGTAGGTCGCGGCGAGCCCGATCTGGTCGGTGCGTACCAGGACCTCGCCGTCCACCTCGGTCGTGGCGGCGGTGAAATGGTCGAGCGTGGGGGTGCCGGTGATCTGGACCGTCAGCTGAATTTCACGGGTGATCAATTTCTGTCCCTACCTCGGGTGCGGTCGTCGAGATCGACTCTAGGGAGGCTTCCGGCCAGTTCCTGACCGGAAGTCGAGGCAGGATGTCAGCATGGCGAACACCAGCTCACGGACCCTCAGACTGCTCTCGCTGCTGCAGACCCACCGGCACTGGTCGGGTCGGGACCTGGCCGACCGGCTCGGGGTCTCCGAGCGGACGCTGCGCCGCGATGTCGAGCGGCTGCGCGAGCTCGGCTACCCGGTTGGCGCGGCCCGAGGCACCGACGGCGGCTACCAGCTCGCGCCCGGCGCCGTCCTGCCGCCGCTGCTGCTGGACGACGAGGAGGCAGTGGCCCTCGCGGTGGGCGTTGGCGACGCGGCGCAGAGTGGGATCGCGGGTATGGAGGAGGCGTCACTGCGCGCACTCACCAAGGTGGTGCGGGTCCTGCCGCCCCGGCTGCGGGCCAGGGTGGACGCCCTGCGGGCGGTGACCCTCTCCGCTGTCGTGTCCGGGCCAGTCGTCGCGTCGGGGCTGCTCACCGCGGTCGCCCAGGCTTGCCGGGACGAGGAGCGGCTGCGGTTCGGCTACGCGGCCAGGAGCTCCGCACCGACCGCGCGCGACGTCGAGCCGCACCGCGTCGTCGCACTCGGCGGACGCTGGTACCTGGTGGCCTACGACCTGGGCCGGCACGACTGGCGTAGTTTCCGGCTCGACCGGATGACCAAGCCGACGGCGACCGGCACACGCTTCCGGCCGCGCCTACTCCCGGCCGAGGACGCCGTGGCCTTCGTCCAGGCAGCGAGCGGGGCCCCTGCTCCGTACACGGTCGAGGTCCTTGTGCACGCGCCCTCCGCGCGGGTGCGGCAGGTGGTCGGCCGCTGGGGCACGATCGAAGCGCTCGATCAGGACAGCTGCCGGCTCACCATGACCTCAACCTCTCTCGACTGGCCGACCCAGGCCCTGGGCAACGTGGGCGCCGAGTTCGAGGTGCTGGGGCCGCCGGAGTTCGCCACGCACGTCCAGGAGTGGGGCGCCCGCTTCATCCGGGCCATCCGCGCACCCGCATGACTCAGGGAATAGGGCAGGACTCGACGTGCGCGGATCAGCACTAGATACAGATTTCCATGGTGGACTTGGCGACAGTCAGTTCGACGTAGAGATTCGGTTCCGGTGCGGCGTCCGGAACGGAATGCACCCGCAGGTAGGTGAGGTCATCCCCGTTCGAGGACACGTAGCAGACATGCGCGGCGTCGACGGAGCCCTCGTCGCGGGTTGACGCCGTCCTGAGTTGCCACGGCCCTCCCTGCGTCGTCAGCCGCTGGCCGAGTTGCCGCACCTCGTCCAGTGACAGCTTCCCCTCGGTACGGAACCTCTGACCGTAGGTGATGCTGGCCTCGTCACCGCAGGGCGTGTCCGAGTAGTCCCCCAGGTCGGTGCCGACGCCGTGCGCCGTGCTCCAGATGCCGTCCTTCTCCAGTGCGCCGGCTATCTCCTCCTGCCGCTCACACGACCAGTTCTCCTCCTGCCGGGAGCAGGCGGAGGTAGTCGCGAGAAGCGTCAGGAGCAGCACCGCGAGACAGGGGAGGCGACGAATCACCACTCACCCACCGGTCAGGTCGAGCCGCCCGGATCGGACGGCCTTCTTGCATTCCTTGCAGATCGCCTTGCGGGCGGAGTTGACCTGCCACCGGTAGTACTTGCGATCCACCTTGGCTCCGATGTCCCGACCGACGACGTTGTTCCTGCGATCGACCCTACTGTCATGCGAGTTCTGCTTGCCCTCGTGGGCGTCGCCCCACGCCTTGCATCAAGTTCTTCGAGTGCTCGCTACCGCCGGTAGCATCGTCGAGACCCAGCGGACGTGACCCGAGCACTCACGGGTGCTCCGGTGGTGCCGACAGTAGGACGATGGGGGCGGCGTGACCGGTTCGCAGCGGAAAGCACGACTCCTGGCCGTGATCGTCGGCACCCTGTGCGGCCTCACCGCGTGCACAGGCGAGCCCGACCCGCCACCGGCCGCAACGACGCCGACGCCGTCCGCGTCGACGGCAGCCAGCCCGACCTGGCCGCCACCGCCCCCGACGATGGGAACTTACGAGGAGGCGTGCGGCGGCTCCACCTACAACCCGCGAGCGGTACGTCCCTACAACCCGGACGGCCCTGCCTACGCAGGAGGTCCCATCCACCTGGCGGAATTCTTCGTGATGCACCCGTATGACTCCCGGGAGCAGGGGTACGAGCTGCCTGCCGAGTGGCAGTCGCAGCTGCATCCGGGCTTGTACCCGGAGCAGCACACGCAGCTCGTCGTATGCGAATACTTCGACGACGACTATTCGAGCAAGAAGGTCGAAACATGTACCTACGACACCGGCACCGGCGAGAAGACGACCGCCGTGCTGCGGTCGGCGCGCTTCATCTACCGGGTGTTCGAGGCCAAGACCGGTAAGCAGGTCAGCAGCTTCACGTTGAGGGGCAGTGTGAACTCCTGTCCGGCAGTCGTCTACACGGTGACGGGCGGGACCTACTACCAGCTCGTGCTCAACGAGGAAATCACTGCCAAGCTCCGTCCCCTCGTCATGGCCCGCAGACCGGGCTAGTCGGCTCCTGTGGGGCTTGGGGAAACCCGCGACCGGAGATTGCTAGGCGTCGCGGCGCAGCGTGAACCAGAAGGTTGGCACCGAGTTGGTGCCCGGTGTGACGTCGATTAGTGCCCAGCCGGGGAACCTGACGCGGAGCTCGTCCGCGGTGACGCCTGCCGCCCACGACGTGATCTCGGTGGTCGGATTGCCGAGCGGCTCGGGGCCGTACCCGAACATCAGCAACCGTGCTCCGGGAGCGGCGCGTTGGGTGAGCCCGGCGGCGTAGGCGTCGCGGCGGTGTAGCGGGACCCCGCAGTAGCAGCTCAGGTCGAAGAACAGGTCGAAGGGGCCTGGCACGTCCAGCTCGTCGAGGCGGGTGGCGTCTCCGTGCAGGAGCCGTACCGCCACTCCCGCAGCCGCAGCCTTCTCCCTGGCTTGGTCGACGGCGCGGTCGATCAGGTCGACGGCCGCCACCTCCCAGCCGTGCCGTGCGAGGTAGATGGCGTTGGTCCCGGTGCCGCAGCCGAGTTCGAGGGCGCGGCCGGGCGGCAGCGCCGCGCGCCCCTCTACCAGGTCAACAAGCTCGGGCGGCGTCACGCCGGTGTCCCACGGCGGCTTGCCGGTGCGGTAGTAGCTCTCCAGTGCGCGGTGGACGGACTCCTCCTCCGGGTCCCGTGGCGTGAAGGCCAGGTCCGGTTCCGGCTGGTTCATCGTCTCCTCCAACAATTTAGAGTTGAACTCTAGTGACGTGCTCTAAAGTTAGACTCACGATATGGACACGGTCAAGCGGCCGGACAAGCGAGCCGAGCGCTCACGCCGCACCCGCGAAAAGGTCGTCGAGGCGGCTCGCGAGCTGTTCGTCGCGCAGGGTTACGGGGCGACGAGCCTGCAGGAGGTCGCGGACCGGGCGGGCGTGGCCGTCCAGACGGTCTACTTCGTCTTCGGCAACAAGCGCACGCTGTTCAAGGATGTCGTCGACACGTCGATCGCCGGGGACACCGAGCCGGTCGCCACCATGGATCGTGAGTGGTTTCGCGCCGCGTGCGCCGAACCCACCGCAGCCGGGCAATTGCGCGCCCACGTCCACGGCACCCGCGAGATCCTGGGCCGGGTCGCCCCGATCATGCCGCTGATCGCGGCTGCCGCGGCCACCGACCCGGAGATCGCCGCACAGTGGCCGGACGGCCCCGACCCGCGTTACACAGTGCAGTACGCAGCCGCCGAAGCCCTGGTCGACAAGCCCGACACCCGTCCCGGCCTCTCCATCGAGATGGCAGCGGACCTGCTGTTCGGCCTGCTCAGCCCGCAGCTCTACCTGATCTTCGTCCGCGACCGCGACTGGTCACCGGACACCTGGGAAGAATGGGCCCGCACCGCCTTGACCTCCCAACTCTGCGTCAACCCCGACTGAGCGGACGGACGTGACGACCGCCCTCCAGCCCGGCGCCGGTCGTCGTGCGAACCCGCTTCCACGATGGTGCAGGCGGTCAGGGCGTCGGTGAAAGTCCTCGACACCCCGCGCGTTGAGGTCGAAGCCCTGGCGTGATTGCGTCCCTAGATCTGCGTTCTTGCCTGCTCGATCTGCCGCACGATGCCCTGGGCGCCGTGCGCCTGGGCGATGGCGTCCGCTGCGTCGAGTGTCGCGAGCGCGTCCGCGTGGCGGCCCTGGGCGGCGGCGACGTAGGCCAGGCCGACCATGTTGGCTGCCACGCTGGGCAGCGCTTTCACCTCTCTACTCAGCCGTGATGACTCCTCCAGCCGCTCGCGTGCTTCGTCCAGTCGACCGGCCATGTACGCCGCGATGCCCAGGTGTCGCAGTGCCTCGGCCTGGGTCGGCTTGTCGCCGACCTGCGCCGCCATCTGGCGGGACCTTTCCAGGTGTGGAACCGCGGTCTCGTTGTCCCGTCGGATGACCTGGTGCAGGCAGCCGATCCAGAACAGCGCCTCGGCCTGGCCGCGCGTGTCGCCCAGCGCCTCGTACAGCTCGGTCGCACGCTCGAACAACGGCAGTTCAGCCGGGTCCTCGACGGGTGACGAGCCGCTACTGGCGCGTTCGTTGAGGAATCGCGCATGAAGGATCCGCCCACGGGCCAGCGCGGCGTCGGCCTCCACCGCGTCCAGGTCCCGATCGGCGTCGGCCAGCACGCTGGCATCGCCACCGAACACGACCTGTTCATAGAAGTTTTTGGCTCGTTCGATGCGATCTTCGGCGTTCATCGCCGCCCCCGTCCTGGCATTGCCACTGCGTGCCGGGTCAGCAGTTTAGTGGTCCAGCGTGGACAAGGTCCGCGACGACGTGCGCGCCTACACCGCCCGGCTGCTCGGCGTACCCCTCGGCGACGCACCCCCGTCGCCCGGACCACCGTGACGCCCCCGGCGTAGCGACGCGCCGTCGTCCCGGGCAGGCGCAGTCGGCCCGTCTGCGGTCTGGCACCTTCCGTGGTCTGCCGGCTTCCGAGCCTCGATCGGCAACAATGGGCGGCAGCGCTCGCCGGATGAAACCGAAGACGTGCAACACCCACCTGGGGAGGCAAGGTGACTCAGCGCTCGCAGCACCTGCGGGGCCGGTGCCCCGTCTGTAAACGCGCCGTAGCCCTCACCGCTGACGGAAGAGTTGCGCGGCACAACGGCACCATTCGTGCCTACGCTCCGCCCGAGGAGTGCCCCGGGAGTGGAGAGCTTGCGGAAGCAGCCGGGTCATGAGTGCGTTACGCAGGGGGCGCGAGCGGGCGCAGGCCGTCGAACAGAACGGCAAGGGTCCGGTCGATGACGGGGCCGGAGTAGTCACCGGTTTCCGCCGCCATGCTGGCGCCCCGTAGCAGGGCGAGTATCTCGGGCAGGTCGACGTCGAGGCGTACGGCGCCGACGCGTTGGGCGTCGCGCAGAAGGTCTGCCAACGCTTCGCGCATCTGCGTTCGCTGGCCTGCCTGCTCTGCTTTGACGTCGATTCCTGCGCTGTGCAACGCGTCCGTCAGGGTCTTCTTGCGCGCCGCGTCCGCGACGACCTGCGCGAAGAATCTGAAGAATCCGGTCTCTGGCTCCGCGGCGGCGCGCAACCGGGCGGCCTCGTCGAGCAGCAGGTCCACCCGCGCCGAGACGATCGCCGCGTAGAGGGCTTCCTTGGTGGCGAAGTGCCGGTACACGGTGCCGACACCCACTCCGGCCCGCCGGGCGATCTCGTCCATGCGGGCGGTCAGTCCCTGCTCGCCGAGCACGGTCTCGGCCGCCGCGAGTACCTTCGCGCGGTTGCGCGCCGCATCCGAGCGGATCATGTCGGCCTCCTCCGATCGAGCACCCTTGACGAGCGGAATCTAGGTTCCGTATCTTGAAGCGGAATGACGATTCCGATTGTACGGGGATGACATGCAGTACACGACACTGGGCCGATCCGGCCTCCACGTCTCCCGGGCATGCCTGGGCACGATGAACTTCGGCACCGACCCGCAGGCACCGACGCCGGACACCGAGGCCCGCCGCATCATCGGCGAGTTCCTCGACGCCGGCCACAACTTCATCGACACCGCAGACACCTACCGAGGTGGCACCAGCGAAGAGGTCGTCGGCCACGCCATCGCCCACCGTCGCTCCGAGGTCGTCCTCGCCACCAAGGGGGCGGCGCCGCAAGGTGCCGGACCCAACGACCGGGGCCTGTCCCGCGCCCACCTGACTCGCGCCCTGGAGGCGAGCCTGCGCCGACTGGGCACCGACTACATCGACCTGTACCAGTGCCACGTGCCCGACCCGGATACCCCGATCGACGAGACCATGGCAGCGCTCGATGGCTTCGTGCGCTCCGGCAAGGTCCGCTACATCGGCTGTTCCAACTTCACCGCCGCCGGAATCGTCAGCGCCCAATGGGCAGCGCAACGCATCGGCGGCACACCCTTCGTCAGCCTGCAAGCCAACTATTCCCTGATCACGCGCGCCATCGAGGCCGAAATCGTGCCCACCTGCCAGCAACACGGGCTCGGCATCCTCGCCTACAGCCCGCTCGGCAGCGGACTGCTCGCCGGGCGATACCAGCGCGGCACCGCGCCGGCCACCGGATCCCGACTCGCCGAGTGGTCGGCCATGCCCAGCCCGATGGCACGCGCATTCGTGACCGGTCTCCTCGCCGAGCGGCACTTCGACATCGCCGACGACGTCACCACCGTCGCCGCCGAACTGGGAACGACCACGCCAACCGTGGCGCTCGCCTGGCTCCGCAGCCGGCCCGAGATCACCTCGGTGGTCCTCGGCCCTCGCACCGCCGATCAACTGAGCGCCAACCTCGCCGGCCTCTCATTCGAGCTGCCGGAAAGCGTCTCCACCCGGCTGGACGCGGCAAGCCGGTGCACCATCAGCCCTCCGGTCAACGGCCAGCACAACGCAGCCTGATTCAGCGACGAGACGCCCTCGCCATCCTCGCTCGCCTTCCGCCGTCGGAGGCCGTCGCGCCGCCGATGTTAGGTTCGCCGACATGACTGGGCAGATCACGGCCGCGCAGTTCCACGCGGCCGACGGTGTCGAGGACTGGCGCTCCCTCTACCATCTGGTCTCGGCCTACTTCCCGACCGGCTCGCTGTCCAAGGGCATCGCGCTCGTCGATGAGATCGGCCGGCTCGCCGACGAGGCCCAGCAGCACTACCTCGCCGTCGACCTGCGCGGCACCGGCGTCACGGTGAGCCTGAGTCGGCGCGACATTTCGTTGGCCCGGCGCATCTCGGCCGCCGCCAGGGAGCTGGGCCTCCCCGCCGACCCGACCGCGGTCCAACTCATCAACGTCACCCTCGACGCACTCGCCGGCGCGGATGTGCTGCCGTTCTGGCAGGCGCTGCTCGGCTATCGGCAGATCGGCGACGACTACCTGTTCGACCCGTCGCGCCGCGGCCCGGGTTTCGGTTTGCAACCGATGCACGAGGCGCGCCCACAGCGCAACAGCATGCACCTCGACATAGCTGTCCCGCACGATCAGGCAGAGGCTCGCGTCGCCGCCGCCCTGGCCGCCGGCGGCCACCTGGTCTCCGACGCGCACGCACCCATGTGGTGGGTCCTGGCCGACGCCGAGGGCAACGAGGCGTGCGTCGCCACCTGGGTCGGCCGCGGATAGCAGGACGGCAAGCTTCACCTCGTGAGCCCGACCAGCGTCGCGAGTCGCGCCACGCCGGCCGGCGCCGGCTGCGCGCGGGCAACCTCGGCGATCACGGTACGCGCCAACGGCCGGCACCGAACCTCAGCCGGTGCGACACTCTCCGCGTCCACCAGTGCGAGATCTTGTCCCCAGCGTGGCCCCCGACCGCTGGGTGGATCCGTCACGGTCCTCCAGCCTGACGGCCGAATGATCGAGTCTGAACGTTCTTGAACGTCTAGGTCCGTTTGCTGGCATCTATAGATCTAGATGGCATAAATATGATTCGATGCGATCAGACGGTGACGTGCCACCTCTGGACACCGCAGGCCGGCGAGCCCGAGGCGTCGCCTGCCACACCTTGACCGGTTGACTGGAGATCTCATGACCAGCCCTCGATCCGCTCCGCCTCGGCAGACTCCGGGAGTAGCCCGCCCGCGCCGTGCCCGCGTCAGGCCCACCGCGCTGAGCATGCTGTCGGTCGCAGCGCTTGCCCTGGCGTACGTGGTAGCCATGCCGGTCGCGTCCACGCCAGTGGGCCTGACCATGGAAGTAGCCGCCGCCTACGTCAAACTGGGCAACCGGACCACCGGCAAGTTCATCGACGGCATGGGCCGGACCACCAACGGCGCCGCAGTCGGCCAGTATTCCTCGTCGTCCAGCGACAACCAGCAGTGGACGATCGATGCCGTCGGCGACTACGTCCGGATCAGGAATCGGGCCACCGGCCTGTACCTGGACGGGATGGGCCGCACGACGGGCGGATCCATCTGCGGCCAGTGGAGTGACAGCAGCAGCACCAACCAGCAGTGGATCCGGGAGGACTCCGGCGGCTACGCCAAGTTCAGGAACCGGGCCAACGGGCTGTACCTGGATGGCGGGGGCAGCACGTCCGACGGCGCCAACCTCGTCCAGTACGCGAACAGCGGCAGCACCAACCAGCAGTGGATCGTCACCGACGTGTCGACTCCGGGATCAGGCACGATCACGGTGGACGGCAACAACATCCGCGCCGGCAACGTCAACGGCCTGACGTTCAAGGGCTTCGGTGCGCTCAGCGCCAACAGCACCAGCGAGTTGCTGATGGATTACAAGGCCCAGAGCCCGACCGCGTACGCGCAGCTGCTGCGGGTCCTCTTCGGTGGGGAGAGTCCGGTCTTCACCAACGTGAAGATCGAGATGGGCAACGACCGCAACAACTCCACCGGACCGGACCCCTCGACCATGCGTTGGGAGTCCGAGACCCCCAACGTCAAGCGTGCGCAGGGCTTCCAACTCGCGGCCGACGCGAAGAAGGTCAACCCCAACGTCAAGGTGTCCCTGCTGCGCTGGAACTCCCCCGGCTGGGTGAACAGCAACGACAAGGTCTACACCTGGTTCAAGAAGACCATCCTGAGCGCGTACCGGACCTACGGGTTCATGGTCGACTACGTCAACCCGGGTCTCAACGAGCGCGGGGCGGACCTGAACTGGACCAAGACCTATGCCAACCGGGTCAGGACCGACAGTGCCGACTTCGCCAACTCGACAGAGCAATCCCGGTACAACCAGCTCAAGGTCGTCATCTCCGACGAGGTCGGTGTCGGGTCGTTCGGCGGCAGCATGATCAGCGACGCCGGCCTGCGCGACGTGGTGGCGGCGGCCGGCTACCACTACAGCCCCGACGACGACAGCGCCGGCAACTTCAAGCGCCTGGCGATGGACTACGACAAGGAGATCTGGAACAGCGAAGCACAGGCGACCTTCGGCAATTCCGCCTTGCGCCCCAACAACAACATGCGGTCCCCGTCGGTGGTCGGAACCGGCATCGGCGGCACCAACAGTGCGCTGGAGATGGGAAACACCATCATCAAGGGGTTCGTCAACTCGCGCCGGACCAACTTCATCTACCAACCGGCCATCGGGTCCTTCTACGAGGGTGGGCAGTACTCCTACAAGGAGGTCGTCAGCGCCCGTGATCCCTGGTCGGGCTGGCTGCACTACGACGCCGCCATCGACGTGCTGCGGCACTTCAGCTGGTTCGCCAAGACCGGCTGGGAGAACTCCAGCAACACGGCCGGTATCTGGCGCGCCGTCCCCGAATCCAGCTATACCGGAGCGACCGGGACGAACCCGGTGGTCGGACGCAACGGCACGCCCAGCTATCTCACGCTCGCCGCGCCCGACAGGCGCAACTTCTCCACGGTCTTCATGAACGACAGCGAGTACACCCAGTCGTACCGCCTCCAGCCGGTGAACATGGCCTACTCCGGTACTCCGGCCCTACAGCTGTGGGAAACCCGCGCGGCCGACCCCGGCCAGGCGTTCAACGCCAACTACCTGAAGCACCTCGGCAGCGTCCCGGCCGATGACGGCGGGGTGTACACCGTGACGGTCAGGCCGAACTCGGTCGTCACCGTGACGACGCTGGCCAACCACACCAAGCCCGAGTACCTGGAACCCCTGCCGGTGGAGGGCCAGCGCACCGTGCTGGACACCGACATCTCCGGCGACGTGCAGAGCACCAGCGACAACATCCTCTACGCCGACGGCTTCGACTACACCGGCAAGACGGTCCCGGTGATCGGCAGTGGCGGCACCATCACGGGCACCGAGGACTTCATCACGTCGCGTGGCGGCGCCAGGAGCGTCATCCCGCGCTACGCCAGCGACCGCAACGGCGCCTTCGAGGCGTACCAGCCGGACGGATCGACCAATTACGTGCTGCGCCAGCAATTGGACGGCCCGAGCCAGGGCCTGGGCGGCGCGTGGAACGGGGGGGACGCGGTCACCAGGATCGGTGACAGCCGGTGGCTCAACTACAAGGCCAGTGTCGACGTCTCCTTCGAGAACAGCAGCACCCAGAACGGCGCCAACTACGCCCGGCTGGGCATCCGCGAGCAGCACGGTGACAACGGTGCGCCGTATTCGGTGAAATTCACCTTCGACGGGGGCTGGCAGTTGCTGGTCAACAACAACGCGGTCGCCAGCGGCAACGTGGTCAGCGGCACCGGCGGCGTGCGGATCGGTGGGTTCAACACCGCTCACAACGCGTGGCACAACATCGCGCTGAAAGGCGTCGGAAGCACGGTTACCGCCTACCTCGACGGCGTCACACTGTCCACCTACACCGACCCGAATCCCAAGCTGTCCGGCCGGATCACGCTGGGCAGCGGCTACTACTTCACCCGGTTTGACAACCTCCGGGTGGAGACGGTCGACGGAAGCCCGCCGTACTACTCCGAGGTGCTGGACAACCTGGAGATGTCCGACCTGGCCAACCCACCCGCCAGGAAGCTGGTGTACGGCGGGCCCTGGGCCCACGAAAACGGTAAGGGTATGTACAACGTTCAGCGGAGCCTGTCGACCAGCCAGGGAAGCGGCTCGACGCTGACCTACACGTTCGCCGGCACCGGACTGGACATCATCGGGCCGAACAACGGCTCGGCCGTCCTGCAGGTCACGGTGGACGGCACGGTGGTCAACTCCGCAGCGAGCACGCTCGCCTCTCCCGAGTTCTATCAGACGTACGCCCTGCGCAACCTCGGCGCCGGCACGCACACCGTGGAGATCATGGTGCGCAGCGGCAGTCTCGTCGTGGATGCCGTCGGGGCCGTCCGGCCGTGATGCCGGTCGCGCCGGACGGCCAATAGGACCCGCATCGTCCCGTCCCCGTCCCCGTCCCCCAACAGAAAGGACGACGCATATGCGACCTGCCATGTTCAGCCGCCCCCTGTCGCGAATGGCCAGGCTCGTGGCCACCAGTGCGGTGATGGCGACCACGGCTGCCGCAGCGGCAATCGCCATCACCGCTACCGCCGGCCCAGCCGCTGCCGCCACCAGCCAGTTCAGAGGCATGAACTGGGCTCAACTGGGTGACAACTTCAGCACCAGCCCGCTCGTCGTGCAGGGCCTGAGCCAATCCGACAGCTACGCGACAGTGCAGGCCAAGGCCAACGCCCTCTACGACGACATGGCCTCCACCATGGGGATCAACACCGTCCGGCTGCCCATCAACACTCAGACGGTGGCCAACACCACCTGGTGGAACGCCTACCGGGGCGCCATTGACGCCGCCACTGCCCGTGGATTCAAGGTCATCCTCACCTTTTGGACGGACCATAACTCCGGCGCGAGGATCGCGAACCTCGCCGCGTGGAACACGATGTGGTCCAGCGTGACCAGCGCCTACGGCTCGAACACCAACGTGTACTTCGAGCCAATGAACGAGCCGGGCGGTTACAGCTCGGCAGAGTGGCGCGACATCGCAGCCACCTGGCTCAGCACCCACTACTCGGCCGTACCCAGCCGGGTGCTCATCGGCGGCACTGGCGCAAGCCAGGACCTGCGCGACGTCTGCAACGACAGCCGCTTCAACGGCACGCTGCTGTCCTTCCACCACTACGCTTTCTTCTACGGCTCGATGACCTACGACGCCTGGCGAAGTCACATGCAGACGCGTCTGGGCAACTGTGCCTCCCGGGCGGTCGCGACCGAGTTCGGCGGGCCCATGGACAACGGCCTCAACTACGCCGACGCGAACAGCACCGACAACTTCGTGCGCCACATCCGTGCCATGGCTCAGGTCATGCGTGACAACCAGATGGGCGGCACCTACTGGCCCGCCCTCGGCGGCAAGAACTCCGGCTCCGGTCACGACTGGTATTCGATGTTCGCCCTCAGTGGCAGCGGCACCGATCTCAACTTGACCATCCGCAACACTTCTGGCGCCGACCGGATCCGCTATGCCTATGGCGACAACATCGGCGGCGGCTCCACGACGCCCCCGCCCTCGGGAACCCATTACCGGATCAACAACGTCAACAGCGGCAAGGCGATGGACGTGATCGGGCAGTCCACGGCCGACAGCGCCGAGATCAAGCAATGGAGCTACGTGGGCGGCAGCAACCAGAAATGGCGCTTCGAGGACGCCGGTAGCGGCTACTTCCGCATCGTCAACCAGAACAGCGGCAAGTGCCTCGACGTCGCCTCCGCCTCCACCGCAGACGGCGCGAACATCGTCCAGTGGACGTGCGGCAGCGGCCAAAACCAGCAGTGGCAATGGCAGTCCCAGGGCAGCAACTTCCGGCTCGTGGCCCGGCACAGCGGCAAGTGTCTGGACGTGTACCAGTCAGGGACCGCAGACGGCGCGGACATCCAGCAGTGGACCTGCGGAAGCGCCAACAACCAGCGGTGGACAAGAACCGCGGTCTGACCGGGGCTCAGCGAGGCGGTCCCCGACCGGCAAGCCGCCGGCCGGTAAGCCCAGCCGCGAGCAGTTGATCCCGCACGGCATCGAAGGCGCGCAGTCGCGCATCCCGCTCGACGACGCGTTCGCGCCCAGTTCATCGTGCTCTTCCTGGAGGCATTCTGGTGGTGGGCGCTCTACGTCGACTTCTCCTTCTGC